>NZ_JBJHAK010000001.1:0-343042 GCF_054050975.1 Blastococcus sp. SYSU DS0828 | reverse complement strand
CGACGGGGATGCCGGCGTCGGTGCAGGCCTGCACCTCCTCGAAGCCGCGGCCGAAGACGAAGGGGTCCCCGCCCTTGAGGCGCACGACGCGGCGGCCGGCGCGGGCGTGGGTGATCAGCAGGTCGTTGATGGTCTCCTGGGCCATCGAGCGGCCGCGCGGCAGCTTGGAGGCGTCGACGACCTCGACCTCGGCGGGGAGCGAGGCGAGCAGTGGCTGGGGGCCGAGGTGGTCGGCGACGACGACGTCGGCGGTGGCCAGCGCCTGCCGGCCGCGCACGGTGATCAGCCCCGGATCACCCGGGCCGCCACCGACGAGGACGACCCGCCCCGGCCCGGTGTCGGAACGGCGGACCGGCAGGGTGCCGTCGGCGACCCCGGCGAGGACCGCGTCGCGGAGCCCGGCCGCCGCCCGGGGGTCGGCCGCGTCGTGGACCGCCAGCACGAGGTCGCCGGCGCGGCCGGTGACGGGCAGCTCGGCGCCGGCCCGCGCACCGTCGGTGCGGGCGCAGAAGATCCGGTGCCGGTCGGCGTCCCGGGCCACCGCGGTGTCGACGTCGGGATCGCCGGTCGCGGCCAGCGCGAACCACGCCCCGGCGAGATCCCCGGCGGCGTAGCGCCGCGGCCACCACTCCAGGTGCCCGGCGGTGGCGGCCGACTCCAGCGCCGGCGTCAGGCCCGGGCTGACCACCGTCACCTCCGCGCCGGCGGCGAGCAGGCCGGTCACCCCGCGGTGCGCGGCCGTACCCCCGCCCACGACGATCACGCGCCGGCCGGCCAGCCGCAGCCCGACCGGGTGCACGCCGTCGCCGGTGGGCTGGGTGGTCACGGGTCCTCCTGCTGCATCGGTGGGGGTGGTCCGGTGCGGGTCGGCGGTCGGGTCCGGCGGCCGCGCGACGGCGACGGTCACCCGGCCGCGCACCGTCTTCCCGACCTCGAGCACCCCGCCCCCGAGGAGCGCCGCCGCCTCGGCGACCGACGGGGTGCCCACCCGGTCGGCGACCGCGCCGGACGGTGCGGGCACGCGCACCCCGGCCAGCGCCTCGGCCGGGTGACCGGCGAGCGGCCAGCCGCGCCGGGCGGCGGCGTCCACCAGCCCCGGCTCGCGCACGCGCGTGTCCAGGGTGGCCAGCCGGACCGGCCCGGGCGGCCGGGGGAGGACGGCGTCGACGGCGGCGAGCACCTCGGCGGCGCTCACCCCGGAGGACAGCCCGATGCCGACGGTCCTCACGTGGGCACGCCGGGACGGTCGGGCAGGGCGCCCAGCAGCCCGGCGGCGTCCCGGGGGAGGGGGCCCTCGGGGAGCAGACCGAGCTCGCGCAGCCGGGCGCCGACCTCCAGCGCCCAGGGGCGAGACAGCCGCGCGCGGGCCAGCAGCTCGCCGTCGCCGAGGACGTCGTCAGGGGCGCCCTGCACCACCGCGCGGTCGACGACGACGGCCACCTCGTCGGCCCAGCGCAGCGCCAGGTCGACGTCGTGGGTGCTCATCACCACGGTGGAGTCGTGCTCCTGCAACCGGGACAGCGCGGCCAGCGCCTCGGTGACCGCAGAGGGGTCGAGCCCGGCGGTGGGTTCGTCGAGCAGCAGCACGCACGGCCGCATCGCAACCGCACCGGCGATCGCCACCCGCTTCCGCTCTCCGTAGGAGAGCTGGTGGGTGGGCCGGGCGGCGAGGTGGTCGACGGCGAGCAGGTCCAGGGCCTCGGCCACCCGCGCGCGCACCGCGTCCTCGTCCAGCCCCAGGTTGAGCGGGCCGAACGAGACGTCCTGCGCCACGGAAGCGGAGAACAGCTGGTCGTCGGGGTCCTGCAGCACCAGCTGGACGGTCTGCCGGTGCTGCCGCAGGCCGCGGCGGGTGTGCTCCAGTGGCACCCCGTCCACGGTCACCGCGCCGGAGACGGGCGGCAGCGCGCCGGACAGGCAGCGCAGCAGCGTGGTCTTGCCCGAGCCGTTGGCCCCGAGCACGGCCAGCCGCCGGCCGGCGGGGACGGTGAGGTCGGCGCCGTCGAGGACCGGGCGGCCGCGCTCGTAGCCGACGACCAGCCCGGTGGCGCCGAGGGTCCGGTGGCTCATGCCACCACCACGCTGACCGCGACGATCCCCGCCAGGCCGGTGAGCGCGGTGGCCAGGAAGAGCCGGGACGACGGCAGCACCTCGGGCAGCACGCGCAGGTCGGTCTCCATGCCCCGGCCGGCCAGGCCCTCCTGCAGCCGGCGGGCGCGGTCCCAGGAGCGGGTGAGCACCCCGGCCGCGAGCAGCCCGGCGGAGCGGTAGGAGCGGCGCGGTGAGGACCAGCCCATCCGCGCCGTCTGCGCCTCGCGGATCGTGTGCAGGCTGTCGAGCAGCACGAACAGCAGCCGGTACATCACGCCCGCCACCTCGACGACCGCGGCCGGTACCCGGAGCCGGCGCAGCGCGGGCAGCAGGTCCGACATCGGCGTGGTGGTGGCCAGCAGGAGGACCGCGGCGCTGCCGGCGACCGCGTGCCCGACCAGCGAGCCGGCCTGCGCGGCGGCGTCCGGGGCCCAGCCGATGCCGCCGTCGCCGACGGACACCACCGCGGTGAGCGCACCGATCGCGATGAACGCCAGCGGCCAGCGGATCGCCCGGCCGAAGGTGCGGGCGGGCACCCGGGCCGGGCCGAGGGCCAGCCCGACGGCGGTGAGCCCGACGAGCACGCTGCCCGGCCAGGCGGGCAGCACCAGCGCGCAGCCGACGAGGCCGGCGCAGAGCAGCAGCTTGTCCCCGGGCGAACGCCCGCGCCACGCACTGCGCCACGCCGCGTCGTCGACCGCGAGGCCGCTCACCGCGGGTCGGTCTCCGCCGGCGTGCTCGTGGCGGGCGCGGGAGCTGCCGTCCGCCGGCCGCGCAGCCGGCCCAGCACGTAGCCGAGCACGCCACCGCCGAGGGCCGCCTGCAGGGCGAACAGGCCGGACTCCACCTCACCGGACGGGCTGAACAGCGAGTCGAACCACGGGGTGTAGCCGTCGGCCTCGAGCTCCTCGGTCACCGCGGCGTCGGTGCCGCCGAACTCCGACCTGCCCCCGTCGAGGAGCAGCGGAACGGCGAACAGCGCGACCACCGCCACGACGAGGAGGGCGTTGACGAGCGCGCGGCGGTTCACGCGGCACCTCCGGCGGGCACGGCCGCGGGAACGGGGGCGGGCTTCAGGATGCCGAGCCGCTCGAGCTCGGGGCGGGCGTTGACCGTGAGCACCCGGAAGAGCAGCACGCCGAGCAGGCCCTCGCCGATGGCCAGCGGGATCTGGGTGACGGCGAAGACGCCGAGGAACTTGGCCAGCGCCCCGGCGAGGCCGCTGGCCGGGTCGGGGAAGGCCAGCGCGAGCTGGACCGACGTGGTGACGTAGGTGGCCAGGTCGGCCACCGCGACCCCGGCGAAGACGGCGGGTAGCAGCCCGGCCCCCGCGGCGCGGGTCAGCCGGTAGACGGCGTACCCGGCCCACGGCCCGACGACGGCGAAGGCGAAGGCGTTGGCCCCGAGCGTGGTCAGCCCGCCGTGCGCCAGCAGCAGCGCCTGGAACAGCAGCACGACCGTGCCGAGCAGCGCCATCACCGGGGGCCGGAAGAGGATCGCGCCCGGCCCCGTGCCGGTCGGGTGGCTCGAGCTGCCGGTGACGCTCGGCAGCTTGATCGCGCTCAGCACGAAGGTGAAGGCCCCGGCCGCGCCCAGGAGCAGCGTCGACTCCGGGTTCTCCCGCACCTCCTTGACCACGGCCCGGGCGCCGTGCACGACGAAGGGCGCGGCGGCGATCGTCCAGCCGATCGCGTGGCCGGCGGGCAGGAAGCCTTCAGCGATGTGCACGGGCGTGCTCCGTTCGGACGGCGGGGGCGCAGGCGGTGACGAAGCGCTGGGCCAGCTCGGGGCTGCCGGCCCAGTTGAGGTGGAGGTAGGAGGCGTGGACCCCGCCGGAGACGAACCCCTCGGGACCGGTGGCGGCCCACTGCCAGGCGGGGGTGGGACCGGCCGGGGGATCGGCGTGGGTGCGGTGGAACTCGTGGCCGCGCACCCGGGTGCCGGCCGCGGCGAGCACGGAGTCGGTGGTCGCCACCGCGGCGCGGTAGCCGAGGGTGAGCCGGGGGGCCATCGCCGTCCCGACGTCCAGGACCCCGCACATGGGGACGCCGTCCAGCTCGCGGGCCAGGTACAGCAGGCCGGCGCACTCGGCGGCGATCGGTGCCCCGCGGGCGGCGAGCGCGGCGACGTCGGCGCGCAGGGACTCGTTGGCCGACAGCTCGGCGGCGTAGACCTCGGGGAAGCCACCGCCGACGACCAGCCCCGCGGTGCCGGCGGGCAGTGCCTCGTCGCGCAGCGGGTCGACGGTCACCACCTCGGCACCGGCGGCCGCGAGCAGCTCGGCGTTCTCCGCGTAGCCGAAGGTGAAAGCCGGGCCGCCGGCGACCGCGATGCGCGGCCGGCTGCCGGTCGGCGCCACCTCCGCGGCCGGATCCCACGGCTGCTCGGCGAGGTCGGGTGCCGAGCGGGCCAGCCGCAGCACGGCGTCCAGATCGACCCCGGCGGCGACGACCTCCCCGAGCCGGCGCACCGTGGCCACCGCCTCGGCCGAGCGCTCCGCGGCCGGCACCAGGCCCAGGTGGCGGGAGGGCGTGTGCAGGGTCTCCAGCCGCCGGATCGCCCCGAGGACCGGAACGCCGGCGGCGCCGAGCGCCTCGCGCAGGATCGCCTCGTGCCGGTCGCTGCCGACCCGGTTGAGCACGACGCCGCCGAGCCGCACCGACGGGTCGAACGTGGCGAACCCGTGCACGAGGGCGGCGACGCTGCGGGCCTGCGAGGAGGCGTCGACCACGAGGACCACCGGCGCGCGCAGCAGCCCGGCCACGTGCGCGGTGGAGGCGAACCCGGGCTCGACGCTCGGGTGGGTGGCGCCGTCGAACAGCCCCATGACGCCCTCGACCACGGCGACGTCGGCGCCGCGGGCCCCGTGCAGCAGCAGCGGCGCGATCCGCTCCTCGCCGACGAGCCAGGGGTCGAGGTTGCGGCCCGGCCGCCCGGCGGCCAGCCCGTGGTAGCCGGGGTCGATGTAGTCGGGGCCCACCTTGTGCGGGGAGACCGTCAGCCCCCGGGCCGTGAGGGCGGCGATCAGCCCCGTGGTGACCGACGTCTTGCCGGCGTTGCTCGACGGTGCGGCCACCACGATCCGGGGCAGCTCCCGCCCGCCCGTGGTCACCACTCGATCCCCCGCTGGCCCTTCTGGCCGGCGTCCATCGGGTGCTTGACCTTCGTCATCTCCACGACCAGGTCGGCGGCCTCGACCAGCGCCGGGGGAGCGTCCCGTCCGGTGATGACGACGTGCTGGCTGCCGGGCCGGGCGGTGAGCGTCGCGACGACGTCGTCGACGTCCACCCAGCCCCACTTCAGGGGGTAGGTGAACTCGTCGAGCACGTAGAACCGGTGCGCCTCGGCGGCGAGGTCGCGCTTGATCTGTGCCCAGCCCTCGGCCGCGTCGGCGGCGTGGTCGGTCTCCTCGCCGTGCTTGCGCGACCAGCTCCAGCCCGCGCCCATCTTGTGCCAGACGACCGGCCCGCCCTCACCGGTCTGCTCGTGCAGCCGGCCCAGCGCGGTCAGCGCGTTCTCCTCGCCGACCTTCCACTTGGCGCTCTTGACGAACTGGTAGACCGCGACCGACCAGCCCTGGTTCCACGCCCGCATCGCCATGCCGAACGCGGCGGTGGACTTGCCCTTCATCTCGCCGGTGTGCACCGCGAGCAGCGGGCGGTTGCGCCGCTGCCGGGTGGTGAGCCCGTCCTGCGGGACGACGGCGACCTGTCCCTGCGGCATCAGGCGGCCTTCCGCACGTCGCGGACCGTGCTGGCCAGGGACTCGGCGCCCAGTTCCTCCAGGCGCAGCGTCTGCGCACCGAGCTGGAGCCCCAGGGACGCCGCCAGCCCGAGCCGTACCGGCCCCGACTCGCAGTCGACGACGACGCTCGCGACGTCCGCCGCCGCGAGCAGCCCGGCCGCCCGGCGGGCCTCGCCCAGGTGGTCGCCGCCGCGCGCGCCGGTGGCCCGGCCGTCGGTGACGACGACCAGCAGCGGCCGGCGCCGCGGGTCGCGCACCCGCTCCAGCGTGAGCGTGCGGTGGGCCTCGAGCAGCCCGGCGGCCAGCGGGGTGCGCCCGCCGGTGGGCAGGCTGCCGAGGCGGGCGGCGGCCGCCTCGACCGACCAGGTGGGTGGCAGGGCGAGCTCGGCCGCGCCGCCGCGGAAGGTGATCAGCCCGACCTTGTCGCGGCGCTGGTAGGCGTCGAGCAGCAGGGAGAGCACGGCGCCCTTCACCGCGGCCATCCGGGAGCGGGCGCCCATCGAGCCGCTGGCGTCGACGACGAACAGCACGAGGTTGCCCTCGCGGCCCTCGAGCACGGCCTGGCGCAGGTCGTCGCGCTCGATCCGCAGCCCCGGGCCGCTGCGGCCGCGGGCGCGCTGGTGGGGCGCCGCGGCGAGCACGGTGCCGGCGAGGTGCAGCTTGGTGACGGTGCCCTCGGGGCGGGTCGACCCGACCACCCGGCCGCGCTCCGACCGCGCGCGCGACCGGCGGCCCGCGGCCCCGGCTCCGATCCCGGGCACCTCCAGCCGCCGGGTGCGGAACGGGTCGGACGGAGCGACCGCGGCCTTCTCCGGAGCCGGGGCCGCGTCGGTGTGCCCGCCGCCCTCACCGCGCGGGGCGGTCGTCGGCGGGACCTCCCCCCCGTCGTCCCCAGGCATAGGAGGCTCTACCTGCGTCTCGGCGTCGGACATGGGTGTATTGCTTCCTGTGCCTGGGTCCGCGCCGGGGCCGCCGCCGTCGTCCGGGCCGCCGCCGTCGTCCGGGCCACCGCCGTCCGGGCCGCTGTCGTCCGGGCCGCCGTCGTCCGGGCCGCCGTCCTGCGGGCCGTCCGGGGGCTCCGGGTCGTCCTCGGGGCGGCTGTCTTCCAGCGCCCGGTCCAGGGTCTCCTCGTCGAGCCCGGGTGCGTCGAACGGGTTGCGCCGGCGCCGGTGCGGGAGCGCCAGCCGGGCGGCCACCCGCACGTCGTCCTCGGTCACCTCGTCGCGGCCGCACCAGGCGGCGTGCGCGATGGCGGCGCGGGCGGTGACGATGTCCGCACGCAGACCGTCGACGTCGAACGCGGCGCAGACGGCGGTGACCTGGCGCAGCGCGGTGTCGGAGAGGGTGACGTGCGGCAGGCGGGCGCGGGCGTCGGCGATGCGGGCGGCGAGCGCGGACTCGTCGGCGGCCCACTGCCCGGCGAAACCGGCCGGGTCGGCGTCGGAGGCGAACCGCCGGCGCACGACCTCGGCGCGGACGGCGGGGTCGCGCGGGGCGGCGACCTCCACGGTCAGCCCGAACCGGTCCAGCAGCTGCGGGCGGAGCTCGCCCTCCTCCGGGTTCATGGTGCCGACCAGCAGGAAGCGGGCGGCGTGCCGCACCGAGACGCCCTCGCGCTCGACGTACGCGGTGCCCAGCGCGGCGGCGTCGAGCAGCAGGTCGACCAGGTGGTCGTGCAGCAGGTTGACCTCGTCGACGTAGAGCACCCCGCGGTGGGCGGCGGCGAGCAGGCCCGGCTCGTAGGCCTTGACCCCCTCGGTGAGCGCCCGTTCCAGGTCCAGGGAGCCGACGAGCCGGTCCTCGGAGGCGCCGACGGGCAGCTCGACCAGCCGGGCCGGGCGGGTGCGGGCCGCCGCACCCGGCTCGTGCGGGCCGTCGGGGCAGGCGGGGTCGGGCGCTGCCGGGTCGCAGCCGAAGCGGCAGCCCGCGACGACGTCGACCGGCGGCAGGACGGCGGCCAGCGCGCGGACCGTCGTCGACTTCGCCGTGCCCTTCTCGCCGCGCACCAGCACCCCGCCGACGGCGGGGGAGACGGCGTTGAGCAGCAGGGCCAGCCGCAGGTCGTCCATGCCGACGACGGCGGTGAAGGGAAAGCTCATGCGGGGTACCCGCGCATGGCACGCGTCCTCTCCCCGGGTGTCCACGCCCGGAGGTGGCAGGGACGACGGCTGGAGTCTCCTGGCTCCCGGCTCGACGCCCGTCCCCGACCTTCCCGCTCCCGGGGGAGCAGTGGCCGAGCGTGGGGACGGGCTCCCCGGTCACAGTGGCGGGACCGCGCCGGATTCTCACCGGGCTTCCTCCGCTGCCGTCGCGTGTGGCTGCGTCATCAGACCACGAGCTGCCCGGCCGGCGACAGACCCCCCGCCCCGAGACAGGGACCTAAGACCTCCTTGATTTCCTAACGTCGTTAGGAAAACTATGCGCGTGTGACCGGGGCGGCACCGCCGGACCGCCGACAGCGGCGGCGGCAGGAGACGATCGAGGAGGTCGTCGCCGTCGCCGTGGAGGTGATGACCGAGCACGGCGTCGCCGGGCTGACCCTCGGTGAGGTGGCCCGCCGGATGGGCATCCGCCCGCCGTCCCTCTACGGGTACTTCGACGGCAAGCACGCGCTCTACGACGCCCTCTTCGAACGCGGCTGGCGTGCGCTCGCCGACGTGCTGCGGCACGCCGGCGCGACGCGGGAGGACGCCGACCCGCTCGACGCCCTGCGCTCGGGCACCACCGCCCTGGTGCGCTGGGCCGTCGAGCACCCCGCCCACTCCGCGCTCATGTTCTGGCGCCCGGTGCCCGGCTTCACGCCCTCGCCGCGGGCGTACGAGCCGGCCGTCGCGCTGGACGCGGAGTCCCGCGCGCTGCTGGCCCGGCTGCGGGACGCCGGGCACCTCGCCGCGGACGTCGACCTCGACCGCGCCTACCGCGCCTGGACGGCGCTGGTCGGCGGGGTCATCTCCCAGCAGCTGTCCAACGCGCCCGGCGAGCCGTTCGAGACCGGAGCCTTCACCACCGTCCTGCCCGACGTCATGGACATGTGGCTCGGCCACCACCAGAGGAACCCGTCCACCCGCTGATCCGAGGAGGTCCGTCGTGACCGCTCCCTCTCCTGCCCCTACCCGTCCCCGCCCGCGGTCCGCCGCCCTGGACAGGGACACCGCCTACCGCCTCGCCGCCACGGAGTACGAGCGCATCGTCGCCCTCCTCCGGCAGCTGGACGCCGACGACTGGAGCCGGCCCACCGACTGCCCGGGCTGGGACGTGCGGGCCATGGCCGCGCACGTGCTCGGGATGGCGGAGATGGCCGCCTCGGTGCGGGAGATGGCCCGTCAGCAGCGGCTCGCCGGCAAGGCCGGGGGCGGCATCGACGCGCTGACCGACGTGCAGGTGCGGGCGCACGCCGACCTCGACGGCCCGGCAGTCGTCGCCGCGCTCGAGGTCACGGCGCCGCGTGCGCTGCGGGGGCGGCGCCGGCTGTCCCGGGTGGCGGGGCGGGTCAAGCTGCCCGAGGAGCAGGTCAACGGCACGGTCCGCGAGTTCTGGCGGATCGGCTTCCTGCTCGACGTCGTCCTGACCCGCGACGTCTGGATGCACCGGGTCGACGTCAGCCGCGCGACCGGCCGTGAGCCCGAGCTCACGCCCGAGCACGACGGGGTGCTGGTCGCCGACGTCGTCGCCGAGTGGGCCGGGCGGCACGGCCGGCCGTACCGGCTCACCCTCACCGGCCCGGCCGGCGGCCAGTGGTCGGCGGGGACGGACGGCGAGCAGCTGGAGCTCGACGCCGTCGAGTTCTGCCGGGTCCTCTCGGGCCGGGGCAGCGGAGCCGGCCTCCTGGGCCAGCAGGTGCCCTTCTGATCCCGCCCCTGCCGGTCGACGGAGCGGCAGGCCCCGGCCGCGTCGCCGAGCAGCGCCGTCCATCAGTGCTTGTCACTGGCAAGTTGTCAGTGGCAAGCTGCTGGTGTGACCCGGCCAGACGGCGACCTCCGCGCGGTGCTGCTGCGCTCCGCGGCCGAGGTGGCGGCCCGCTCCGGCGTCGCCGAGGTCTCGATCCGGGCGCTCGCCCGCTCGGCGGGCGTGTCCCACGCCGCGCACCGGCACCACTTCGCCTCACGGACCGGCCTGCTGACGGCGCTGGCCGCCGAGGGCCACCGGATGCTCGCCAGTGCCCTCGAGGACGCGGCCGCCTCCGACTTCCGCGAGGTCGGCGTGGCCTACGTGCGCTTCGCCCGCGACCACCCCGGTCACTTCGCGGTGATGTTCGCCCCCGACGTCCTCGACCCGGACGACGGCGAGCTCTCCGCTGCCCGGGCACGGACCTTCGCGGTGCTCCAGCGCGGGGTCGACGCGCTGACCGTCGACGGCCGGGTCGACGACGCGCGGGCCGCGGTCGTGGCCGCGTGGTCCCTCGTCCACGGGTTCGCCGGGCTGGCGGCGACCGGGAACCTCGCCGGAGCCGGTCTCGCCCCCGACGGCGGTGGTGAGGCGCTGCTCGAGCTCGCCCAGCGTGCGGCCGGGATGCTGTTCGGTTCACCGGGAAGGAAGACCGGCCATGGATGACCCCCTGCTCGGTGTCCACGTCCTCGCGGGGACCGCCGGGCTGCTCCTCGGGCCCGTGTGGCTCGCGGCCCGTCGCGCGGGTGCTCGGGGCGTTGCCGCGGCGGCCGGCTACCAGGTCGCCGTCGTGGTCGCGGCCGTCACCGGCGGGGTGCTCGCGGCGACGTCGCCGGGTCTGCTCTGGCTGCTGCCGGTCGCCGTGCTCACGGAGGTGCTCGCCGTGGCGGGCGCGCTCGCCCGCCGGCGGGCGTGGCACCACTGGGCCACGCTCCAGCCGCACCTGCTCGGCGGCTCCTACATCGCCCTCGTGACCGCCCTCCTGGTCGCCGAGACGGCCAATCCGGTGTTCTGGGTGCTGCCTGCCGTCGTCGGGCAGGTGCCCATCGCGGTCGCCAAGCGGCGGCTGCACGCCGGCGGCCTCGCGCCCGCCTGATCCGCTGCGGCACGCGACCCCGACCGCGGCCCGGCCGGCACAGCCCCCGCGCCCGTGCGCCGGCCGCGGTCGGGAGGGCTGCCTAGGATCGGCGCCCGTGCCAGCCCCCGAGGTCCCCGCCGAACGCCCGATCGTGGTCGTGGGCATCGGCGCGGACGGTTGGGACGGGTTGTCGACGACCGCCCGGCGGGCCATCGAGACGGCCGAGGTGCTGCGCGGCAGCGCCCGCCAGCTGGCCCTGGTGCCACCGTCGGTGGCCGCGGAGCGGGTGCCCTGGCCCTCGCCGATGGGGCCGGCGATCCGCGCCCTGCCCACGGCGCACCCCGGCCGGCGGGTAGTCGTGCTGGCCAGCGGCGACCCGATGTTCTCCGGGATCGGCACCTCGCTGGCGCGGGTCCTCGGGGCCGACGCGGTCGACGTCGTCCCGCACCCGTCGTCGGTGACGCTGGCGTGCGCGCGGCTGGGCTGGGCGGTGGAGGAGACGACGGTGGTGACGGTCGTCGGCCGGCCGGTGGAGCTGCTGGCCCCGCACGTGACGCCGGGCCGGCGGCTGCTGGTGCTCGGATCCGACACGTCGTCCCCGGCGGCGGTCGCGGACCGTCTCGTGGCCTGGGGGTACGGCGCCAGCCGGGTCATCGCGCTGGCCCAGCTGGGCGGGCCGGGCGAGCGGCGGTTCACCGGCACCGCCGCGGGGTGGCCGCACGCCGAGACCGACCCGCTGGTGGTGACCGCCGTGGAGGTCGTCGCCGACCCGGGCACCGTGCCGCTGCCCACCGTTCCGGGCCTGCCCGACGACGCCTACGAGCACGACGGCCAGCTGACCAAGCGCGACGCGCGGGCGGTGACCCTGGCCAGGCTGGCCCCGCTGCCGGGCCAGCTGCTCTGGGACGTCGGGGCCGGTGCCGGCTCGATCGGCATCGAGTGGATGCGGACGCACCCGTCCTGCCGCGCGGTCGCGGTCGAGTCGCGCGCGGAGCGGGCCGAGCGGATCGCGCGCAACGCCGGGCGGCTCGGCGTCCCCGACCTGCGGGTGGTGGAGGGCCGCGCCCCCGAGGCGCTGGCGGGCCTGCCAGCCCCCGACGCCGTCTTCGTCGGGGGCGGCGCGACGGTCCCCGGCGTGCTCGACGCCTGCTGGGCCGCGCTGCCGCCGGGTGGGAGGCTGGTGGTCAACGCCGTCACGCTGGAGAGCGAGGCGGTGCTGGCCGACCGGTACGCGCGGCACGGTGGCGAGCTGGTGCGCCTCGCCGTCGCCACCGCCGCACCCGTGGGCGGCTTCACCGGCTGGAAGGCGGCCATGCCCGTGACGATCTGGTCGGGAGTCAAGCCATGACGGTGCACTTCATCGGCGCGGGGCCCGGCGCCGCCGACCTGGTCACGGTCCGGGCCGCCCGTCTCATCGCCACGGCGCCGGTGTGCCTGTACGCCGGGGCGCTGGTGCCCCGCGAGTTGCTGGACACCGCGCCGCCGGGCGCCCGGCTGGTGGACACCGCGAACCTCGACCTCGACCAGATCACCGCCGAGCTGGTCGCGGCCCACGAGGCCGGGCTCGACGTCGCCCGGCTCCACTCCGGTGATCCGTCGGTCTACAGCGCGATGGCGGAGCAGATGCGGCGCCTCGACGCGGCCGGCGTGCCCTACGACGTCGTCCCGGGCGTGCCCGCCTTCGCCGCGGCGGCCGCCTCGCTGAAGCGGGAGCTGACCGTTCCCGGCGTCGGGCAGACGGTGATCCTGACCCGCACCTCGGCCCGCTCCACGCCGATGCCGCCGGGGGAGGACCTGGCCACCCTCGGCGCCTCCCGCGCCACGCTGGTGCTGCACCTCGCGGTGCAGCGGATCGCCGAGCTGGTGCCCGAGCTCCTGCCCTCCTACGGCCCGGACTGCCCGGTCGCCGTCGTCGCCCGCGCCAGCCGGGACGACGAGCTGGTCCTGCGCGGGACCCTGGCCGACATCGCGGCGCAGGTCGCCGACGCCGGGGTGAAGCGGACGGCGGTGGTGATCGTCGGCTCGGTGCTGACCGCCGGGGAGTTCCCCGACAGCCACCTCTACTCGACGAGCCGATGCCGATGAAGGACCCTGCTGCCCCCCACCGCTCGCGAGCTCGCGGCGGGCCCCTGCAGCAGGGCCGTCCAACCGGACGAGGCTTAGCTCCGGCCGACCACGGTGCCCGCGCGGTCGATGACGATCACGTCGACCGCCACGGGGGCGCCGCGCAGCACGCCGAGCGCGGTCTCCCGCGCCGCGGCGGCCACCAGATCGCCCAGCGGGAGGCCGGCCGCCCGGCACTGCTGCAGCGCGTCCAGCGCGGTGTTGGCGCCCCGCACCCCGTCGACCAGCTCCGGGGGGCCGCCCGCAGCGCGCACCCGGCCGGCCAGCGACTCGAAGGACACCTGCGAGCGGCCGGAGTGCAGGTCGAGGTGCCCGTCGGCGAGCTTGGCGAGCTTGCCGATGCCGCCGGCGATCGTGAGCCGGCCGATCGGGTGGCGGCGCAGGTACTTGAGCACGGCCCCGGCGAAGTCGCCCATGTCCAGCAGCGCGTCCTCGGACAGCCCGTACGTCTCGACGGCCACCCGCTCGCTGGTGCTGCCGGTGCAGGCCGCCACGTGCGCGTACCCGGCGGCGCGGGCCACGTCGATGCCCCGGCGGATCGAGTCGATCCACGCCGAGCAGGAGTACGGGACGACGACGCCCGTGGTGCCCAGGATCGACAGCCCGCCCAGGATGCCCAGCCGGGGGTTCCAGGTCCGGCGGGCGAGCTCCGCGCCGTGCCCGACCGACACCTCGACGACGACGTCCCCGGAGCCGCCGTGGCGGGCGGCGACCGCGGCCACGTGCGCGGCGATGAACTGCCGGGGCATCGGGTTGATCGCCGGCTCGCCGACCGCCAGCGGCAGCCCGGGTTTGGTCACCGTGCCCACGCCCTCGCCGGCCCGGAAGGTGACCCCGCTGCCGGGCGCCCCGTGGGTCACCCGCACGGAGACGAGCGCGCCGTGGGTGACGTCGGGGTCGTCGCCGGCGTCCTTGACCACGCCGGCGGTGGCGGCGCCGTCCTCGAGGCGCTCGATGGCCAGCGCGAACGACGGGTGCCGGTCGTGCGGCAGGTCGATGGTGACCGGGTCGGGGAACTCGCCGGTGAGCAGCGCGGTGTAGGCGGCGGTGGCCGCCGCGGTCGCGCAGGCGCCCGTGGTCCAGCCCGAGCGCAGGCCCGTGCCGTCCGTCCGGTCCGCCGTCGTCACGTGATCAGCATGCACGGCGGCGCGGCGTGACCGGCCGGGTGCTGGTCCTGGGCGGGACCGGGGAGGCGCGCCGGCTGGCCGGAGCGCTGGTGGATGACGGGGTCGACGTCGTCAGCTCCCTGGCCGGGCGCGTCGCCGAGCCCCTGCTGCCGGTGGGTGCGGTGCGGATCGGTGGGTTCGGCGGTGCGGCGGGGCTGGCGGCCTGGCTGCGGGAGGCCCCGACGGCGGCCGTCGTGGACGCCACGCACCCGTTCGCCGCCGGGATGACGGCGGCGGCGGCGGAGGCGACATCGGTCACCGGGGTTCCGTTGCTGCGACTGCAACGACCGGGCTGGACCGCCGGGCCGGGGGACGAGTGGCACTGGGTCGGGTCACTGCAACGAGCGGCGGCAGTGGTGACCGGGTACGACTCGGTGTTCCTCACGACCGGGCGGCAGGGGCTCGCCGCGTTCGCCGACGTCCCGGGGCACTGCCTGGTGCGGTCGGTGGACCCCCCGTCGCCGCCGCTGCCCCGGCGCAGCACGGTGGTGCTCGCCCGCGGGCCGTTCACCGTCGCGGACGAGATCGCGCTGATGCGGGCGCACGCCGTGGAGGTCGTCGTCACCAAGGACAGCGGGGGCGGGATGACCGCCGCCAAGCTGACCGCCGCTCGCGAGCTGGGGGTGCCGGTCGTGCTGGTGCGCCGCCCGCCGCTGCCGCCGGGGGTCGCGGTGGCCGACACCGTGGAGGCGGCCCGGGAATGGGTTCGGTCGCGCACGACCTGATCCGACGTACCGCCGACCCGGCTCAGGCGGGCAGCGACTCCGCGGCGTCCGGCGTCCGGTCGGGTGGGGTCGCCCGGCGGCGCAGCCGCACACCGGCGACCGCGGCCAGCGCCAGGACGACCAGGACGGCGGCGTAGACCTCGGTGACCGGTGCCAGGCCGAACGCCCCGGCGGCGGCCCCGGCGGCCACGGCCGGGACGCTGAAGCTCAGGTAGCCGACGACGAAGACGCTCGACAGGAGTCCGGCGCGCTCGGCCGGTGCCACGCCGGCGCTGGCCGTGGCGACCGCGCCGAGGAAGGCCAGGCCGAAGCCGAGGCCGGAGACGACGGCGGAGCCGAAGAGCACGACGACCTGCCCGGTCAGCAGGGCGGCGATCGTGCCGGTCACCCCGACGGCGAACACGGAGGCGCCCGCGACCATGGCGCGCTCCGGTGCGAGGTCGCGGCCCAGGACGGCGCCGAGCGCCGCGGTGCCCTGCATGGCCAGCACCAGCAGGCTGCCGACCAGGTGGTCCTCGATGCCGAAGACCGAGGCGACCAGCGAGGGGCCGAGGGAGAGGTACAGGCCGCCGAGCGCCCACGCGGCGACGATGGCCGGGAGCGCGGTGAGGAACGCCGGGCGCTGGGGTGCGGGCACGCGCACCGTCGGCCGCAGCGAGCGCAGCGCTCCCGGTGCGCGGGGGGAGGTCTCGGGCAGCAGCGGCACCAGCGCGGCGGCGAGGAGCAGCACCCCGGTCAGGACGGCGAAGACCCAGCGCGTGGGCGAGGCGACGTACTCCACGACCAGGCCGGCGCCCACGGCCCCCAGCGACAGCCCGATGCCGGGCCCGGCGCTGTTGACCAGCGGGCCCAGCGGGCGGGCCGGGCGCTGGGTGTCGAGCAGCAGGGCGCCGAGGGTTCCGGTGAGCGCGCCCATGGACAGGCCCTGCAGCACCCGGGCGGTGAGCAGCCAGCCGACGCTGTCGGCGGTCAGGAAGACGGCCATGGAGACCGCCTGCAGCAGCAGCCCGCCGGCCACCACCGGCCGGCGGCCCACGTGGTCGGAGAGGCCACCCACCACGAGGAGGGCGGCCAGCAGGGCGAGGGCGTAGATGCCGAAGACCGTCGTGAGCATGCCGGGCCCGAAGCCGAACTGCTCCTGGTAGACGCGGTACAGCGGCGTGGGCACCCCCGAGGCCGCGAGGACGAGCAGCAGCAGGCCGGCGGTGGTCCAGAACGCGGGGGCTCTGCTGAGCGTCGGGGGTGCCACGACGGTGGGAAAGGGCAACGATCGCGCGGGCATTCCCCGCCCCGGCGTGTCAGCCCGGGTAGCGGCGGGAGGTGTAGACCGCGCCGGAGGCGGTGACGCGGGTCTGCGAGGAGCCGATCAGCACCAGGCAGCGCATGTCCACGGTCGCGGGGTCCAGCGCGCCCAGGGTGGTGACCCGGAGGCTCTCCTCCGGCCCGCCGACGTCCCGCCCCACGACCACCACGGTCTCCGGCGGGCGCACCTCCAGCAGCACCCGCAGCGCTTCGCCGAGCTGGTGCGGGCGGTGCTTCGAGCGCGGGTTGTAGAGGGCGATGACCAGGTCGGCGGCGGCGGCGTGGCGCAGCCGATCGGTGATCACCTCCCAGGGCTTGAGGACGTCGGAGAGCGACAGCACGCAGAAGTCGTGCCCCAGCGGGGCCCCCACCCGGGAGGCGACCGCCTGGGCGGCGGTGAGGCCGGGGACGACCCGCACCGGGACACCGGCGAACTCGGGGCGCTCGGCCACCTCGAGCACGGCGGCGGCCATGGCGAAGACGCCCGGGTCTCCACTGGAGACGACCGCGACCCGCCGCCCCTCCCGGGCCAGCGTCAGCGCGTGCGCGGCACGGTCGGCCTCGACGCGGTTGTCGCTGGGGTGCCGGGTCTGGCGCGGGTTGGCCGCGACCCGGTCGAGGTAGGGGCCGTAGCCGACGAGGTCGTCGGCGGCGGCGAGCGCCTCGGCGGCCTCCGGGGTCGTCCAGCTCCGCGCGCCCGGACCGAGGCCGACGACGACGACCTCTCCGTGCGTGGCCGCCTCGCCGGAGGGCTGGGCCGGCTCCGTGACCTGCGGCGTGAGCGGGCTGGGCAGCAGGGCGAGGGAGAAGTACGGGACGCTCGCCGGGTTGACCTCGGCGAGCGGCAGGCACCGCTGACGGTCGGTGGTGGCCCGCTCGACGTAGAGCGCCCGGTCGAGCACGCCGGCCCGCTCGAACGCCTCCCGCACCTGCGGGAAGGTGCGGCCGAGCTTCATCACCGCCGCCGAGTCGGTGCCGGCCAGCCGGGCGGCGAGCTCGTCGGCCGGCAGCGTGCCGGGGAGCACCGTGAGCACCTCGTCGCGCTCCACCAGGGGCCGGCCGACCGCGGCGGCCGCGCCGCTCACGCTGGTCACCCCGGGGACGACCTCGGTCGGGTAGCGGTGCGCCAGCCGCTTGTGCATGTGCATGTAGGAGCCGTAGAAGAGCGGGTCGCCCTCGGCGAGGACGACGACGTCGCGGCCGGCGTCCAGGTGGGCGGCCAGCCGCGCAGCGGCGGCCTCGTAGAACTCGTCGATCGCGCCCTGGTAGCCGCCCGGGTGGTCGGTGGTCTCGGTGGTGACCGGGTAGACCAGCAGCTCCTCGATCTGCCCTTCGCGCAGGTAGGGCTCGGCCAGGCCGCGGGCCACCGACCGGCCGTGCCGCGCGGCGTGGAAGGCGACGACGTCGGCGGCGCCGATCAGCCGGGCGGCCTTGACCGTGACGAGCTCGGGGTCGCCGGGGCCCAGCCCCACCCCGTAGAGCCGGCCGGTCGTCTGTCCGCTCATTCGGCGGTGCTCGCGATCGCGTTGATGGCGGCCGCGGTGATCGCGCTGCCGCCGCGCCGGCCCCGGACCACCAGGAACTCCAGGTCGGACTCCGCCAGGGCGTCCTTGGACTCGGCGGCGCCGATGAACCCGACAGGGATGCCGAGCACGGCGGCGGGGCGCGGGGCACCGGCGGCCACCATCTCGAGCAGATGGAACAGCGCGGTGGGGGCGTTGCCGATCGCGACGACCGCGCCGTCGAGCCGGTCGCGCCACAGCTCCAGCGCCGCGGCGGTGCGGGTGGTGCCCAGCTCGGCGGCGAGCCCGGGGGTCCGCGGGTCGTTCAGGGTGCAGATGACGTCGTTGTCCTTCGGCAGCCGCCGCCGGGTGATGCCGCTGGCCACCATCTGCGCGTCGCAGAGCACCGGTGCGCCGGCGTTCAGCGCCTCGCGGGCGCGCTGCACGACGTCGGGGGAGTGGGCGATATCGTCGACGAGGTCCACCTGCCCGCAGGCGTGGATCATCCGCACCGCCACCTGGGCGACGTCGGCGGGCAGGTTCGCGAGGTTCGCCTCGGCGCGGATGGTGGCGAACGAGCGCCGGTAGATCTCGGCGCCGTCCTTCTCGTAGTCGTACATCGGGCAGGAGGCTACGTCCCGCGCTCGGGCCACCTGCTCCGGGGAACGGCGGGCGGTCCCAGCCCACCGCTGTGCTGCGTGCTTGAGCAGGCCGACGAACCCCTCCCAGGACCCGGGGAGGGTTCGTCGTGCGTCGGTGGCTCAGCCGGTGCGCGAGTGTTCGGGTTGGCCGGTGATGCGGGGGAAGATCAGGATCTCGGTGCCGTCGGGCCGGTAGGTGTGCCATCGGCCGGCGGTATCTCGTTCGATGCGGAATCCGTGGTGGACCTTGGTGTGGTGGCGTTCGCACAACAGCCCGGAGTTCTCCAGCGAGGTCTCTCCGCCGTCGGCCCAGTGCACGAGGTGGTGGACGTCGCACCAGTGGGCGGGGGCGTCGCAGCCGGCGAACACGCATCCCCGGTCGCGGTACTCGACCGCGCGGCGCAGGGCCGGCGGGACGACCCGGTGCCGGCGGCCCAGGTCCAGGAGCTCGCCGTCGGGGCCGATGACGATGCGGGAGACGTTGCCGTCACAGGCCAGCCAGCGGGCGCGGGCGGCGGAGATGGTGGCGCCGAGCCCGGTGGTGGCCGCGCCCGGTCCGGTGGCGGGGTCGACCAGGTCGGTGAGGTCGATCCGGACGATGACGTGCGGCTTCACGGTGCGCAGGACCGGCAGGGCGCCGGAGGCGAGCTGGTTGTCGGCCAGCTGGACCAGGGCGTCGGCGGACTGCTGGGCGCGGGTGCGGCTGTCCCCGGCGGGGCGGGAGGCCTGCACGATCGACTCGATCGCGGCCTGGAACTTCTCCCCGCCGACGGCGTCGAGCTCGCCGCGGAACCCGACGCGGCCATCGGCGTGGGTGACGAACACCAGTGACCGGCCCTCGGTGGGGTCGGGCTCGGGGCCGTCGGGGTCGAGCCGGGCCAGGTAGTGGTCCACGACCTGGCGGAGTTCGGCGTGCGGGCGACTCGCGGCGACCTCGGCCAGGGTTGCGTCGACTCCGGCGAGGTCCACGTCGTGCGCCTGCGCGGCGGCCACGTTCACCGGTGCGGCGACCGGGGCTATCACCGCGACCGCTTCCGCCGTGATCGCACCCGCGGCGAACGCGGCTCGCACCGCCGGTAGCTCGGGCAGCGCCCGCCCGGAGCGCACCACCCGGGACGCCGCGGCCGACGACAGCCGGGCATGTCCGCGCAGCCAGGAGGCCATCGTCCGCTGCCCGTCGTGCTCGGCGGCGGAGGTGACCCCGCACTCCCGCACGGTGCGGGTGACTTCCGCGGCGAGCCGGTTCTGCGCCACCAGCAGCGGCCGCAGCCGGTCGAGCAGCTGCGGGCCGAACCGGCCGGCCAGGTCCTCGGCCGCCAGGTCGTCCAGCGCGGCCGTCAACCGGTCCAGCGCATCACCCGCAGCGGTCGAACACACGTACGAATACTAGCCGGGCGGGCCGGCCTCGGCAACCCGAAACTGCAGGTCAGAAGCCTGTCCACAGATTTCAGCACAGCGTGGACAGCGGTGGGTCGTGGTGCTCGGCAGTTCACTGCGGCGGGTGCCCGCTCTCGCATGGCCCGACCCGCCACGTGCGTCCTCCGGCCCGGCTCCGGGCTAGCGTCGCGCCGTGCCCGACTTCCCCGCTCCGGAGCCGCCCGCCCAGCAGGTGGCCTTGCGCGCGACCGTCGAGTCAGTGCTGCGTGACCACGAGGGCACCGTGTCGTACCGGCACCACGACGCTTCTGGCAGTCCGGGAACCGGCGGGAGGCCGTCTACGGCTGGGGCACGACGATCGAGCCCAGGACGGCAGGCGAGCCGATCGAGGTGTGGTTCGACGGGCTCGACGAGGACATCGCGGTCGACCAGGTCCGCGGCCGCTGGTGGCGACGCCGGCTGGTCCGGCACGAGTGGCGGGACCTCACCGACCTCGATGACGTCTTGGCCGACGTCGTCCGCGTGCTCCGCGCATTGCTGAGCGACTACCGGTAACAGGGCGCACGCCCCAGCCCCGGGTTCAGCATCGTGGGCTGCTGTCCGTCACCCCTGCCGGAGCGAGCCGGCCTCAGCCGGGGTGGCCGCTGCCCTCGACCCGGTAGCCGGCGCCGGTCGCGACCACGTCCACCACTGCGCCGCCGGGCCGGCCGCAGCGCCGCTCGCACCCGGCCCAGTGCTGCCGCGCCCCGTCCGCCGGGAGGGATCCGGTGATCACGGCAGCGGTCGCGTCCGACCGCACGTCGGCCAGGGACTTCGCGCACCCGGGCAGTCCCGCGCAAGCGGTCACGCGCGTCCACGGGCTCGTGGGGTCGAGCACCAGCCCGGCGTCGGCCAGCGACCTGGCCGCCGACCCGTCGGCCAGGTCGGGCGCGACGACCCCGCGCCACGGGGTCAGCTGCACCTCTGCCGCGACGTCGGCGAGCAGCGACACCTGGGCGGCGGTCAGCCGGCCCAGGGGGACCACCGCGGCGAGGGCCGTGCGGCCGTCGTCCTGCCGCACCGCACCGATCGGGCGGATCCGCGGCTGGGCCGGCACCTCGACCCGCTCCCCGGCCGGGGCGTCCAGCCGCGCCGCCACCCGTGCCGGCCCGTCGGCGAGTTCGGCCAGCCGCCAGGCCGTTCCGCCCTGGGCGGCGCGCTCGTCGAGGAATGCCCGGGTGGCCGCCAGCGCGAGGTCGACGGCGTCCGCCGGACCGGCGCGCAGGCCGGAGTCGGCGCCGGCGAGGGTCAGCGCGACGGCGTCGGGGGCGAGCGCGAACAGGCCGACGTCCCCGCCGAGCGCGGCGACGTCGCCCCGGCCGTCGTCGAACGTGGCCAGGAACCGTCCCGGCAGCGCGGCGAGCGACGGGTCGGCGCACAGCCCGGCGTCGAAGTCGCGCACCCAGGGCCGGGCGTCGAGCAGACCCCCGGTCCGCCCGCTCAACACGCTGCCCAACAGGTTGCGGGCCGTCTCGTGGCTGTCGCTGGGCAGCAGCCCGGCCGCCGCCAGCCGGCCGCCGAGCTCGCCGGCCGATCCGGGGCGCAGGCCCCGCAGCTGCACGTTGCCGCGGCTGGTGAGCTCCAGCGCGCCGTCCCCGAGCTCGACGGCGGCCGCGCCGAGGACGCGCAGCTGGTCGCCCACCAGCAGTCCACCGGGGACCCGCACCCGCGCGAGCTCCCCGTCGGCGGCGGAGTGGGTCTGCAGCGCGCCGGGGCAGGCGTCGGCCCGGTCCCGGAGGGGAGGCGTGGGCAGCCCGGCTGATGACATGGCGCCCGCGAGGCTACGTCCCGGGTCGGCCCGAGCCGTCGGCGGTCAGCTCCAGTCGATGCGCTCGGCCAGCGCGCGCAGCCGCGCCCCGGACGCCGGGTCCACCGACGCCGCCCAGGCCACCCGGCCCAGGACGTGGTCCCGGAACGTGGCGGGGTCGCGGCCGCGGAGCTGGGTGGTCCAGCCGCGGGTGGCGCAGTTGTGCAGCAGCGCGCGCAGCTCGTCCCGCTCGCGGCGGGGCAGCGCCGGGCGCTCGTTGACCACGACGCCCAGCACTGCCTGCCGGCGGGCCGAGCCCATCGCGCGTGTCTTGGCGGCGTTCACCCGGAAGCCCTCCTCCCGGGCGATCTCACCCACCAGCTCGGCCAGCCGGCCGCGCCCCACCCGGGTGCCGCCGCTGAAGGTCAGGTCGTCGACGTAGCGGGTGTAGGTCGCGCCGAAAGTCGCCGCGAGCGCGGCCAGCCGGCGGTCCAGCCGGTAGCAGACCAGGTTCGCCAGGGCCGGGGACGTGGGCGCACCCGGCGGAAGATGCGGCACGGCGAGCCGCGTCCCCAGCCGCCGGTGCCGCTCCCGGGCCACGGGGTCCTCCGGCGGCGGGATGCGCCGCCACACCGCGGCGGGCACCACGGTGGTGACCAGGCCGGTCACCGCGTGCGCGACCGGCTCGGGGAGGCCGGCCTGGCCCAGCAGCAGCCCGTGGACCCGGGGCGCGGGGACGCTCGCGAAGAAGTGCTCCAGGTCCATCCGCAGGACGACGGCGGCGCCGGCGTGCGGGGCGGCCGCCGTCCGCACCGACCGGCCGGGCACGCAGCCGTGCGCGGCACCGTGCACCGGGACCGGGTCGAGCACGTGCCGCAGGAGCCGCCGCTGGATCTCCTTCAGCCGGGGCTTCGGTGCGGCGAGCAGCCGGACGCCGGTCGGCCGGTCCACCGCCCGCCAGCGGTAGTGGCGCAGGGGCTCGGGCGCCGTGCGCTCGAGGGTTCGGGCGTCGGCGAACCAGGCCAGCTCGCCCTGGTCGAGGTCGAGCAGCCGGGCCAGGGCGCTCAGGTCGGGCAGCTCCACCGTGGGCAGCCGGGGCCGGACGACGGCGGTCGGCACCGGCTCCCAGTGCACCACCCGCGGCGGCACCTCGGCCGCCTGACCGCGCGCCCAGCCCCCCGTCGTGCGGAGGAAGGCGGCCAGTTCCCGCGGGCGGTCGGCCGGTGGGTGCCAGTAGGCCCCCAGCACCTCACCGACCAGCGTGCCCACCCAGCGGGGGGCGCGCCGGTACCCGAGCGCGACGGCGACCCGGCGCACCATCTGCGGGCGCCGCCACCGCCCGGCGAGCAGCGCGGTGGCGATGCCGTTCGCGGTGACCTCGGCGCGCCGGGTGGCCGTCACCGGCGGGGCCGCCGAGCGCGACGGCGGGGAGGGCAGCCGCTCCGTGACGGAGGCGCCGGGACGTGCGCGGAGCGCGCCGTCCGGCGGGTGACGCATCGCCCTGCTCTGCTGCGAGACCCCGGGGTTGCCCCGGAGGGACCGGCTCCTCGCCGGTCGTCCTGCCCTCCCCGCCGCACCCGGCCACGGTAGGGGGCCGATCCGGCCCTGACCAGTCCGGGCGGCGGATCCGCGCTGGTCGGGCGATCACGCGGGGTCGCGGTACGCCTCGGGGAGGCGGCGGCGCCGCAGGTCCACCCGACGCGCGGCGAGCAACCGGCCGTCCGCGGCCCGTGCCTCCACGAGGGGCGGCACGCCGTCCCAGACGACCACGAGGTGCCCGTGCCGCGGCACCCTGATCTCCCGCGGACCGACGACGACCCGGTCGACCTCCGCGCTCGCCCTGAGCACGGCGTAGCTGACGTACCGGGCACCCCAGGGCAGCAGCCGCCCGGCGTTCCGGAGCGACGAGCCACCGCCGCGCCAGAGGAGGTGACCGCCCAGGGCCGCGGCGGCGGGGCGGTCGGCCAGGTCGTCGTCCTCGAACCCGCCGCCCCCGCCGCCCCCGAGCAGCGACCACTGGGCCCCGCGCCGCACGAGCACCCAGGCCTCCTGCACCGCGCAGCCGACGCTCCGGCGGGCGAAGAGGGTGCAGGCGACGTCCCCGTCGACGTCGACGGCCAGCGGGGCGAACCGCCGGCGTCGGCTGATCCGCGGCGGGGAGTCCGGCACACCGCGCTCGAGGAGCGCGATGCTCTCCGTCAGCGCGTCGTAGGCCACCGCGGCAGGCTAGGGTGGCCGACCGGGCGCGTCAGCCCGATATCCGTGCCGCGCCGGTCAGCGCCTCGAGGGTCTCCCGGGACAGGAACGCGAGCCGGGCGCGCTTCTCCGGCAGGTCCACCTCCGGCCCCAGCTCGAACCCTGTCCGGCGGACGCGATCCAAGGCCAGCTCGTTGCCGGCGTCCGGCTCCACGACGACGCGGCGCACGGCCGGGTTCGCCAGCAGCACCGCCGCGAGGGCGGCCACGAACCGGGCGGTGAAGCCCGCCTCCCTGCTGCGGGCCGGGGCCAGCAGCAGGTGGACGCCGAGGTCGCCGTCCTGCACGGGGTAGGTCTCGGCGACCGGGTCCGCGGCCGGCTCGTAGGTCTGCAGCAGCGCGACGGGGGCGTCGTCGACCGACACCAGGTAGGCGTGGTGGGTGGGCAGCGAGTCCACGAATGCGTAGACGTCCCGCACCTGGTCCTCGGTGTGGTCGGTCATCCCCCAGAAGCGGGCCCGCTCCTCGCGCACCCAGGAGTGCACCAGGGGGGCGTCGCGGTCAGGGTCGAGCCGGCGCACCCCGAGGGTGCGGCCGTCTCCGAACGGGCTGGTTCCTTCGACGAGGCGGGCGTCGGTCACGAGATCTCCTCCAGGACGGCGGGGGTGGCGGTGCGGGGAACGGGGACGAGGTCGCCGCGCAGCCAGAGCTCCGTCTGGTCCTCCGCGTGCGGGCCGGGCACCCCGTCGGCGCCCAGCGGGACGACCCAGCGGCTGGCGTCGCGGTCGGCGAGGTCCCAGACGTAGCGGGCGACGGGGCCGCGCAGGCAGACGTCGGTGAGCCCGGGGAGGCTCGTCGTGGCCAGGACGCAGTCGGTGTCGCCGGCCAGCGGCGCGCCGTCGGCGGGCCGGGCGACGACGTCCTCCCAGGGGGTGCCGTCGAGGGAGTGCACGGTGCGCAGCCGGTGCGTCGCCCCCCATGTCGCGGCGGTGCTCCCCGCCGCGTCGGCCAGCGCGTCCCGGGCCAGCGCGTCGACGTCGACGCCGTGCTGGGGGAGCACGCGGAGCAGCCGCTCCAGCGCCGTCCCGATCCGCTCGACCGGGGACACCCAGGGCGCCAGCACCTCGGGGACGCCGGCCGGGTGGTGCAGGGGCGCGAGCAGCGGCAGGCCGGCGACGCGCCGGACCAGGGCCGCGCGCCACGCGCCGAACGCCGCCGCCCCGCGGCTGCTCGCGTCCATCCGGCCGTCCCACCCGACGATCTCCGCGTGCAGCCGGGCGGCCGGGGTGCGGGCCTCCGGGGGCCGGAGGTGGCGGAGCAGCCGCAGCGGGCCGGAGGCGGGGGCGGCGGTGTCCAGCAGCAGCGCCGCCAGGTCGTCGGCGGTCAGGCCGGTGCGGTCGCCGAGGAGCGCGCGCAGCCGGGCGGCCCGGTGACCCGGTGCGAACACCGAGCCGTACGGGGCGACGTCGGGGCGCTGGTCGTTGGCCGTCACCGCCACGCCGTCCCACGGGGGCCCGTCGGTGACCCGGAGCCCGGCCGGGGCCGGGCAGGTCCCGCGCCAGGCGTGCGCCCGCTCCCAGGCCGGCACCGGGTACCAGCGGTTCGCGGCCGCCCGGTCCGGGACCCGGCCCGCGACGAGCTGGCGGACGTCGCCGGAGCTGTCGGCGACCAGGACGCTGTTCACCGGCTCCACCCACGAGGTGAGCGCCGCCTCGACGTCGGCCGCGGTGCGGGCGCGCAGCAGCAGCGGCAGGGCATCGAAGCCGAGCGCGGCGTCGACCCGGCTCGGGGCGCGCAGGCTCAGCGCCTCGGGCTCGCCCGGCTCCTCCGCCGTCCACGACGGGACGACGACCGGCCCCCGCGCGGTCTCGACGGTCTCCACCGTCACCGGTTCGCCGTCGCGGACATCGAGGCGGACCGTCGCGGCGTCGGCCGGCTCCCAGCCGTCCGGCCCGAGGGCCAGCACGCGGTCGCCGTCCCGGCGCAGCCGCTCGCGGTAGAGGTCCTGGGAGTCGGCCATCGCGTTGGTCACCGCCCAGGCCACCGTGCCGGTGTGCCCGAAGTGCGCGACCCCGGGGACGCCGGGGAAGGCCAGCCCGACCACGTCGACGCCGTCGTCGGCCGCTCCCTCGACGAGGAGGTGCACCTGTTGGTAGATCCCGGGCCGCTCCAGCAGGCGGTGCGGATCGCCGGCGACCAGCGGCAGCCCGGACGCCGTCCGCGCGCCGGTCACCGCCACCGCGTTGCTGCCGTCCGGCGGGCCCAGGCCCAGCGCGACGGCGAGCTCCCGACCGAGCCCCGGCCCGAAGGAACGCAGCAGGTGCCCCCGCCACACCGTCGTGCCCAGCGACCCGAACAGGACGTGGTGCACCAGGAAGATGCCCAGCGGGGTCCACGGCCGCCAGCCGCCGCGCCCGCCGTGCTGTTCCCCACCCGCCCAGCCCAGGGCCCGCAGCTCCGGCGAGCGCGCGGCGCCCTCGGCCAGGCCGGCGCGCACCCCGTCGACGTAGGCCCCGACCCACCGCCGGGTGCCCGGGTCGAGGGCGTCGTGGCAGCGACGGGCGGTGTCGTCCAGCCGGGCGCGGGCCGCGAAGGTGTCCCAGTCCAACCCGGCCGCGCCCAGGTGCGCGGCGAGGGTCGCCTCGCTGCGCCACCGCTCGACCTCCAGCTGCCAGGCCCGGTCGACGGCGGTGGCGTACCCCTGGGCCCGGGCGAGGTCGTCGAGCGACCCCGCCCGGATGGTGGGCACGCCCCACCGGTCGCGGGCCACCCCGGGAGCCGGCCCGGTCACCGCGGCGGCCCGAACGGCGCGACCGGGTTGGCCAGCGTCCCGGCGTACTGCAGGGAGGACGCCTGGTCGGCGAGGTCGACCATCTGCAGGGTGTTGCGCAGCTGCAGCCGGTTGAGGCAGGAGTGCGCGAACTCGGGGGTGAACAGGTCGAAGCGCCGGTGGAGGTCCGGGAACGCCTCCCGGTGCGCCAGCAGGCAGTCGGCGACGCACGCCCAGACGGCGTCGGCCGACAGCAGGCCGTCGGCGTCGAAGATGCCGGCGAGGTAGCGCAGGAACCCGTCGAAGACGTCGGTGAACACCGACAGCAGGCGCACGTCGTCGGGCTCGTGCACGCGGATCCGCTCGATGTCCCGGGGCAGCGGCCGGGAGCCGAACACGGCGACCTCCTCGCCGACGTCCTTCATCAGCACCCGCGTCGGCGCCGAGCCCCCCAGCACGACGATCACGTTCTCCCCGTGCGGCATGAAGGCGAGGTCGTGGGCCAGCAGGCAGTGCAGGACCGGGCGGAGGTAGGCGTCGAGGTAGCGGCGCAGCCAGGTGCGCGGGTCCAGCCTCGAGTCGGCGACGAGGCCGCCCACCAGCGACCGGCCCTCGGCATCCCGGTGCAGCAGCGCCGCCATCGTCATCGCCCGCTCGCCCGCCGCCAGCCGTGGCACCGGGCTCTCGCGCCACAGCGCCGCCACCATCCGCTGGTACGGCGAGCGGATGCCGCGCCCGGCCATCCGGTGGTACGCGTCGCCGGTGTAGCCGACCGAGGCCAGCTCGCGGAGCACGTCGAAGCCGGCGCCGGTCAGCTCCGGGTCGCCCCGCACGACGCCGGCCACCCAGTCGTTGATCGCCGGGGTGCTGCGCATGTAGGCCGGGGAGAGCCCACGCAGGAAGCCCATGTTCTGGATCGCCAGCGCCGTCTTGACGTAGTGCCGGTCGGGGCGGTCCAGGTCGAAGAAGGTCCGGATCGACTGCTGCGCCTGGTAGCGGTCCTCGCTGACCCCCAGCGGCACGAGGTCGTGCCGGCCCACGTCCGCGGCGAAGGTGACCGCCAGCCGGTGCTCCCACTGCCAGGGGTGCACGGGCAGGAAGAGGTAGTCGGCCGGGTCCAGGCCGAGTGAGCGGAGCCGGCCGGCGAACCGCGCGAGCAGCTGCTCGCCGAGCTGGCTCGTGTAGAGCCGCTCCTCGTCGACGCCGTCGCCGCAGGCCAGGTGGGTGTGCTCCCGCCGGGCCGCCACCCAGACCAGCCGGACCGGCTCGCCCGCCTCCGGGGCGTACGCGGCCGAGTCGGAGAGCCCGAAGCCGATCCGCCCGTTGTTGGCGACGAAGGCCGGGTGTCCCTCGGTCATCGACCGCTCGACGGTCTGCAGGTCGGCGCGGGCCAGCTCGCGGGCGTCGGCGCGGCGGTGGTGGAGCTTCCACGCCACGCCGGCGAGGGTCGCGCTGACCTCCTCCAGGTAGGTGCCGAGCAGTGCGTCGGGGATGCCGAGGTCGGCCTGCAGCTCGTCGACCAGCGCCAGGGCGTCCAGCGGCGCGGCGGCGCCGTCGACGGTGCGGCTCACCGAGGAGGGGTCGACGTCCCAGTGCTCCAGCGGCAGCACCCGCGCGGTGAAGCGGTAGACCGACCCGGCCGCCGTGGGCAGCCGCCACCAGGTCCGGCCCAGCGCGTCGGCCGGCCCGTCGTCGGCCGGTTCGGGGGTGACCAGGCGCTCGTGGCTGAACTCCGACAGCGCCTTGGTGACGACGTGCCGGTGCGCCCGGGCCATCGCCTCGGGCTCGAGGTGGGCCGCGCCGGCGAGCTCCTGCTCGAGCCCCGCCGCGCTCACGCCAGCACCCCGGCCAGCTCGCTCGCCGCGAACGACTCGGCCGTGCAGGTGCTCAGCACCGCCGTCTTGTGCCCCAGGTCCAGCTCGCCGTGCTCGACGAAGCCCGCCGCCCGGTTCTTGGCCCGGATGGCGGCGTTGCCCGCATCCGGCTCGACGACGACCCGGCGGGCCCCCGGGCGGTCCAGGCAGAACCGCACGACCGCCGCCATGACCGCCGACGTCAGGCCGCGGACCGGCGCGGCCCCGTCGGCCGGCGGCGCCACGAGCAGGTGCATGCCGACGTCGCCGGGGGCGGCCGGCCAGACGCCGGCGAGCTCGCGGTGGCGCGGGTCGTAGGTCTCGGCGAGGAACGTCGGGACGCCGTCGACCCGGCCGAGCCAGGCGTCGTGGTGCGGGTCGGCGACGATCGCGGCGTAGGCGGCGCGCACCTCTTCCGGCCCCTGCCCCTGCATCAGCCAGTAGGCCGAGCGGGGGTGCGTAACCCACGCGTGCAGCAGGCGCAGGTCACGGTCGAGGTCGAGCGGCTCGAGGGTGAGCACCCCGACCGTCGTGCGGGCGGCCCAGGCCGGGGCGGTGGTCATCGGGGAGCTCCCGCGGCGGTCAGCGCGCCGGTCCCGGCTCCGGCGGTGTCCCCGGCGTCCTCGGCGTCCTCGGCGTCGCCGACCCCGAAGGTCTGGTAGGCGATCTGCTCCTCCACCGGGTAGACCTCCCGGCCGCACATCGCGTTGATGATCACCGAGTTCCGGTAGGCGCCCATGCCGAGGTCCGGGGCGATCAGGCTGTGGGTGTGCTCCTCGGCGTTCTGCACGAACACCTCCCGGCTGGCGACGTCGATCGAGTGGTCGAGCGCCACGTCGTACCGGCCGCGCGCGTCCCACCGGATGCGGTCGCGCACCGGGTCGAGGAAGGCCGGCACCTGCGCCCGGTAACCGGTGGCGAGCACCAGGCCGCGCGTCGTCCGGGTCACCGTGCGCCCCTGCTCCTCGTGGTGGAGCCGCAGCGCGTAGCTGCGCTGCCCGGCGTCCCAGCGCGCGCCGGCCACCTCGACACCGGGCAGCAGTTCGGTCGGCACCTCGCCGCGCCGGCCCCTCCGGTAGAGGGTGTCGTGGATGGCGTCGACCAGCTCGCCGCTGATGCCCTTGTAGAGGTGGCGCTGCTCGCGGGCGAGGGCGTCGCGCCGCGCCATGGGCAGGCCGTGGTGGTACCGGGCGTACTCGGGCGAGGTCATCTCCAGGGTCAGCTTGGTGACCTCCATGGGGAAGAACCGCGGTGAGCGGGTGACCCAGTCGACCCGGTAGCCCAGGCGGTCGGCGTCGGTCAGCAGGTCGAGGTAGATCTCCGCGGCGCTCTGCCCGCTGCCCACGACCGTGACGTGCCCGAGCGTCTGCAGCTCCTCCTTGTGCGGCAGGTAGTCCGCGGAGTGCCAGGCCGGCCCGGGCAGGTCCCGCACCGGCCCGGGCAGCCACGGCGCGGTGCCGACGCCGAGCACCAGCCGGCGCCCCAGGTGCACCTCGACCTCGCCGGTCCGGACGTCGCGGGCAGACACCCGGTAGACGCCGTCGGCGTGCTCGACCCGTTCCACGCGCCGGCCCCACCGCAGCCCCGGCAGGCGCCCGGCGGCCCAGCGGCAGTAGGTGTCGTACTCGGCGCGCAGCGGGTGGAAGTCCTCGCGGATGTAGAACGGGTACAGCCGCCCGGTCTCCTTGAGCCAGGCCAGGAACGAGTACGGCGACGTGGGGTCGGCCATCGTCACCAGGTCGGCGAGGAACGGGACCTGCAGCGTGGTGCCCTCGATCAGCATCCCGGGGTGCCAGCTGAACTCCTCGCGCTCGTCGAGGAAGACGCCGGAGAGGTCGGGCACCGGGGCGCTGAGGGCCGCGAGTCCGAGGTTGAACGGGCCGATCCCGACGGCGACGAAGTCGTGCACCGGCGTGCCGGCGGCGCTCACGCGAGCACCTGCTCGCGGTCGCGGACGGGCGTGCCGGCGGCGGCGAGCAGGTCGTCCCCGGCCGCGCGGACGAGGTCGACCACGGCCCGGACGTCGCCGCGGGTGGTGCCCGGGTCGAGCAGCGTGAACTTCAGCCAGGGCCGCCCGTCGACGATGGTGCGGGCGACGACCGCCTCGCCCTCGTCGAACAACCGCTCGCGGATCGCGCCGACGAGCCGGTCGGCGGCGGCGGGGTCGAGCGGCCCGTGGGCACCGATCGGCCGGTAGCGGAAGAGGACGGTGCTCAGCGTCGGTGCGCTGTGCACCTCGAACTCCGGGTCACGAGCCAGGTCCTCGTGCACGTCGACGGCGAGGTCCAGGCAGGCGTCGAAGGCCGCGCCGACCGCGTCGGCCCCCATGGCGCGCAGCGTCACCCACAGCTTCAGCGCGTCGAAGCGCCGGGTGGTCTGCAGGCTGCGGTCGACCTGGTTGGGGGCCCGTTCGCCGCGCGGGTTGAGGTAGTCGGCGTGGTGGGTGACGTGTCGCAGCGTGGCGCCGTCGCGCACGAGCACCGCCGAGGACGCCACCGGCTGGAAGAAGGTCTTGTGGAAGTCCACCGTCACCGAGTCGGCGTGCTCGATGCCGTCGAGGAGGTGCCGGCGCCGGCGCGAGACCAGCAGCCCACCCCCGTACGCGGCGTCGACGTGCAGCCATGCGCCGACCTCCGCGCAGACGTCGGCCACCGCGGCGAGCGGGTCGATGCGGCCGAGGTCGGTCGTGCCGGCGGTGGTGGACACCGCCATGACGACGTCGCCGGCGGCCCGGACCCGGTCCGCGGTCGACCGGAGCGCGGCCGGATCCATCCGGTGCTGCCCGTCGGTGGCCACCGGCACCACCGCGTCGTCGCCCAGGCCGAGCAGGCGGGCGGCCTTCGCGACGCTGAAGTGCGCCTGGTCGGTGGCGAGGACGCGGAGCCGGGCGCCGCCGGGCAGGCTTCCGCCGGGCTGCGCGGCGAGCGCCTCGTCCCGGGCCAGCAGCAGCGCCTGCAGGTTGGACTGGGTGCCGCCGCTGGTGAAGATCCCGTCCGCGGCCGGGCCCAGGCCGGCGCGCCCGGCGGCCCAGCCGATGAGCCGGCGCTCCATCAGGGTCGCCGTCGTCGACTGGTCGTAGGTGTCGACCGACGTGTTCACCGCCGACGCGAACAGGTCGGCCGCCAGCGCCGGGATGGCGACCGGGCAGTTCAGGTGGGCGACGTAGCCGGGCTCGTGGAACCAGACCGCGTGCTCCAGGTAGAGCCGGGAGGTCTCCTTCAGCGCGGAGAAGGTGTCGCCGAGCGGGGTGTCGAGATCGATGCCGTCGACGAGGTCCTCGAGATCGGCCTGCGGCGCGCCCGACCGGGGGCGGCGGACGACCCGGACCCGGTCGGTGAGCGCGCCGAGCGCTGCGGTGACGACCGCGGCGTAGTGGTCGACCGTCGCACCCGAGAACAGGTGCGCGGTCGGCTGGAGCTGTGTCACGGAAGTCCCCTCTCGTAGGTTAGCCTCACCTAACCAAGCGGGACCATACACAGCTCCGGAGCCCGGTTCCGGGGGGTCCCGCACACGACGTCGAGAGGGGACGAGCGGTGCAGCACGGCTGGGAAGGCGTGGTCCTGAAGGCGCTGCGCGGCAAGGACTTCGTCCTCACCGTGCGGGGCAGCGAGCGGGTGGGGGAGCGGTACCAGCGGGTGCACCTGGCCGACGGTGGCCTGCTCGCCGCCTGCCCGCCGCACCCGGCGATGTGGGTGCGGGTCTGGTTCTCCGACGGTGGCCGGCCGCACCAGCGGGCGTACACGCTCGTCGCCCCCGATCCCGCGGCGGGCACCTTCGACCTGGAGTTCGCGCTGCACGACGGCCCGGCGGCGAACTGGTCCCTGGCCGCCCGCCCCGGGGACACGATCGAGGTGACGGTGCAGGGCACCCGCGACGAGCGGCCGCCCGCCGGCACCCGGCTGCTCCACCTCGTCGGCGACCCCGCGTCGCTGCCCGCGGTGAACTCGCTGCTGGCCCACCACGCGGAGCTGCCCGCGCGCGTGTGGCTGGAGGCGGGCCACCCGTCCGACCGCGACCTCCCGGTCAACGCCGCCGCGGGGCAGGAGGTCGTGTGGGTGGACCGCGACGGTGCGCCCGGGGAGGCGCTGCGCGACGCGGTGACCGCCGCCTGGGCGGCGGGCCCGTCGGCGTCCGCAGGGGCCGACCCGTCGCGGGACTGGTTCTGGGCCGCCTGCGAGGCGGCGGCGACCCGGGCCCTCGCCAAGCACCTGCGCCGGCAGCTCGGCGCGGCCAGGGACCGGGTCTCCGCGGTCGGCTACTGGTCGGCCACCTGAGGCCTCGCCCCGCCGGTGGGCTCGTCGAAGGAGAGCCAGATCCGGCGGCGCTCCGCCCGGCTGTGCGCCGCTGACATGGCGGCCACGCGGCGCTGCTGGTCGAGGGTGGCGGTGTGCTGCACCACCGCCACCTCGGCGTCCCGCATCGCCCGCTCGGCGGCGAACTCCGCCGGGGTGGAGGGGTGGTCGGCGGCCGGGTCGGTGTCGTCGACATCGCTGCCGGGGCGGGCGTAGGGGCTGTCGGGCGGCAGGTTCCCGCTGACCCGCCCGTAGGCGCCCAGGACCAGCAGGACCAGTCCGGCGACGACCGAGAAGACGACGTTGGCGAAGCGGAACGCGAGCACGTTCAACCCGGTCTGCAGCACGGCCAGGTTGGCCAGCGCCGAGACCAGGAACAGCACGCCGACGACGATCATGACCGTCGACGCGATGTGCGGCCCGCGGAGGGCCGCCGCGACGAGCACGGCGGCGGTGACCACCGAGATCGTCGACAGCAGGCCGTTGGACGACAGCCCCAGGATCCGCTCGCCGTCGGTCGAGAAGAACTCCAGCCCGTCGGCGAAGCCGAGGATGCCGAAGACCGCGATCACCGCGGCGACGAGCAGTGCGCCGATCCGGTGCACGGCGAGGACCCGGTCGCCGCCCGGGCTGCGGCCACCCGCGGGCGGCGCGGAGGGCGCCCGGCGGGTTCGGGACGCCGGCGGCGTCGGGGTGCCGGCTGCCGGCGGGGCGGCCGCGCCGGACGTCGGTGGGGCCCCGGCGGCGGGGCCGGTGCGGCGGAGGTGGGGACGCAGTGCCATGACGACTCCCTCGGTGGTCCGTTCGACACCCCTGCTTCCGCCGGGCGGTCCCATCCGGATGCGCCGGGCGGCGCCGGTACCGACACCGACGAGTCTGTTGCAAAGACTTTGCAATAGAGTCGGAGGCCGAGGGTCGGAGCAGGTCGAGGACGGGAGCGGGCGTGGGCGGGGAGTGGCCGGCGGGGCGGGTCGCCGCGATGGGTGCGGTGGCCCTGGTCGCGCTGAGCGGCTGCGGCGGCGGGGGAGCGGCCGCACCGGCCGCCGACGTCGCGCCGACCGAGCTGCGTCTGGCCATCGGCGGTGAGCCGGACGACGGCTTCGACCCGACCCTCGGCTGGGGCCGGTACGGTTCGCCGCTGTTCCAGTCCACGCTGCTGAGCCGGAACGCCGACCTCGACCTGGTCCCGGACCTCGCCACCGAGTGGTCGGTGAGCGAGGACGGTCTGGTCTGGACCGTCGACATCCGCACCGACGCGCGCTTCACCGACGGCGAGCCGGTGACCGCCGACGACGTCGCCTACACGTTCACCACCGCGAGCCGGAGCGGCGGCCTCACCGACGTCACCGCGCTGGCCGAGGCGGTCGCCGTCGACGAGGACACGGTGGAGCTCCGCCTGGAGCGACCGCAGAGCACCTTCGTCAACCGGCTCGTCTCGCTGGGCATCGTGCCCGAGCACGCGCACGGCCCGGACTACGCGCGCGACCCGGTGGGCTCGGGGCCGTTCAGCTTCGTGCAGTGGGACGAGGGCCAGCAGCTCATCGTGGACCGCAACGAGGACTACTACGGCGAGCAGCCGGAGTTCGAGCGGATCGTCTTCCAGTTCACCGGCGAGGACACCTCGCTGGCGGCCGCGACGGCCGGCCAGGTCGACATGGCGGCGGTCCCGTCCGCGCTGGCGACGACCCAGGTGCCGGGCATGCGGCTGGTCGCCGTCCCGTCGGTCGACAACCGCGGGATCATGTTCCCGTACGTGCCGGACGAGGGCCGCACCACCGACGACGGGCAGCCGATCGGCAACGACGTGACCTCCGACCGGGCGATCCGCCAGGCCGTCAACCACGCAGTGGACCGGGCGGCGCTCGTCGACGGCGTCCTGGAGGGCTTCGGCTCCCCGGCGACGGGACCGGTCGACGGCCTGCCCTGGGCGGAGCCGGCGGCGGCGATCGAGGACGCCGACCCGGAGCGGGCCGGGCAGCTGCTGGACGAGGCCGGCTGGGTGGACTCCGACGGCGACGGCGTGCGCGAGCGGGACGGCGTCCCGGCCGCGTTCACACTGCTCTACCCCGCGGGCGACTCGCTGCGGCAGGCGCTCGCGCTGTCGGTCGCGGACATGCTCGCGCCCGTGGGCATCGAGGTCACCGCGGACGGCGCCAGCTGGGACGTCATCGACCAGCGGCTGCACGCCGACGCCGTCCTGTTCGGCTGGGGGAGCCACGACCCCACCGAGATGTACAACCTCTACTCCTCGCGCCAGGCCGGGGTCGAGTACTGGAACCCGGGCTTCTACGCCAACCCGGCGGTCGACGAGCAGCTCGAGGCGGCGATGACCGCGCCCGACCAGGAGAGCGCCATCCCGCACTGGCGGGCCGCCCAGTACGACGGCGAGGGCACCGGCTTCGGGCCGTCGGGGGACGCCGCCTGGGCGTGGCTGGTCAACCTCGACCACACCTACTTCGTCGACGAGTGCCTCGACCTCGGCTCGACGCAGGTCGAACCGCACGGGCACGGCTGGCCGATCACCGCGGGCATCGCCGGGTGGCAGTGGAGCTGCTGAGCCGCGCTCGACCGGTGCTGCGGTGGACGGGCGGCCGGCTGGTGCGGCTCGTGCTCCTCCTCGCGGCGGTCGCGGTCGCCTCGTTCACGCTGATGGTCCACTCACCGGTCGACCCGGTGAACGCCTACGTCGGCGGGGACGTGGCCGCGATCGGCCCGGAGCAGCGGGCGCAGATCGCCGAGCGGTGGGGGCTGGACGAGCCGGCGCCCGAGCGGTTCGCCGCCTGGCTCGGGCAGGTCGTGCAGGGCGACCTCGGCCGCTCGCTGACGTTCGGCCAGCCCGTGGCCGACGTCATCGGTGAGCGCTTCCTCGCCAGCCTCGCGCTCATGGCCACCGCCTGGCTGCTGTCGGGGCTGGTCGGGTTCGCGCTCGGCGTGCTCGCCGGGGCGCGGCGGGGACGCTTCGCCGACCGGGCGATCTGCTGGTGGGCCTACACCCTGGCCTCCGCGCCGACCTTCTGGGTCGGGCTCCTCCTGCTCTACGTCTTCTCCGTCCAGCTGGGGTGGACGCCGGTGTGCTGCGCCGTCCCGGTCGGGACGCTCGCCGAGGACGTGACCCTGCTGGACCGGCTGCACCACCTCGCGCTGCCGGCGCTGACGCTGTCGGTCGTGGGCATCGCCCCGGTCGTCCTGCACACCCGTCACGCGGTCGTGGAGGCGCTGGCCAGCGACTACGTCGCCTTCGCCCGAGCTCAGGGGGAGTCGACGCGCGGCGTCGTCGTCCACCGGGTGCTGCGCAACGCCGCGGCGCCGGCCGTGCTGCTGCAGTTCAGCTCGCTGGGCGAGCTCTTCGGCGGCGCCGTGCTGGCCGAGCAGGTGTTCGCCTACCCCGGCCTCGGCGCGGCGACGACGGCCGCCGCGCTGGGGCAGGACGTGCCCCTGCTGCTGGGCATCGTGCTGTTCACCACCGTGTTCGTCTTCGTCGGCAACCAGCTCGGTGACCTCGTCCACGCGCGGCTGGACCCGCGGGTCTCGGCGGACCTCGCCGGCGCCCGCCGGGCGCGGCGCGGCCTGTGCGGCCCGGTGCTCGCGCCCCGCTCCCCGTCGCCCGACGAGCTGCCCGATCGGGCGGCGTCGCCGGTCGCCCCGTCCCCGGCCGGCCAGGGGGTGCGATGAGCGCCGTCGCCGCCGAGCCGGCCGTCCGGCCGGGGTTCCTCGGTGACCGCCGCCGCCGCACCCTCGCCTGGACCGGCCTGTCCCTGGTGGTGGTGCTCGCCGTCCTCGTCGCCGGGGGGCTGGCGGCCGACGACGCCGTCACGACCCAGCTGGGCGAGCGCAACCTGGCGCCGTCGGCCGAGCACCCGTTCGGCACCGACCCGCTGGGCCGGGACGTGCTCGCCCGTGTCCTGTCCGGGCTCCGGCTCAGCCTGCTCGTCGGAACCGGTGCGGCGCTGATCTCCGCCGGGATCGCGCTGGTGCTGGCCTGCGCCGCCGCGGTGTTCGGCGGCGTCGTCGACCGGGTCGTGAGCTGGCTGGTCGACCTGTTCCTCGCCCTGCCGCACCTGGTGCTGCTGATCCTGCTCGCGTTCGCGCTCGGCGGCGGCACGCGGGCCACGGTGCTCGCCGTGGCCCTGACCCACTGGCCGACGCTGACCCGGGTGCTGCGCGGCCGGGCGCGCGAGGTCGTCTCCTCCGACTACGTCGCCGTCTCCCGGCAGCTCGGCCGCGGTCGCGGCTGGATCGCCCGGCACCACCTGGCCGGCCACCTGACCGGCCACTTCGTCGTCGGCACGGTCCTGCTCTTCCCGCACGCGATCCTGCACGAGGCGGCCCTGTCGTTCCTCGGGCTCGGCGTCGACCCCGGTGAGCCCTCGATCGGGGTGCTGCTGGCCGAGGCGATGCGCTACCTGAGCGCGGGGACGTGGTGGCTCGCGGTCCTGCCGGGGCTGTGCCTGCTGGCCGTGGTCAAGCTCGTCGACACGATCGGGGAGAACGGCCGCGCCCTGCTCGACCCGCGGAGTGCCCACCTGTGAGCGCGCTGCTGGAGGTCCGCGGCCTCGAGGTGGACTTCGTCCAGTACGAGCGGGGGCTGCGTCGCCGCACGGTGACCGCGCTGGCCGGCATGGACCTCATGGCCCCGGCCGGAGAGGTGGTGGCCCTCGTCGGCGCCAGCGGGGCCGGCAAGAGCCTGCTCGCGCACGCCGTCCTGGGCCTGCTGCCGCCCAACGCCGTCGAGCGGGGGACGATCGCCTTCGACGGCACCGTGCGTGCGCCGGAGGACCGGCGCCGGCTGGCCGGTCGTGAGGCCACGCTGCTGCCGCAGTCGGCGGCCTTCCTCGACCCCACCAGCCCCGTCGGCCGCCAGGTCCGGCGGTCGGCGCGGCTGGCCGGGCACCCCGATCCGCGCCGCGCCGCGGCGGAGGCGCTGGAGCGGCGCGGCCTCGGCGCGGAGGTGCTCCGCCGGTACCCGCACGAGCTCTCCGGCGGCATGGCCCGCCGGGTGCTGGTCGCGATGGCGACGATGAGCCGGCCCCGGCTGCTGCTCGCCGACGAGCCGACCACCGGGCTGCCCACCGCGACCGTCCGGTCGACGCTGGCCGAGCTCCGCGGGCTGGCCGACGACGGCTGCGCCGTCGTGCTCATCACCCACGAGCTCGAGGCCGCGGTCGAGGTCGCCGACCGGGTGGTGATCTGCCGCGAGGGGCGCACCGTGGACGAGGCCCGCCCCGCCGACTTCACCGGGACCGGGGAGCGGCTGGCCCACCCCTACACGCGGGCGATGTGGCAGGCGCTGCCGGCGCACGGCTTCCGCGTGCCGGCGGAGGCGTGATGCTGCGCGCCGAGGACGTCTGGTTCCGCTACGGCCGCGACCGACCGTGGGTGCTCGCCGGGGCGGACCTCGCGATCGAGGCCGGCGAGGTGGTCGGGCTGTGCGGTCCGAGCGGCGGGGGCAAGAGCACCCTGGGGCGGGTGCTGGCCGGTTTCGCGCGGCCGCACCGCGGCCGGGTCACCCTCGACGGCCGGGAGCCACGGTCCGGTCGGGCACCGCACCCGGTCCAGCTCGTCTTCCAGCACCCGGAGCGGGCGATGGACCCGCGCTGGACGGTCCGGCAGGTGCTCGCCGCGACCGGCGCGCCGGCCGACGAGCCGGCGGCGCTGGACCCGCGGCTGGTCGACCCCGGCTGGCTGGACCGCCGCCCGCACGAGATCAGCGGCGGCCAGCTCCAGCGCGTGGCCCTCGCCCGGGCACTGCTCGCCCGGCCGCGTCACCTGGTGGCCGACGAGATCACCGCCAGCCTCGACCCGGTCACCCAGGCGGCGATCTGGCGGCTGCTGCTCGAGCACTGCCGGTCGGCCGGCATCGGCGTCCTCGCGATCTCGCACGACCGCCCGCTGGTGGACGCGGTGGCCGACCGCGTCGTCGACTGGGACGGGGCCGGGACCGACGGCTGAGACGGTCGCGGGACCGCCCGGTAGCGTCTGCGGCACAACACGGCAGTGCAGCGAGGAAGCCGGTGCGAACCCGGCGCGGTCCCGCCACTGTGAGCCCGCGCTGCGCTCAGCAGCGGGGGCGAGCCAGACACTCCGGCTGCCGTGCCCGACGACCCGGGGCGCGGACCCCGAGGGAGGCCGCACACACGTGTTCACCCTGCTCTCCACCAGCGACACCGACCTGCTCTCCGCCCGCGCCAGCGGCGCCGACTGGCGGCTGGGCAACCCCGCCCGCCTCGACGCCGCCGGCATGGCTGCCCTCACGGAGGGCAGCGAGCTGGTCGTCGTCCGCATCCTGGGCGTCCGCCGCCAGTACGAGGAGGTGCTCGCGCCGCTGCTGGGCTCCGGCGTCCCCGTCGTCGTGCTGGGCGGTGAGCAGCTGCCCGACGCCGAGCTCATGGAGCTCTCCACCGTGCCCATGGGCGTGGCGACCGAGGCGCACGGCTACCTGGCGCAGGGCGGGCCGGACAACCTCACCCAGCTGCACCGGTTCCTCTCCGACACCGTGCTGCTCACCGGGGAGGGGTTCGAGCCGCCGTCGGTCGCGCCCGACTGGGGGCTGCTCGAGCGGAGCTCCCGGGGGACCGGCCCGACCGTCGCGGTGCTCTACTACCGCGCCCACCACCTGGCCGGGAACACGGCGTTCGTCGAGTCGCTGTGCACCGCGATCGAGGACGCCGGTGGCCGCGCGCTGCCGGTGTTCGTGAGCTCGCTGCGCAGCGTGCCCGGCGACCTGCTGGAGACCCTGCGCACCGCCGACGCGCTGGTGGTCACCGTCCTGGCCGCCGGCGGCTCCCGCCCGGCGACCGCGCAGGCCGGCGGCGACGACGGCGCCTGGGACGTCGGTGCCCTCGCCGAGCTCGACGTGCCGGTGATCCAGGGGCTGTGCCTCACCCGCTCCCGAGAGGAGTGGCTCGCCGACGACGACGGGCTGTCGCCGCTCGACGTCGGCAACCAGGTCGCCATCCCCGAGTTCGACGGCCGCCTGATCAGCGTGCCCTTCTCCTTCAAGGAGACCGACGCCGACGGCCTGACGCACTACGTGCCCGACCCCGAGCGGGCCGCACGGGTGGCCGGCACCGCCGTCGCCCACGCCCGGCTGCGGCACACCCCACCCGCCGAGCGCCGGATCGTCGTCATGCTCAGCGCCTACCCGACCAAGCACGCCCGCATCGGCAACGCGGTCGGGCTGGACACGCCGGCCTCGGTCGTCCGGCTGCTCGCCGCCATGCACGGCGCCGGGTACGACATCGGCCCGTTCGACGGCCCCGACGCGCTGCCCGGCGTCGCCGACCTCGACGGCGACGCCCTGGTGCACGCGCTGATCGCCGCCGGCGGCCAGGACGAGAACTGGCTCACCGAGGAGCAGCTGAGCGGGAACCCGGTCCGCATCGATGCCTCCGAGTACCGGCGCTTCTTCGACACCCTCCCCGCCGACCTGCGCGAGGCCATGGTGGAGCACTGGGGGGAGGCCCCCGGCTCGCTCTTCGTGGACGGCTCCGGCGACGACCAGGCGATCGTCTTCGCCGCGCTCCGCGCCGGCAACGTCGTGGTGATGGTGCAGCCGCCGCGCGGCTTCGGGGAGAACCCGATCGCGATCTACCACGACCCCGACCTGCCGCCGTCCCACCACTACCTCGCGGCCTACTGGTGGCTGCGCTCGGTGTTCGGCGCGCACGCGCTCGTGCACGTCGGCAAGCACGGGAACATGGAGTGGCTGCCGGGCAAGACCGTCGGGCTCTCGCCCTCCTGCGGCCCCGACGCCGCGATCGGCGACCTGCCGCTGGTGTACCCGTTCCTGGTCAACGACCCGGGCGAGGGCAGCCAGGCCAAGCGACGGGCGCACGCCACGCTCGTCGACCACATGGTGCCGCCGATGGCCCGGGCGGACTCCTACGGTGACATCGCCCGGCTGGAGCAGCTGCTCGACGAGCACGCCAACGTCGCCGCCATGGACCCGGCGAAGCTGCCGGCGGTGCGCGCGCAGATCTGGACGCTGCTGCAGGCGGCGAAGCTCGACGCCGACCTCGGGCTGAACGAGCGGCCGGAGGACGACCACTTCGACGAGATGATCCTGCACGTCGACGGCTGGCTCTGCGAGATCAAGGACTCGCAGATCCGCGACGGGCTGCACGTGCTCGGCACCCCGCCGTCGGGGCAGGACCGCGTGGACCTCGTCCTGGCGATGCTGCGGGCACGCCAGATCTGGGGCGGCTCGGTCGCCCTGCCCGGGCTGCGCGAGGCGCTCGGCCTGACCGAGGACGGCACCGCGGGCCGCACCGCCACCGACCAGGTGGAGGCGCGGGCCGAGGCCCTCGTCGCCGGCATGGAGGCCCGAGGGTGGACGCCCGACGCCGTGGCCGACGTCGTCCGGGAGGTGCTCGGCCACGACGACGACGCCGTGGCCGCGGTGCTGCGGTTCGCCGTCGACGAGGTGGTGCCGCGGCTGGCGCGCACCACCGACGAGCTGGACGCGACGCTGCACGCGCTCGAGGGCGGCTACGTGCCCGCCGGGCCGTCGGGCTCCCCGCTGCGCGGGCTGGTGAACGTGCTGCCGACCGGGCGCAACTTCTACTCCGTCGACCCTCGCGCGGTGCCCTCCCGGCTGGCGTGGGAGACCGGTTCGGCGATGGCCGAGTCGCTGCTCGACCGGTACCGCGCCGACACCGGCGAGTGGCCCCGCTCGGTCGGCCTCTCCGTGTGGGGCACCTCGGCGATGCGCACCTCCGGCGACGACGTCGCCGAGGTGCTCGCGCTGCTCGGCGTCCGGCCGGTGTGGGACGACGCCTCGCGGCGGGTCACCGCGCTGGAGCCGGTTCCGCTCGACGAGCTCGGGCGACCGCGGATCGACGTCACCGTGCGGATCAGCGGCTTCTTCCGGGACGCCTTCCCGCACGTGGTGACCATGCTCGACGACGCGGTCACCCTGGTCGCCGGGCTCGACGAGCCGGCGGACGCCAACTACGTGAAGGCGCACGTGGACGCGGACGAGGCGGCCCACGGCGACCGGCGGCGGGCCACCACCCGGGTGTTCGGCTCGAAGCCCGGCGCCTACGGGGCCGGGGTGCTACCGCTGATCGACTCGCGCAACTGGCGGGGGGACGCCGACCTCGCCGAGGTCTACGCCGTCTGGGGCGGCTACGCCTACGGCCGCGACCTCGACGGCGTCCAGGCGCGGCCGGACATGGAGGCCGCGTACCGGCGGATCGCCGTCGCGGCCAAGAACGTCGACACCCGCGAGCACGACATCGCCGACTCCGACGACTACTTCCAGTACCACGGCGGGATGGTGGCCACGGTCCGCGCGCTCGCCGGCCGGGCGCCCGCGGCCTACATCGGTGACTCGACGCGGCCCGAGCACGTGCGCACCCGGTCGCTGTCCGAGGAGACCGCGCGGGTGTTCCGCGCCCGGGTGGTCAACCCCAAGTGGCTGGCCGCCATGCGACGGCACGGCTACAAGGGCGCCTTCGAGCTCGCCGCGACCGTGGACTACCTGTTCGGCTACGACGCCACGACCGGCGTGGTCGCCGACTGGATGTACGAGAAGCTGGCCCAGACCTACGTGCTCGACCCGGAGAACCGGGAGTTCCTGGAGACGAGCAACCCGTGGGCGCTGCACGGGATCGCCGAGCGGCTGCTCGAGGCGGTGGACCGGAAGATGTGGGCCGAGCCGGATCCGGCGCTGCTCGCCGAGCTCCAGCAGGCCTACCTCGACACCGAGGGCGACCTGGAGGGCGGGCAGACGCCGGCGTCGGCGGAGCCCGGGCGGTCCTGACCCCCGGGACCGCGGACCGGGTCAGGGGAGCCGGGTCGTGGCCCGCAGGTGCCCCAGGACGACGGTGTCACCGCCGCCAGGCGGGGTGCAGGGCGCGGTGCACCCCGTCCTGCAGCCGCCGCGGGACCAGGGGGGACCGGCCGGCACGGGGGCCCGGCCCCTTCCGCCACGACGCGGCCCCGTGGCGCAGGGAGTAGCCGGCCAGGTGCCGGATCGCGATCACCACCGCGGCCGTCATGATCGCCTGCCAGCTCGGCTCGCCGGCCAGCCGGAGCAGCCCGGCCGCGACGAGGTGGTCGAGGGTGATCGCGAGCGCCGGAGCCGGCGAACGGGTCACTGCCAGCACCAGCGCGCCGGACAGCAGGGCGAGCACGACGACCACCTGCGCGGCCAGGGCGGTGACCGTGGCGAGCCAGGCGTTCACCCCGGCCGCCCCCGACGGTCCGGCGCCGTCCCGGCCGTGTGCTGCGGCGACGCGGCGTGGTCCGATCCCCGCCCGGACCGTTCGCGGTCCTCCGCGACCTCGCGGCGTTCCTCGGCGATCTCCTTGCCGAGGAAGTAGTTCAGCGCCGTCCGGATGGCCGCGATGGCGGCGAGCTGCCCGATCTCCTCCCAGCTGGGTGCCACGGCGGTGCGCAGGACGTCGCTGGCGAGCTGGAACTCCAGCCCCAGGGCGAGGAAGCGGCCCAGCGTCAGCCGGACCGGCACGAAGCCGTGCACGTCGCGGTGCCGCAGGCCGGCCCAGGCGAACCGGATGAACGCCCACACGGCCCCGATGATGATCACGGCGGCACCGCAGGCCTCCACGACGACGACGAGCACGTCCACGACGTCCTGCAGCAGTTCTTCCACGCGGCGCGCATACCCGGAGGAGCCGAGCGACGACGCATGACGGCTGCGAGACTGCGCCGATGAGCGAGCTGCGCCACTCCCGGTCGATCACCGTCGCGACGTCGCCCGAGGAGTTGTACGACCTGGTCTCCGACGTGACCCGCACCGGGGAGTGGAGCCCCGTCTGCCGGGAGTGCTGGTGGGACGAGGGTGCGTCGGGCGCGGTCGGGGACTGGTTCAGCGGGCGCAACGTGACCCCGGACCGGACCTGGGAGACGCGCTCGCAGGTGGTGGTGGCCGACCGCGGCCGGGAGTTCGCCTGGGTCGTCGGCGGCAACCTGGTGCACTGGAGCTTCACGCTCGCCCCCGTCGCCGGCGGGACGGAGCTCACCGAGTCGTGGGAGTTCCTGCCCGGTGGGCTGGCCCTCTTCGCCGAGCGCTACGGGGAGCGGGCCGACGAGCAGATCGCCCTCCGCACCCGGCAGGCGCACGAGGGCATCCCCGCCACCCTCGCGGCGATCAAGCGGATCGCCGAGTCGGGCTGAGCCGGCCGCCGGTCCGCCCGGTCGCGGTCGCGGCGGCCACGAGGAGGCCGGCCGCGACGGCGCCGGCGGCGTTGAGCACGGCGTCCAGCGGCGACACGACCCGCCCGAGCGGGAGCGCCCACTGGAGGAGCTCGATGGCGGTGGCCGTGGCCGTGGCGGCCAGGACGAGCCGGCCCGGCCGGCCCAGCGCGGGCCAGCGGAGGACCGCCAGCGCCGCCGGGACGACGAGCAGCACCAGGTTCCCCAGCAGCTGCAGCACGGTGGCGCCGGAGTCCAGACCGCCCAGGTACCAGCGCAGCTCCACGGCCGGTGAGCCCCACGCCCAGCCGGTGCCTTCCGGGGCCAGGGTCAGGGCGGCGACCGCCAGGAGGGCTGCCCCCAGGCCGAGGGGGAGAGCGGGGGACCGGGAGCTCACGCGACCCTCCTGACGACAGGGCCGGCGGAGCCGGCCAGCGCCTGCACCGCGGCCGCGCCCAGCGCGTCGATCTCGGCGGTGAGGGTGCGCAGCGGCACGGGGTGCGGCGCCCTCAGCAGCCGCACGACCCGGTCGGCCGACCAGGCGATGCGGGTCCGGGCGTCGAGCTCCGGCGGAACCGCCACCGAGCCGTCGATGCCCCACGGTTCGGCGAGCTCGTGGCAGAGCCCCGGCAGCCGGCCGAGCAGGTCCGCGCACGCGGCGGCCAGCCGCCACCACGCCCCGATCTCCAGGGCCGGATCGTCGCGGGTGCCCGCCGTGGCCCACCGGAGCAGCCGGACGACGTCGCCCCAGACGAGGTCGGAGACGACGCACTCGACGGCGCAACCGCCCGCGGGTCGCCGCGCGAGGACCACGGTGCGTGCCGCAGCGGAGTCGAAGAGCAGGTCGGTCACGTGGTCGGCCATGCCGCCACGGTCGCCCGGCCGGCTGGCACCGGGCTGGGCGGGGGCTGGACGTCGTCCGTGGGGTTCCACGGCGAGGACGGGACGGTTGCTGGCAGCAACTCCCCAGCTCACGCCCAGTTCCAGCGCATCTCCGGACCGCAACCTGATGTCGACCTGCCGTCCACCTCCCGGAAAGCCCGATGTCGCACACCTACCTGCTCGGCGCCGACCTGCTGGCCATCGGCCTGCTCACCTTCGGCGTCTACTTCCCCCGCCACCGCCGCCGCGACCTGGTCATCGCCTACCTCGGCATCAACGTCGGCGTCCTCGCCGTCTCCGCCGCCCTGGCCACCAGCGAGGTGGGCGCCGGCGTGGGCCTGGGGCTGTTCGGGGTGCTCGCGATCATCCGCTTGCGCTCGACCGAGCTGGAGCAGCACGAGGTGGCGTACTACTTCTCGGCCCTGGCGCTGGGCCTGCTCGGCGGCCTGGGCACCTCGGGCCCGGTGCTGTCCATGTCGCTGATGGCGCTGGTCGTCGCCGTCATGTACGCAGCGGGGCACCCCCGCCTCCTGCGCCGGTACCGGCAGCAGGTGATGGTCCTCGACACCGCCTTCACCGACGAGCGGGCGTTGACCGGCCACCTCGAGGCGCTGCTCTCCGCCCGGGTGCACCAGGTGACGGTGCAGCGGGTCGACCTGGTCAACGACACGACGTGGGTCGACGTCCGGTACGAGCTGGACCCGCGGCGCCGTCCGGCTGCCGGCACGGGCGCTGGCGAGCGTTTCGCGCCGGCGCCCGGCGAGCCCGGCCGGCCGCGCCCGGCCGCGGTGGTCCGGTGACCGGCCCGGCCGCCCCGGCGCTGCCGGCCCTGGGCGCGCTGCCCGCCATCGGGCTGGCGGAGATGGTGGACCGCGCGGCGCTGCAGACGCGCGTCGACCGCAAGTACGTGCTGCCCCTGGGGGCCGTGGACGACGTCGTCGCAGGGCTCGCCGAGACCGATGGCGCCCGGGTGCTGGAGATCGACGCCGTCCGCTCCTTCGGCTACGCGTCCCTGTACTACGACACCCCGGACCTCGCCGGCTACCACCTCGCGGCCCGCCGGCGGCGGCGGCGCTTCAAGGTGCGCCACCGCACCTACCTGGACTCCGGGGACCACTTCCTGGAGGTCAAGACCCGGGGCGGTCGCGGGACGACGGTCAAGAACCGGATCCCGCTGCCCGGCCCGGCCCGCGGGCTGGACGGCGGCGCAGCCTTCGTCGACGCCGTGCTGTGCGAGGCGGGCCTGGGCTGGGTGCGCAGCGAGGACCTGCGGCCCGTCCTGCGCACCACCTACCGGCGCAGCACCCTGCACCTCCCGATCGGCGACAGCCGGCTCACCATCGACACCGACCTCACCTGGGCGCTCCCGGGTGGCCGCGCCCTGACCCTCCCCGGGGTCGCCGTCGTCGAGACGAAGTCCAGCGCCGCCGCCTCGGCCGCGGACCGCCGGCTGTGGCGCTCCGGGCACCGGCCGAGCCGCATCTCCAAGTACGGCACGGGCCTCGCCGCGCTGCGCGGCGACCTCCCCGACAACACCTGGTGCCCGGTCCTGCGCCGGCACTTCCACCCCCTGGCGGCCCCCGCCACCGACGATCGGACCCTCCCGTGACCCGTCCGAAGAAGATCCGCGCCACCCTCGCCTCGGCCCTCGTGGCTGCCGTGCTCGCCGGCTGCACGGCCGAGTCGGCCGCCGGCTCCTCGGACGGCGCGACCGCGACCGTCTCAGCGGCGGAGATCGCCGCCGGCAGCGGGATCGGCGTCGCCGACGCCCTGGCCGCCAACACCGCGGCGCACGACGCGGACCCGGCGTACGAAGCGGCCGACGTCGTCGACGTGTCGCTCACCGGGGACTCCGCCGCATCGGACTCCGACGCGGTGAGCGTGGACGGCGGAACGGTGACCATCACCGCCGCCGGCACCTACCGGCTCAGCGGTTCCCTCGACGGCCAGGTCGTCGTCGACGCACCGGACGAGGACGTCGTGCGGATCGTCCTGGACGACGCCGAGGTCTCGTCGGCGGACACGTCGGCCCTGGCGTTCCTCGATGCCGGCACCGCGGTCGTCGTGCTCGCCGACGGGTCGTCGAACGCGCTCAGCGACGGCTCGGGCTACGCGGCCGACGGCGCCGAGCCGAACGCGGCGCTGTACAGCGCCGCGGACCTGACGATCACCGGCAGCGGCTCGCTCGAGGTCACCGGCAACGCCAACGACGGGATCGCGGGCAAGGACGGGCTCGTCCTCGACTCGGGGACGATCGCCGTCGACGCGGTCGACGACGGCGTCCGCGGCAAGGACTACCTCGTCGTCCGGGACGCCGATCTCACCGTCACCGCGGGCGGCGACGGGCTCAAGGCGGACAACGCCGAGGACTCCGCGGCCGGCTACGTGCACGTGGCCGGCGGGTCCGTCGACGTGACCGCCGCCGGTGACGGGGTCACCGCGGAGACCGACGTGATCATCGGCGGCGGGGACGTGGCGGTGGTGTCGGGCGGCGGCAGCGGACAGACCGTCGCCGAGGACGCCTCGGCGAAGGGCCTCGAGGGCACGGTCAGCGTCGTGGTCGGCGGCGGGACCGTCGACGTCGACGCCGCCGACGACGCCGTGCACTCCGACGGCGTCGTCAGCATCTCCGACGGCACCCTGACGCTGGCGACCGCCGACGACGGCGTGCACGCCGACGGCGACCTGACCGTCGCCGGCGGGACGGTGACCGTCACGGAGTCGTACGAGGCTTTGGAGAGCGCCGTCGTCACGATCAGCGGCGGCGACCTGGACCTGACGGCGAGCGACGACGGCATCAACGTCGGCGGCGGCAACGACGGCTCCGGGCAGCTGGGCCCGGGCGGCGGCGGGGCCGACGCGTTCGCCGCGGTGGGGGACTACCGGCTGTCCGTCACCGGCGGCAGCACCGTGGTCGACGCCGGTGGGGACGGGCTGGACTCCAACGGCACGGGCACCATGACCGGCGGCACGGTGGTCGTCAACGGCCCCACCGGTGCGGGCAACGGCTCCCTCGACCTGCAGAGCGGTCTGGAGATCAGCGGGGGAGTCCTGCTCGCGGCCGGCAGCGCGGGGATGGCGCAGGCCCCCACGACCTCCTCCGCCCAGAGCTGGGTGGCGACCACCGTCGCAGCGCCCGCGGGCACCGTGGTGCAGCTCGTCTCGGCCGACGGCGAGGTGCTGGCCACCTACACCGCGCAGAAGGACGTCGGGTCGCTCGTCTACTCCTCGGCCGAGGTCGCGAGCGGTGCCACGTACACGGTCCTGACCGGTGGCACCGCCGCCGGGAACGACCTGGGCGGGCTGGCGGCGAGCGGGACCACCGACGGGGCTGAGCAGGCGGGCACCGCGACCGCCGGGGAGTTCGCCGGCGGGATGGGCGGCGGGAGTGGCCGGCCGGGCCGAGGGACGCCGCCCGGCAGCTGACCGGACCGGCCCGCGTCGAGCAGCGGCGCCGCCCCGTGCGACCGGGGGCGGCGCCGCTGCGTCGTGCCCGGCCTGCCACCCGCCGCCGGTCGCCCGTAGCCTCCCCGCATGCCGGATCAGACCACCACGTTCGACTCCGCCTCCGACGTCCGCGTCACCGCCTACCGGTGGGACCCCGCCGGTCCCGCGCGCGGGATCGTCCAGCTCACCCACGGGATGGGCGAGCACCTGCTCCGCTACGAACCGCTGGCCGCCGCGCTGACCGGCGCCGGCTGGGTGGTGGTCGGCCAGGACCATCGCGGGCACGGCGCCACCGCGCAGGACGGCCACTGGGGCGAACTCGGCCCCGGCGGCTGGGACGAGCTGGTGCGCGACATCGGCCGGCTCACCGCGCACGTGCGCGCCGACCTGCCCGACGCCCCGCTGGTGCTTCTCGGTCACAGCATGGGCTCCTTCGCCGCCCAGCAGCACGTCCTCGACCACTCCGCCGACCTCGCCGCCCTGGTGCTCACCGGGACGACGGTCCTGGACCTGCTCGAGCCCGCCGTCGACCTCGACGGACCGACGGACCTCTCGGCGTTCAACGCGCCGTTCGCGCCGGCCCGCACCGACTACGACTGGCTCTCCCGCGACGAGGCCCAGGTCGACGCCTACGTCGCCGACCCGCGGTGCGGGTTCGGCCTCGCCACCGCGGACAGCCGGCAGATGTTCCTCTCGGGGCGGCAGCTGGCCGACCCCGACCGGCTGCGCGGCATCCGGAACGACCTGCCGGTGTACGTCGCGGTCGGCGACGCGGACCCGCTCAACGGGCAGCTGGCGCTCGTCCAGGTCCTCGTCGACCGGCTGCGCGGCGCCGGGGTGGAGGACGTGACGCTGCGGGCCTACCCGGGCGCCCGGCACGAGGTGTTCAACGAGACCAACCGCGACGAGGTCGTCGCCGACCTGCTGGCCTGGCTGGACCGGGTCGTCCCGCCGGCGGGCTGACCGCGGAACGCACCGCGGCGGCCACCTCCCGGGGGGGTGGCCGCCGCGTCGGGTGCGGGCGAACGGGTCAGGGCAGCCGGGGCGACCAGGCGAGGGACCCGCCGGCCGCGCCGAGCGCGACCAGCAGGGCCACCCCGGCGAAGGCCGAGGAGACGTCCTCGCGCTCGGTGGTCGTGCCCACCTGCTCGCCGATGTCGGCGTAGACGTCCTCGAGCTCGCTGCCGCTCTCGGCGGTGTACGCCTGCCCGCCGGTGGCGGCCGCCAGGTCCGCCAGGGCAGCGGTGTCCACCGGCACCGACACCCGCTGTCCCTGCACGCTCACGTCGGCGTCGGACGTGCCGTAGGCGATGGTCGAGACCGGGATGCCGGCCGTCGTCGCCACCTCGACGGAGTCCTCGACCGAGCGGCCCTGGGTGCTGGTGCCGTCGGAGAGCAGCACGATCGACGCCGGGACCGGCTCCGCGCCGTCCTCGGTCGCGGCCTGGCCGACGGCGGCGACCGCCGCGGCGACCGCTTCGCCGATCGCCGTCCCCTGGGACATCCGCAGCTCCTCGATGGCCGAGACGACGGCCTCGTGGTCGTCGGTCGGGGCGACCTCCACCACGGCCGTGCCGGAGAAGCTCACCAGCCCGACGTCGATGCCCTCGGGCAGCTGCTCGACGAACTCCACCGCGGCCGCCTGCGCCGCCACGAACCGGGACGGCGCGACGTCGGTGGCCTGCATGGAGGTCGAGGTGTCGATGGCGACGACGACGGTGGCCGCCTCGCGCGGCACCTCCACCGCGGCCGCCGGCTTGGCGAATGCGGTGACCATGAACGCCAGCGCGGTCACCAGCAGGGCGGCCGGCACGTGCCGCCGCCAGCGCGGGGCCCGGGGCGCGACGGAGGCCAGCAGGTCGGCGTCGGCGATGCGGAGGGCGTAGGCGGTGCGGCGCCGCTGCGCGACCAGGTAGCCGACGGCGACGGCCGCGACGGCGAGCAGCAGCAGGAGGCGCCACGGCGCCTCGAACGACAGGTCGGTCATGCGGATGCTCCCGGGTGGATGACGGGCGACGGGCGCCGGGCCGGCGAGGCGGCCCGGCGCCGGCGCAGCGAGGTGCGCCGGGCGGACAGGTGGCGGGCGAGCTCGGGCAGCCAGTCGCGGTCGGTGCGCAGCAGCACGTGGCCCGCGCCCGCGGCGAGTACGGCGGCCCGGTGCGCCCCGGTGCGGGCCGCAGTCGCCGCGCGGTACCGGTCGCGCACCGCCCGGGTGGTGCGCACCTCCAGCTGGCGGCCGGTCTCGACGTCGACGACGTGCAGGGTGCCGACGGCCGGCAGCTCGGTCTCCAGCGGGTCCTGGACGTGGCAGACGACCACGTCGCAGCGCTGGGCGAGCAGCTGCAGCGCCCGGGCCCAGCGGGGCTCGTCGCCGGCGCCGCCGGGTTCGGCGAGGTCGCTCAGCACCACCACCAGCCCGCGCCTGCGGGGCGGGCGGGCGAGCTCGGTGAGCACGTCGGCGAGGTCGGCGCCCCGGCCGTCGGCGGCCCGCGGCGTGCTGGACAGGACGTGCCGCAGCGCGAGCGCGGCGGTGCGGCCCGCCCGGGGCGGCACCCGCCGGACGCCGTCCGCGGTCAGCAGGACGGCGCCCACCCGGTCGCCGTGCGCGCTGGTCAGCTGCGCCAGGGCGCCGGCCACGGCCAGGGCGAGCGCCCGCTTCTCCGTGCGCCGCGTGCCCAGCGCCATCGACGGGGTGAGGTCGACGACCAGGGTGGTCTCCAGCTCCCGGTCGGCGGTCGTGGTGCGGACGTGGGTCTCCCCGGTGCGCGCGGTCACCGCCCAGTCGATGCGGCGGGCGTCGTCCCCGGGTGCGTGCAGGCGCGGATCGGCCGGCTCGCTGCCCGGACCGGGGGTGAGCCGGACGTGGCCGCCCTGCAGCAGCCCGTCGAGGCGGCGGGACACCTCCAGCGTCAGCCGGCGGACCTGCGCCTCCGGTGCGTCCGGCGGCGGGGGCAGCGGCCTCATGCCACGACCCGCTGCAGGTCCGGGCGGACGACTGTGTGCTGCGAAGGGGCCACCGTCGGCTGCGGCATGGTGGCCAGCACCCGGCCGACGACCTCCTCCGCGGTCACCCCGTCGGCCAGCGCCTCGTAGGAGAGCACCAGCCGGTGGGCCAGGACGTCGACGGCGAGGTCGGCGACGTCCTCGGGGACGACGTAGTCGCGCCCGCGCAGCAGGGCCAGCGCGCGCGCCGCGCGGACCAGGCCCAGGCTGCCGCGCGGCGAGGCGCCGACGCCGATGAGGCGCGCCAGCTCCGGCAGCCGCCACGCCGCCGGCTCGCGGGTCGCCATGACCAGGGCCACGGCGTACTCGGCGATGGCGTGGTGCACGAACACCGCCTCGGCGGCGTCCTGCAGCGCGACGAGTTGCTCGAGCGTCAGCGCCTGCTCGGCCCGCGGCGGGCGCACCGACATGCGGCGGACGATCTCCATCTCCTCCGACATCGTCGGGTGCGGCACGACCACCTTCATGAGGAAGCGGTCGCGCTGCGCCTCGGGCAGCGGGTAGACGCCCTCGGACTCGATCGGGTTCTGGGTGGCCAGCACCAGGAAGGGGTCGGGCAGCGGGTGGGTGACACCGCCGATGGAGACCTGCCGCTCGGCCATGACCTCCAGCAGCGCCGACTGCACCTTGGCCGGGGCGCGGTTGATCTCGTCGGCCAGCACCAGGTTGGCGAACACCGGGCCGAGCTCGACGTCGAAGCGCTCCTGGGAGGGCCGGTAGACGCGGGTGCCGACGATGTCGCTCGGCACCAGGTCGGGGGTGAACTGGAGCCGCACCGAGCTGCCGCCGACCGTCCGGGCGAGCGTCTCGACGGCCAGGCTCTTCGCGACGCCGGGCACGCCCTCGAGCAGGCAGTGCCCGCGGGCCAGCAGCGCCACGGCGATCCGCTCGACCATCCGGTCCTGGCCGACGACGACCTTCTTCACCTCCATCAGGGCGTGCTCGAGCAGCGCGGCGGACGCCGGGGGAGTGGGCAGGGAGCGGGTGTCGGACAACGGGTCCTCCTCGGATCGTGGGTGAGCGGTTCGGTTCAGGCGCCGTGCGTGGGTTCCTGGGTCTCGGTGCCGGTCTCGGTGTCGGGCGACGTGGCGCCACCCGGGAGGCCGCGGCCGCCGGCCGTCGGGCGGATGGTCGTGGCGGTGGCGGTCCCGCCGTCGACGACGGCTTCGACCAGGACGGGATCCCCCACGGCGAGGGCGGTGCCGGCGATACGGGTCCCCGAAGTCACCGCGTAGGTGCGGGTGAACCCGTCGGAGCTCTGCACGGTCACCGAACCGGTGTCCAGCGCGGTGACGGTGCCGCCCTGGACGGCGATGGTGACCGTGCTGCCGTCGGGCTGCTGGAGCTCCTGCTCCTCGTGAAGAGCCGACCACCGGGTGCTCGTCGAGCCGGTCGGGCTCTCCTCCTGCGCGGTCGCGTCCTCGTCCGGCTGCGGGTCGGCCGGGAGCCGGCCGGTGCGCCTGCCCTCCGTCGCGCCCTGGTCGTCGGCGTCGGTCGGAGCCGCCGCCGCGGTGGTCTCCGGCGCCGGGGAGCCGGCCGCCACGGCCAACCCCACCCCGGCGCCGAGCACGGCCACGGCGGCCGCGGCGGCTGCGGCCCAGCGGCGGCGCCGGCCCCTCGAACGCCGGGTGCGGTCCGGGGGTGCGGGCGCAGGCGACTCGCCTGCCGGTGCGGTGCCGGTGGAGCGCGGGGTGAGCGCGCCGTCCCGGTCGAAGACCCATTCCTGCACGGGAGTGCTCCTCGTCCGACGGGCCGCGGCCACCCCCTCGCGGGGCACCGCGGCGCCGTCCTCGGAGCACCACCGTGGGTGCGCGAACTGGAACTCCGCTGATCACCGGGTGCGCGACGGCTGTGAGTTCGCGCGGCCCGGTGGCCCAACCACCAGGAGACGTCCAGCCGGTTCCCAGCGAGGCCACACGCCGGCGGCAGTTTCCGGGCGCACAGTCGACCCGGGCATACGGAGGAGACGGCATGGTGAGGGCACCGATCAGGGGGGCGTTCGGGACGGACCCGGTGACCGGGTACGGCCTGGTCGTCCTCGCCGGGCTGCCCGGGAGCGGTAAGACCACGCTGCTGCGACGCCTGCTCGCGCACGGCGGTGGCGGGCCGCTCACCGCCCTGGACTCCGAGGACGTCGCCGCCCGGGTCCGCGGAACGGGCATCGGCGTGCCCTACCGGGTGCTCCGCCCGTGGGTGCACCTGGTGCACCGGTGGCGGGTCCTGCGGCACGTCGCCGGCGGGTCGTCCGTCGTCGTCCTCACCGATCCCTGGACCAGCCCGGTGTGGCGGGCGGCGGTGCTGCGGGCGGCCCGCTGCGCCGGCCGGTCGGTGCGGCTGGTGCTGCTGGACGTGCCCACGGAGCTCGCCCAGGAGGGGCAGCGCACCCGCGGCCGGACGCTTCCCGACGCGCGGATGCGGCGTCACGAGCACCGCTGGCGCGGCTACCTCGCACGGTTGGCGGACGCCCCCGCCGAGGCCGGTACCGCGATCGTCGTCGACCGGCCGGCGGCGGCGGAGCTGACGTGCGACGCCGTGCTGGGGGAGCGGGCGCGGCCGGCGCGGTCCCGGTGTTGACTGGAGGGCGGGGCCGGCCGGCCCCGCCCCGAGCCCCAGGAGGACGGCCCATGCACGTCGGCGTCGACAGCTTCGTCGCGGCGGTCACCGATCCGCGCACCGAACGGCTGATCGGCCCGGAGGAGCGGATGGCCCACCTGCTGGAGGAGATCGAGCTCGCCGACCGGGTGGGGCTGTACTCGTTCGGCATCGGGGAGCACCACCGCAGCGAGTACTACGACTCCGCGCCGCCGGTGATCCTCGGCGCCGCGGCGGCGCGGACCTCGCGCATCCGCCTCGGCAGCGCGGTCGCGGTGCTCAGCGCCGCCGACCCGGTCCGGGTCTTCCAGCAGTTCGCCACCCTCGACCTGATCTCCCGGGGCCGGATCGACCTCGTGGTGGGCCGCGGGTCGTTCACCGAGGCGTTCCCGCTGTTCGGGCTGAGCCTCGCCGACTACGACGAGCTGTTCGCCGAGAAGCTGGACCTGCTGCTCCGCATCCGGGCGTCCGAGCACGTCACCTGGTCGGGGAAGCACCGGCCGGCCCTGACCGGTCAGGGGGTGTACCCGCGCCCGCTGCAGGACCCGCTGCCGATCTGGGTCGGCGTCGGGGGCACCCCCGAGTCCTTCGCCCGGGCGGGGCTGCTCGGGCTGCCGCTGATGGTGGCCGTCATCGGTGGCGAGCCGCGGCAGTTCGCCCCGCTGGTGGACCTGTACCGGCGGGCCGGTGAGCACGCCGGGCACCCGCCCGAGGCGCTGCAGGTCGGACTGCACGTGTTCGGGTTCGTCGCGGAGAGCACCCAGGCGGCCGCGGACACGATCTATCCCGGCTGGCACGAGATGTTCGCGAAGATCTCCCGGGAGCGGGGCTTCGCGCCCCCGACCCGGGCGCAGTTCGACGCGACCAGCGGGCCCGACGGTGCCTTCTTCATGGGCGACCCGGAGACCGTGGCCGCCAAGCTGCGGCGGGTCTCCGAGCAGCTGGGGGGCGTGGACCGGGTGGCGCTGCAGATGACGAACCCGCGGCTGGCGCACGAGGACCTGCTGCGCGGCATCGAGCTGCTGGGGACCGAGGTCGCCCCCCGGGTGGCCGGGGCCTGACGGCGGCCCGTCGCCAGCCCCCCGAGGGGGCCGGCGACGGGCCGCGGGCTCAGGCCAGGCCCTCGTTGTGCGGCTCGATGCTCGCCGAGGGGTCGACGCCCTCGTCGGCCGCGGGGTGCACGGGGCCCTCGCCGGGCTCGGAACCGGAGCCGGCGGCGGTGTTGCGGGACGAGCGTTCCGGGTCGGTGACATCGGTGGTCGTCGGCGCCTGGCCGATGCGCTTGGCGGCGTCGCCGGTGCCGGTCTGCTCCAGGTCTCCCTCGGTCACGTCTGCTCCTCTCGTTCGGGGTCGTCCGTGCCTGCCCGGCGTACCCGAGGGGGACCGGGGAACACCTGCGTGCGGGGACCGGTCAGGTCATCCGAACGGATCGGCGCGGGCGCGCCGGGCGGTGCCGGGAGCGGATCCGTACGAGGATGGACCGGTGGTGAGAAGCAGAAGGGTCGGCCCCGAGGACGCCCGCTCCTGGTTGCTGGTGAACGGCGCCCGCACGGAGCTGTTCGACGGAGCGCACGCGTCGCGAGCCGATCAGGTGGTGCTGGACATCGAGGACGCCGTCGATCCGGCGCACAAGGGCGAGGCCCGCGACGGGGTGATCGCCTGGCTGTCCCAGGAGGGCAACAGCGCCTGGGTGCGGATCAACGACCACTCCACCCCGTTCTGGGCCGACGACGTCGCCGCGCTCGCCGGGGTGCCGGGGCTGCTGGGCGTGATGCTGGCCAAGGCCGAGGCCGCCGAGCACGTGACCGAGACCTTCGACCGCCTCGGCGGCGCGACGCCGGTCCTGGCCCTGGTCGAGTCCGCGCTCGGCATCGAGGAGGCCGTGAACATCGCCCGCGCCCGCGGTGCGTTCCGGCTGGCCTTCGGCAGCGGGGACTACCGCCGCGACACCGGCACGAGCGCCGACGACCTGGCCATGGCCTACCCCCGCTCGCGCCTGGTGGTGGCCAGCCGCATCGGCGGGCTCCCCGGCCCGATCGACGGCCCCACGGTCAGCAGCAGCCTCCCGGTGCTCCGGGAGCAGTCCGCGGTCACCGTCTCCCTGGGGCTGACCGGGAAGCTGTGCCTGGACATGGAGCAGCTGCCGGTCATCAACGAGGTCATCAGCCCCGCCCCCTCCGACGTCGCGTGGGCGCGGGACTTCCTCGCCGACTTCGACGCCCGAGGTCAGGTGATCCGCGACGGGAGCGACCTGCCCCGGCTCGCCCGCGCGCGCAAGATCGAGCGGCTGGCCGGGGTCTTCGGCGTCGAACCGGTCTGACCGTCGCGCGGCGGGACGGGACCTAGGACGCGACGACGCGGTCCCGACCCCGCCGCTTGGCGGTGTACAGGGCGGCATCGGCCCGGCCGAGCGCGTCCGCCGCGGTGGCGCCGCCGCCGGCCGTGCCGATGCTGACGGTCACCGGCAGGCCACCGGTCAGCTCTCCCCACGGGTGCTCCGCGATGGCCCGGCGGAGGTCCTCGAGGTGCCGCGTCGCGGTGGCGGGGTCCGTGCCGGTCAGCACGAGCAGGAACTCCTCCCCGCCGAGCCGGGCGACGAACGCGCCGCCAGGGCCGGAGTCCGGACGGCCGTGTGCCTGGAGGAGTTCCGCCACGGTGCGCAGCACCCGGTCGCCCACCTCGTGCGAACACGTGTCGTTGATCTGCTTGAAGTGGTCGAGGTCCAGCAGCGCCACCGTCACCTCGCCGGGGTGCGCGGCCAGCACGCGCGGCAGCTCGTCGTCCACGTAGCGGCGGTTGTAGAGGCCGGTGAGCGGGTCGCGCAGTGACAGTTCGCGGTACCGCCGGCTCTGCCGGCGGGCCTCGGTGGTCTCGTACATGGCCTGCAACGCCCGGGCCCGGGCGTCGCGCTCGGCCGACTGGAGCTCGACGAGCTCGTCGGAGTACTGCCGGTGCTCCTCGTACGCGGCCCGGAAGTCCCCGGCGGCGGCGTGCAGTTCGGCCTTCTCCCGGCGGGCGCGCACGCGGATGGACGTCAGCCCGTACCGCTCGCAGCGGCGCAGGCATTCGTCGAGGCTGTCCCGGGCCCGGTCGAGGTGCCCCCGGCGGCGGCGGACCTCGGCGAGGGTCAGCAGGAAGTCCGCGCCTGCGTCACCGTCCAGCGAGGCGTCGAGGACGTCCGGGTGCAGACCGGGCAGCAGTGCGGCCTCGGCGTCCTCCAGCCGGTCCAGCTCCAGCAGCGCGCGGCCGACGGTGTCCAGCCGACCGACTCGGAGGGGGACGCCGTGCCGCGCCGCGAGGTCCTGCAGCTTCGTGCTCCAGACCAGGGCCTCCTCGAAGTGACCGGAGAGGATCTCGCAGTAGGAGCGGTTGTTGAGCACCAGCACCTGCCGGTCGACGTCGCCGATCTCGTCGGCGAGCTGGAGCACGTGGTCGTAGCGCTCCCGCGCGGCGAGGTCGCCGTTGAGCCCCAGGCAGTCGGCCAGCCGGGCGTGGTGGTCGATCCGCTGCTGGGGCCGGACGTCCTCGTCGAGCAGCTCGACGGCGCGAACGGCGTTCTCCAGCGCCAGGGAGAGATCGCCCAGCTCCTGGAACACCGCGGCAAGCACGAAGTGGCTGCGCGCCAGGAGGCAGCGGAAGCCGCGGTCGGCAGCCCAGCGCTGGATTTCCCGGGCCAGCCGGCCTGCCTCGGCGATGTTGCCGCGGCGCCGCACCAGGTCGGCCTGGACCAGCCGGGCGCGCTGTTCCAGCTCGGCCGTCCCGACCTCGCGAGCGTCGGCGAGAGCCTGCTCGGCCCGCTCCTCCAAGCCGTCGTCGTCGAATCGGGAGCGGTCCTCCAGCTCGGCGATCCGCTCCCACAGCCCAACGGCCCCGGCATCGACGGCAGCCGGTGCGGGGACGACGGAGCCGCCTTCCCCACCGGATCTCTCCGCCACGCTGGTCACCGGACCTCCATCGGCCCGTCGCCGCGACGGCTCCAACCCCAGGGCGCGGACATACCCCGTTGGGAGGAGCTCAGCTCTCGGCGAGCCAGATCGCCGTGTGCGGGGGCAGCGCCACGGTGCCCGGTGACCGCCGCACGCTGGTGTTCGACGCCAGCAGCACGGTGCCGCGCGTGCGCACGAGCGTCGTCCCGGTGCCCATGTTGACCACGCACCGGACGACGCTGCCGTCGGCGGCCGTGCACCGGACGGTGAGGACGTCGCCCCGGGTGCTGACCGTGGCCTCGCCCGAGCCGAGGGCCGGGTGGGCCTCGCGCAGCGCCAGGGCGCGGCGGTAGAGGGTCAGCATCGACCCGCCGTCCCGCGCCTGGCGGGACACCGCGTACCGGCTCCACTCGTCGGGGATCGGCAGCCAGGGCTCGGCCGCCGTCCCGGCGGAGAAGCCCACGCCGGGCGAGGGGTTCCACGGCATGGGCACGCGGCAGCCGTCCCGTCCGCTGCGGGCGCCGCCGCTGCGGAAGAAGATCGGGTCGCGCTTGGCCTCGTCGGGGACGTCGGCCTGCGGCAGGCCCAGCTCGTCGCCGGCGTAGACGTAGGCGGAGCCGGGCAAGGCCAGCATGAGCAGCGCGGCGGCGCGGGCACGGGCGGTGCCCACGGCACCACCACCGAACCGGGTGACCTGCCGGTCCTTGTCGTGGTTGCCGAGCACCCAGGAAACGGGTGCGCCCACCTGCCCGAACGCGTCCAGCGCGCTCCGCACGCCGTCGGCGAAGGCCTCCGTCGACCACGGGGACTTCAGCAGGCGGAAGCTGAAGGACTGGTGCATCTCGTCGGGCCGCGAGTAGAGGGCCACCTCGTGCGGATCGGCCAGGCAGACCTCGCCGACGAGCATCGTCTCCGGGTACTCGTCGCAGATCGACCGCCAGCGGCGCCAGACGTCGTGCACCTCGGGCTGGTTCCAGGTCATCGCCTGCTCGGGGCCGTGCCCGAACAGGGTGGGGGAGTAGGCGCCCGGGTTGTCCCGCAGGCCGGCGTCCTTGAACAGGCCGTAGGCGACGTCGACGCGGAATCCGCTGACGCCGCGGTCGAGCCAGAAGCGCAGCGTCCGCTCGAAGTCGGCGGCGACGGCGGGGTCGCGCCAGTTGAGGTCGGGCTGCTCGGGGGCGAACAGGTGCAGGTACCAGCGGCCGTCCGGGGTGCGCGACCACGCCGGGCCGCCGAAGAGCGAGCGCCAGTTGTTCGGCGGCTCCTCCGACGCGGGCGCGAAGTGGTACCGCGACGCCTCGGGGCAGTCCGGGTCGGCCAGCGCGGCCTGGAACCAGGGATGCCGGTCGGAGGTGTGGTTGGGGACGACGTCGAGCACGACCCGCAGGCCGAGCGCGCGGGCCTCGGCGACGAGCGCCTCCAGGTCCGCGACGTCGCCGTACTCGGGGTCGACGGCGCGGTAGTCGACGATGTCGTAGCCGCCGTCGGCACCACCGGAGGGGTAGTGCGGGTTGATCCAGACCGCGTCGACCCCCAGCCACGCCAGGTACGGCAGCCGGGAGCGGAGGCCGGCCAGGTCGCCGATGCCGTCGCCGTTGCCGTCGGCGAACGAGCGCAGGTAGACCTGGTAGACCACCGCCGACCGCCACCACGGGGACGTCGACGTCTGGGCCGCGACCTGCTGCCGGGTCGCGGTCCGCACCGTTGCGAGCCGCACTGCCATGCGACCTCCATCGGCACCTCCCCGCAGTTCCTTGCGCACGGGGGAGGTCGGAGTGACCCGTGTGCCGTTCCGTGACCTCGCCGTGAGGTGACGCCCGGGGTGAGCGCGGGCTGCCCGCGCTCCCCGGGCGGGTCAGGATGGCCGCATGGCTGAAGACGCACGGACCTACGACCTCGTCGTCTACGGGGCCACCGGCTTCGTCGGGCGGCTGCTCGCGGCCTACCTGGCCGAGCACGCCCCGGAGGGAACCCGCATCGCGCTGGCCGGGCGCTCCCGGCGGCGGCTCGAGGAGGTCCGCGACGCCCTGCCGGCCGCCGGCCGCGACTGGGCGCTGGTCGAGGCCGACTCGACCGATCCCACGTCGCTGACCGCGCTCGCCGGCAGCACCCGCGTGCTGGTCACCACGGTCGGCCCCTACGCCCGCTACGGGCTGCCGGTGGTGGAGGCCTGCGCCCGGGCCGGCACGCACTACGCCGACCTGACCGGGGAGATCCTGTTCGTCCGTGACGCCATCGAGCGCTGCGACGCCGTCGCCAGGGAGACCGGCGCCCGCCTCGTCCACGCCTGCGGCTACGACTCCGTCCCCTCCGACCTCAGCGCCCTCCTGCTGGGCCGGCGGGCCGCGGCCGACGGTGCGGGAGGGCTGCGCGACGTCCAGCTGGTGGCCACGGCCCGGGGCGGGCTCAGCGGCGGCACGATCGACTCGATGCGCGCCCAGGTGGAGGCGATGCAGGAGAACCCGTCGCTGCGTCGCGTCGTCGGCGACCCGTTCGGCCTGAGCCCCGACCGGGCTGCCGAGCCCGACACCCCGCAGCCCCTCGACGGTGCGCTGCCACGCCGTACCGACGACGGGCGCTGGACGGCCGCCTTCGTCATGGCGCCGTTCAACACCCGCATCGTGCGGCGGAGCAACGCGCTGCAGGGCTGGGCGTACGGGCGCGACATGCGCTACGGCGAGGTCATGGGGGTGGGGCGCGGGCCGCTCGGCGCCGTCGCCGCGGCCGGTGTCTCCGCCGGGCTGGTCGCCACCGTGTCCGCCATGAGCCTGGCGCCCACCCGTGCGGTGCTGGACCGGGTGCTCCCCGCGCCGGGCACCGGCCCGAGCGAGGCCGTGCGGCGGAAGGGCTGGTTCCGGATGGTGGTCGACGCCACGACCGAGAGCGGCCGCCGCTACCGCGCCACCGCCGCGGGCAGCGGCGACCCGGGGTACGCCGCCACCGCCGTCATGCTGGGGGAGGCCGCGCTGGCGCTCGCCCTCGACGGGGAGCGGCTGCCCGACCGGGCCGGTTCGCTGACGCCGGCGACGGCGCTGGGGGAGGTCCTCGTGGAGCGGCTGCGCGCGGCGGGGCACACCTACGAGGTGACCGAGGTCTGACCGGGCTGCCGCCGCCGGCGCGACCGCGGGCCGGCATCGCTAGGGTTGGCCGACATGCCGACCAGCTCACCGGGACAGCCCGCCGGGACGATCCGTGACCTGGGTCTGCCGACGCGCGCGGTCAGCGCGCTGACCCGGGCGGGGATCACCGACGTCGAGGCGCTCGCCGCGCTCACCCGGCGGGAGCTCAGCGAGGTCGCCGGCCTCGGACCGGGCCTGGTCGCGTCGATCCGCGCCGTCGTCCCCGAGCCGCCGGCCCAGCTGCCGGGCGCCGGCGCGGCGGTGGGCGGGCCGGCCGGTGGGCAGCCGACCGATGACGAGCCGTCCGAGGAGGACGGTCCGGTGGCGCCGGCCATCCCGTCGTTCGACTCGCTCCGGGCCCCACGACGCCGGTCGGCGGTCGACCTGCTCCTCACCGAGACGCCGGCGCCGGCCCCGCCGGTCGCCGCGGCCCGGGTGGTGACGGACGACCGGCCGTCTCCCGGCCGGCCAGGGGCGGGTGCCACCGTCCGTCCGCCCGACTACGCCGACCTGCTGCGGCTGGGCGTGCACGTCGCCCGGGCCGTCCTGGCCACGCCCGTCCGCTGTCTGCGCCGGCTGCTCGGCTAGGCGCCTCCCGGACGGGCGGGTCGGCGGGGGCGGTGGTCGGTTCGAGGGCGCCGCGGGGGATCAGGGCGTCGTGCCCGCGGCTCGAAGGATCTGCAGCCAGGCGATCGGGGCCTCGCCGGCGACGTCGTGACCCGTGGTCAGCTCGTGTCGGACCGCGTGCGGCAGGGCGGCCTGGAGGTCTGCGGAATGTGCGGGGTCGACCAGCCGGTCGCGCGTGGGGACGACGAGCGTGACCGGAAGACGGCGTGCGGCCAACCGGGGCAGGTCGGCGGTGACGTCGACGCGACCGACCAGCTCGACCTGCGCGCGTGCGCCGGCCGGTAGGTGCTCGGTGACGTCCCGGGCCAGCTGGGCGGTGGCGTCCCGGCCGAGGGCGTGGAGCGCGGCATCCCCGGGGAACAGGGCCTCGACGAACCAGCCGGCGCCGACGGGGTCCTGCTCGAGCAGCCGCTGCCACAGCCGGCTGGTCGCCGCGAGCGACGGGCGGGCGGCAGCGAAGCCGGCGGTCAGAACCAGCGCGGTGCCCCGACCCTCGTGGCCACTCGACGCGAGATCGACGCGCGGATCGCCTGTTTGCAGGACAACAGCGCCGCCCTCGGCCGCTACCTGCAGGCGGCGGGGGTGGACGCCGGGCGCTGACCTTGCTCGACGTCGTGGGTCCGTCGTGATGGCGGCCTGTCGCGACGAGCACCCCCTGCTCCATCGTCGCGTCGCGTCGCGTCGCGCCGGCCGCCGTCCTCGCGCGATCCCGCACCGGGGACATGCGTCGGGGCCGTCCGGCGGATCGGTCGGCTCCGTCGGCGACACTGCGGGCGTGCAGCGGATCCTGCTCCGGCGCCGCGAGTCCGCGGTGGAGATGACGGAGCTCGTCGACGACGGGTCGACGGGGTCGGTCACCCGCGTCGCGGCCGGGGGGCTGCCCGCCGTCGTGGCACAGCGGGAGGCCGCTGCCGCACCCGTCCGCTGGGTGTGGGACGACACCACCCGCTGGTACCCCGCGCTGCTGGCGGCGGGAGTCCGCGTCGAGCGCTGCACCGACCTGCGGCTCGGCCACGCGATCCTGCGGCGGTCCCCGTTCGCGGCCCAGGAGCTGCTCGCCGGGGACGACACCCCTGGGTGGGACGTGCTGCAGCCCGGCCAGCCGGCGGAGTCCGCCCTCTTCCCGCTGGCCGACCCGGCGGACCGGCTCGACCCCCTGGCCGAGCAGCGGCGCCAGCAGGCGGCCCTGGCCGCCTCACCGCACGGCGACCGGCTCGCGCTGCTGCTCGCGGCGGAGTCCGCCGGCGCCCTGGTGGCCGCCGAGATGACGCACACCGGCCTGCCGTGGCGGGCGGACGTGCACGAGCGCCTGCTCACCGACCTGCTCGGCCCGCGCCCGGGAACCGGTGGGCGCCCCGCGGTGCTCGAGCGGCTGCTGGGCGAGATCCGCGCGGCGCTGGGGACCCCGTCGCTCAACCCCGATTCGCCGGCCGAGCTGCTGCGGGCACTCCAGCAGGCCGGCCTCCCGGTGGCCGACACCCGCTCGTGGACCCTCGAGCAGCTCGAGCACCCGTGCGTCCCCCCCGCTGCTCGAGTACAAGAAGCTGATGCGGCTGCTCACGGCCAACGGCTGGAGCTGGCTGGAGGCCTGGGTGCAGGGAGGGCGGTTCCGCTCGGCCTTCCTGCCGGGTGGGGTGGTCACGGGTCGGTGGGCGTCCAACGGCGGGGGTGCACTCTCGGTGCCCACGCTGATCCGCCCCGCGGCGGTCGCGGACGACGGCTGGCGATTCGTCGTCGCCGACGTGGCCCAGCTGGAGCCCCGGGTGCTCGCCGGGATGAGCGCGGACACCGCGATGGCCGAGGCGGCGCGGGCCTCGGACCTCTACGCGGGCATGGTCGCCGGTGGCGCGGTGGCGACCCGGGCGGAGGCCAAGCTGGGCATCCTCGGGGCCATGTACGGCGGCACCCGCGGGGAGAGCGGCCGCATGATGCCCCGGCTCGCCCGCCGCTACCCGCGCGCCATCGGCCTGGTCGAGGAGTCCGCCCGGGCCGGCGAACGCGGCGAGGTGGTGCACACGCTGCTGGGCCGGGGGTCGCCGTCGCCCAGCGCGGCCTGGGCGCAGCGGGCGGACGGGCTCGGCGAGGCCGCGGAGCAGGCCGGTTCCCGGGAGGACCGTGACCGCGCCCGCCGCGCCTGGGGCCGGTTCACCCGCAACTTCGTCGTCCAGGGCACCGGAGCGGAGTGGGCGCTGTGCTGGCTGGCCGACCTCCGCAACCGGCTCTGGCGGCTGGGCGGCGACGGGCCGCTGGGGACCCGGGCGCACCTGGCGTTCTTCCTCCACGACGAGGTGGTCGTGCACACCCCCGAGCACCTGGCCGGCGACGTGGTCGAGGCGGTGCGCGCCGCGGCCACCACGGCCGGGCGGCTGCTGTTCGGCGCCTTCCCGGTGGACTTCCCGCTGGACGTCGCCGTCGTCCGGTCCTGGGCCGACGCCGGCTGAACGGACTGCCGTACACCACCGACGGGGCCGGCACGGTGGCGCGACACGCGTCACGATCTGCGGAAGTGACCGCTCCCGCATTGTCACGACTGCATAACGACGGTTACCGTGGCGGAGCCCGGTCGATCGTTCTCTCCCCATCCGGGGAGGGTCTGCCGGGCGCCGCCGAGTCGCCCGCCGCCTTCGAGCTGCGGGCGAGCCGGGGACCCACCGAAGTTCTGGGGTGAATCGCGCACCGGGCACGTCCCGGTGCGGGTAGGGCTGCTTCCCGTCCGAATCCGTCAGCTAACCCGGTAGGCGGCACGACGGAAGAAACGGAGAGCCGCCGCATGGCGCGCCCCTGCACCGCCGCACCATCCCGCGCCCGCCGGCACCGCCGCCCCCCGGTGCGTCCCCGGACCTGACCGCACGCGCACCCGGCGTCCCGCCGGTCGCCCCCACCAGCGATGACCGCCGGCCGAGCCGCCGGTGCCCGGTGGCCCCGCGACCCGGCGCCGGTCCGCAGCCCGCATCCCTCGCGGTCCGCCTCGCCCGGCCGACCCCGCCGCACCAACGGAGCACCCCGAACCCATGGATCCCCGCACCACCACCTCGGGCCGTCGTGGCCCGCTCGCCCTCCGCCGTCGCCCGCCCTCGGGCCTCCGCCGTCCGGCGTTCTACCTCGGGGTCGCCGCCGCCGGTGCCCTCCTGGTCAACACCCTCGTCGGCGTGGACCCGGGCGCCCAGGCCGAGGCCGGCACCTCGCAGTCGGTGAGCGTCGCCCAGGAGCTCGGGCTCACCTCCCGCTCCGGCCCGGTCGACGTCGCCGAGGACCTCGCCCCGCTGCAGGACCTGGCGGCCAGCCGCAGCAGCCGCGAGGCCGAGCAGGTCGCGGCCCAGCAGGCCCAGGCCGCGGCCGACCAGGCCGAGCTCGACCGGCAGAAGGCCGAGGCGGAGGCCACCGCCCGCGCCGAGGCCGAGGCGAAGGCTGCCGAGGAGAAGGCAGCGGAGGAGGCCGCAGCCGCCGAGCGGGCGGCCGCGGCCCCCGCCGCGGCGACGCCCACACAGGAGGCCCGGGCCGCCGCCACCACCGCCGCCTCGGTGGCGGCCACGGCGGTCGCCCGCATCTCCAACACCGCGGGCAGCGTGAAGCCGCAGACCCAGGCCGCGGCCGACGCGGTGGTCAGCAACGTGCCCGGCGCCGCGGGGATCACCCTCGGCGGCACCCGGGCCAGCGCCGCCGACCCGGGCGGGCACCCCTCGGGCCTGGCGCTGGACTACATGGTGATGTCCGACGCCGCCCTCGGGGACGCGATCGTCGCCTACCACCGCGCCCACTGGGCCGAGCTGGGCGTGGACTACCTGATCTGGCAGCAGCGGATGCTCTCGTCCCCGGGCGGCTCGTGGCAGGCGATGGAGAACCGGGGCAGCGCGACGGCCAACCACTTCGACCACGTGCACGTGAACTACAACTGACCCCACCGCCCCGCGGCCGTGCCTAGGTGAGCCGGCGGACCACGGACAGCGGCAGCACCCGCATGGCCAGCCCGATGGGCACCCACGGCCACGCGGGGACGTAGGCCGTGGCCCGCCGGGCCTCGATGGCGGCCACCATGGCGCGGACGCCCGTCGGGGTGTCCACCATGAACCGGGTTCGCTGCTGCACGTGCTGGTTCATCTCCGACCGGATGTAGCCGGGGTAGATCACCGACACGTCCAGGCCGGGGATCCGCTCGGCCCGCAGCCCCTCGGCGAGGGACGCGACCCCGGCCTTGGTGGCGGCGTAGGTGGTCATCGACCGGCGCATGCCGCGCAGCGCCGACATCGAGGAGATCAGCACGAGGTGCCCGCGGCCCTGGCGGCGGAAGATCTCCAGCGCCGCCTCGGTCTGCGCCAGCGCGCCGACGAAGTTCGTCATCGCCGTCTCGCGGTTGGCCTCGGCCCGGCCGGTGCCCGGGGGCGCGCCCTTGCCGAGGCCGGCGTTCACGACCACCCGGTCGATCGAGCCGAACGCCGCGGCGAACGCGGTGAAGACCGTGGGCACGGCCTGGGCGTCGGTGACGTCGAGCGCCGCGGTCTCCACCCGCCGGCCGGTGGCCGAGCGGATCTCCGCTGCGAGGGCGTCCAGCCGATCGGTGCGCCGGGCGCAGAGCGCCAGGTCGTGGCCGCGGGCGGCGAACTGCCGGGCCATCTCCTCGCCCAGGCCGGAACTCGCGCCGGTGATGAGGACGACGCCGGTGTTCATGGGTGCTCCTGTCGATCGGTGCGGCGGGCCGCTGCGACCGGCCGGCACGCACGGTACGAGAGCCCGCAGGCGGATCCGCGGCCGGCACCGCGGCGGCGCGTGGGGCCGGCCGGGTTCCACCTCGTCGGCTCCGCCGGGGTTCAGACCCCCTCCGGGCGGGCACACCTGCAGGACGTACGAGTACGGGGGAGCGCGGAGGCGCCCTCTCGGCACCGACACGAGGGGACTCGGGAGTGACCACGGCCGGAACCAGCCGACGGTGCCTGGACGGCCGCTACCAGCTGCAGCAGCTCATCGCCGTCGGCGGGATGGGTGAGGTCTGGCGGGCGCGCGACCTGCAGCTCCACCGGTCCGTGGCGGTCAAGGTGCTGCGCAGCGAGTACGCCGACGACCCGGAGTTCGTGGCGCGCTTCCGCTCCGAGGCCCGGCACGCGGCGGCGTTGAGCCACCCCAACATCGCCGCGGTCCTCGACTACGGGGAGACGACCGCCGAGGACACCGGCGAGCGGCTGGCCTACCTGGTGATGGAGCTCGTGGAGGGGCCTCCGCTGTCGGCCCGGCTGGCCGAGGTGGGATCGCTGGACACCGCCGCCGCGCTCTCGCTGCTGCGGCAGGCGGCGGCCGGGCTGGCCGAGGCCCATCGGGCCGGCGTGGTCCACCGTGACGTCAAGCCGGCCAACATCCTGCTCGGCCGGGACGGCACGGTGAAGCTGACCGATTTCGGGATCTCGTGGTCGGCGGGGAGCGCGCCGATCACGGGCACCGGGCAGGTGGTCGGCACCGCCCAGTACATGTCGCCCGAACAGGCCCGGGGCGAGCACGTCAGCCCGGCGAGCGACGTCTACGCCCTCGGTCTGGTCGGCTACGAGTCGCTGGCCGGCCAGGCCGCCTTCGACGGCGACAACCCGGTCACGGTCGCGCTCAAGCAGGTGCAGGAGCACCCCGAGCCCCTTCCCGCCGAGCTGCCGCCCGGCGTGCGCGCCCTGATCGACGCCGCCCTGGTCAAGGACCCGGCGCAGCGGCCGCGGGACGGCGGCGCCTTCCTGTCGGCCATCGAGGAGGCGATCCACCGACCGGCGGGGACCGCACCGGGTCGCCGGCCGCTGGTCACGCGCCCGGTGCGGGCGGCGCGCCCCCCGTCCCGGGGCACCCGGGCGGCGCCCGGGAGGGCCGGCCGCCGTCCGGCCCTGGCCGTCGCGACGCCGCTGGCGGCGTTCCTCCTGCTCGGGGGCGGTGCCCTGTGGATCATCCCGGATCCCGGTGGGGACGCGGGCGCCGGCCGGTCCGCCGGCGCCGTCTCGACCCCCTCGGCAGCCGCGGGCGTCGTGCTGGCGCCGGCGGAGTACCTCGGCCGCCCGGCCGCCGAGGTGGCCGCTGAACTCGGCGCGCTCGGGCTGACGGTGCGGCAGGAGGAGGACGTGACCGCGGAGCAGGCCCCGGGCACGGTGACCCGCCTCGAGCCGGCCGCCGGCATGCTGCTCCCCGGCGACGAGGTGCGTCTCGGTGTCGCTGTCCGGCCGGGTGTGACGGTTCCGGAGGTGGCGCCGTCGACCGGTGGGGGTGCCATCCCGGTGGGACGCCCCCAGCCCGTGGCACCTGCCCCGGAGGTGCCGGTCGCCGAGGAGCCGGTGCCGAGCGGCGCGTCAACCCGCGGCCCGGCGGAGGAGAGCGCGGATCCGGCGACGGGCACGCCCACGACGCCCCCCGCCGGGGATGCCGCCGGCCCGAGCACCCCGCCGCAGGACGGGGAGGTCATCGCCGGGCCGAGCAGCCCGCCCGACGGTGACGGGGGCACGACCGAGCCGATCACCCCGCCGGAGGACAACGGGGACACCGAGCCCAGCACCCCGCCGGAGGACGACGGGGACGCCGAGCCCAGCACCCCGCCGGAGGACGACGGGGACGCCGAGCCCAGCACCCCGCCGGAGGACGACGGGGACACCGAGCCCAGCACCCCGCCGGAGGACGACGGGGACACCGGGTCCACCACCCCGCCGGAGGACGACGGGGACGCCGGTGAGCAGACCGCCGCCCCGGAGGACGAGGACGACGACGCCCCCGCCACGGCGACGGAGCCGGCCGGCGACGAGGTGGCGCCCGCCGCCCGGATCTGACTGACCGGCACCGGCACCGGCCGGTCGGCCGGCCGTCAGAGCAGCCGGTCGAGGTCGTCCGGCCCGGGACCGGTGCCGCCGGAGTCGGGCAGGGGAGAGGTGTCGGGGACGTCGTCGTCGGGAGGCTCGGGGGCCACCGGCCCCTCGGCGTACAGGGTGTCCGGGTCCCGGGGGTCCATCTCTCGTGGCACGGATCGCGACTACCCGGCGCGGCCGGGGTGAACCCGTCGCGACGGGGCCGGCGGTTCCGGTCCCATGCTCAGGTCCCGCAGAAGGTGCGGTAGGCGCCGAAGTCCTGCGGGGCGGGCTCCGCGTAGCGCTCCAGCCCCGGCCGCTCGTCGAAGGGGGCGGTCACCACGGACAGGAGCCGCTCCAGCGGCGCCAGGTCGCCGTCGGTCGCCGCGTCCAGGGCCTCCTCGACGAGGTGGTTGCGCGGGATGTACGCCGGGTTGACGCCGTCCATGGCCGCGGCGTCGGGGGCGAGCGCCCGCCAGCGCCCCAGCCAGTCGTCGATGCCGGCGAGGTCGAGGAACAGCAGCCGGACGCGCTCGACGTCCCCCCGCGCCGCCGACCCCAGCCCGCGGAAGAACGCCGTGAGGTCGACGTGGTCCCGGGCGAGCAAGGCCAGCAGCTCCTCGGCCAACGGCCGCACGACGGTGTCCTCGACGTCGTCGGGCAGGCCCAGCTTGGCGCGCATCCCGGCGGTCCAGGCGGTCTGGTACAGCGGGGCGAAGCGGCCCAGCGACTCGACGGCGAGGGCGACGGCCCGGTCCTGGTCGTCGGACAGCAGCGGCAGCAGCGCCTCGGCCAGCCGGGCCAGGTTCCACTGGGCGGCCGCGGGCTGGTTGCCGTAGGCGTAGCGCCCGCTGTGGTCGATGGAGCTGTAGACGGTGGCCGGGTCGTAGGCGTCGAGGAAGGCGCACGGGCCGTAGTCGATGGTCTCGCCCGAGATGGTCGTGTTGTCGGTGTTCATCACGCCGTGCACGAAGCCGACCAGCATCCACTGGGCGACCAGCTCGGCCTGGGCGGCGACCACCGCGTCGAACAGGGCGAGGTGCGGGTGCTCGGCGCCGGCTGCGTCGGGGTGGTGACGGTCGATGGCGTGGTCGGCGAGGCGGCGCAGCAGCTCGACGTCGCCCAGGACGGTGGCGTACTGGAAGCTGCCCACCCGCAGGTGGCTGCTCGCGACGCGGGCGAGCACGGCGCCGGGCAGCAGGGTCTCGCGGCGCACCGGGCGGCCCGTCGCCACCACGGCCAGGGCGCGCGTCGTCGGGATGCCGAGGGCGTGCATCGCCTCGCTGACCACGTACTCGCGCAGCATCGGGCTCACCGCGGCCAGGCCGTCGCCGCCGCGGGCGAACGGCGTGCGGCCGGAGCCCTTCAGGTGCAGGTCGCGCAGCGCTCCGTCGGGGCCGGTGAGCTCACCGAGCAGGAGTGCGCGTCCGTCGCCCAGGCGGGGGGTGAACCCGCCGAACTGGTGCCCGGCGTAGCCCTGCGCCACCGGTGTGGCGCCGTCGGGGACCAGGTTGCCGACCAGCAGGCGCACGCCCTCGGCGCTGCGCAGCGATGCGGCGTCCAGACCCAGCTCCGCGGCGAGCGGCTCGTTGAGCACCAGCAGCCGCGGGTCGGGAGCCTCCTCGGCCCGCCAGGGGACCGCCAGTTCCGGGAAGTCCCGTGCGAAGCGGTCGTCCAGGGCAACGGTGCGTACCGGCGCGGAGGTCACCCCTCCGAGGGTACGAGGATCACCGGCGGGCGGCCGGGGACGATCAGGCGCTGATGGTGTCGCGGCGCTGCAGGCGCACCCGGCGGCGCTCCCGCTCGGAGAGGCCGCCCCAGATGCCGAACCGCTCGTCGTTGGCGAGCGCGAACTCCAGGCACTCGGCCCGCACCGGGCAGCCGGTGCAGACGCGCTTGGCGTCCCGGGTCGACCCGCCCTTCTCGGGGAAGAACGCCTCCGGGTCGGTCTCGGCGCAGAGCGCATCGAGCCGCCACGCGTCGTCGGCCGCCGGCAGGGCCGGCCAGGCCGGGGCGTCGTCGATCGGCGCGAGGTGTTCGGTGGCCGAGCCGGGGACCAGGGTGAGGACGGGGCGGGAGAAGGAAGACACGGGGGAAGCTCCTCGAACGGTGGCCGGTGGCAGGCGCGGTGACGGACCGGTACGGCCTGCTTGCTACCTGTGACGTTACGGAGGAGGCGTCGCGTCGGCACTGGCAGAATCCGTACGAAACCGTCTCGTCCGTTTGGCCAGTTGTGTCCTGTCGCCGTCGCCGACCCGTGTCGCGCAGCGGGATACGCGGGCGCTGCCTAGCCTCCGGGGGTGGCCGGACAGCATGCCCTGATCCCACTCCTGGCGGCCGAGGACGAGCTCGTCACGGACGCGATCACGTGGCAGGAGGCCACCGCGGCCCTGCTGGCGCTGGTCCTCGGCATCGCCCTGGCCGCCGTCGTCCGCCGGGTGCTGGTCCGCGCGATCGACCGCGAGGGCGATCGTCACATCGGCCGCGTCGTCGGCCGGTTCGCGAGCGTCCTGATCGCCGCGGCGGGGGCCGTCTACGCGCTGGGCCTCATCGGCGTGCAGATCGGACCGCTGCTGGGGGCGCTGGGCGTGGGCGGTATCGCGATCGCCTTCGCCGCCCAGGACATCCTGCAGAACTTCATCGCCGGGGTGCTCCTCCAGGTCCGGCACCCCTTCCGCGTGGGCGACCAGATCGGCAGCGGTGACCACGAGGGCGTGGTCGACGACGTCAACCTGCGCACGACGGTCCTGCGCACCTACGACGGGCTGGTCGTTTACCTGCCCAACGCCGAGGTGCTGAAGAACCCGATCATCAACTACACCCAGACGCCGGTGAGCCGCACCTCGCTCACCGTGGGGCTGCCCTACGACGCCGACCTGGAGCGGGCCCGGCAGGTGCTGCTGCGGGCGTGCCGCGACACCGACGAGGTGCAGGCCAGCCCGCCGCCCGAGGTCTGGGTGGAGGAGTTCGCGGACTCCTCGATCAACGTCGCCGTGCGCTACTGGCACCCGGCCGACATCGCGAGCCGCTGGCGGGTGCGCAGCGCCGTCGCCATCTCGCTGAAGGCGGCGCTGGACGCGGCCGGGATCTCCATCCCCTTCCCGCAGCGGGTGCTGTGGTTCCCCGAGGGCACCGGGGCGGAGCAGCCGGCGGGGGAGGGGGGCGGGCGGCCCGGCTGATCAGCTCCGGCGAGACCTGCCCCGGGGACCGCCCTGTCGCCCGCCGAGCGTGCGGCCGGCCGCGCGACCGGCGGTCCGGCGGCCGCCCGTGCTCGGCCGGCGGTCCCGCTCGCCGCCGCCGCGACCCGCGGGGGCGCTGCAGGGCCGGCAGGTGGTGAACCACGGCGCGATCGCGCTGCCGCACTCCACGCACTTCCCGGACCGGCCCAGCGCGATGGCGTCGGGGAGCAGCTCGGTGATCATCTCGGCGCACTCCTCCTCGACCCACGCGGCGTCCTCGCTGTCCAGGCCGGCGACGCCGGGGAACTGGCGGAGCAGGGTCTGGGCGTCCCGGGCAGCCGCGGCGGCCTGCTCGTACTCCTCGACGGTGCCGCCGCGGGGGACGTCCGGCAGCACGGTCTCGGGCGGGACAGGCAGCCCCACGGCGTGCTGCAGCGCCGCCTTGGCGAGCACCAGCCAGCGGGTGCGGCGCGGCGGGTTGTAGTCGATGGCGAGGTTGACCAGCCGCCAGACGGTGGTCAGGTCGCCGGCCGCGCCCAGCGGACCGCGCAGGAGCGGCAGCAGGGCGTGTACCCGCAGGACGAGGCTGGTGACGTCGTCGGCGGTCATCGCCTCGTCGCGGGTCGCCGCCCGCGCCCAGGCCATCCACCGGGTCAGTGCCTCCGGGAGGTCGACCGCCTCGAAGGCGCCGAGGTCCTCGAGCTCGGGCCGCAGCCGGGGCGCGCGCTTGGGCAGGTCGCTCATCTCGTCGCCGCGGGCCACGGCGGCTCCGGCGCCGACCAGCGAGGCGATCGGCTTGAGCCCGCTCACCCCGATGAGGATGCCGACGGCGCCGTGGCCGGTCAGGCCGTAGCGCCCGGCCCGCCCGGCGATCTGGGCGGCCTCCCAGGTGCGCAGCGGCCGCATCTCCTGGCCGTCGAACTTGGTCGTCTCGGCGAACAGCACGGTCGTGGCCGGCACGTTGATGCCGTGGCCGATGACGTCGGTGGTGACGAGCACGTCGAGCTCGCCGCTGGTGAACCGCTCGATGACCTCCCGCCGGGTGGCCGGCGGGAGCGCGCCGTAGAGGACGCCCACCTTGCCGGGCCGGTGCTGGTCGAGCTCCGCGGCGACGGCGTAGACGGCCTTGCGGGAGAACGCGACGACGAGGGTCTGCGGGCGCACGTTCGCCGGTCGCACCGGCGCGCGGAGCACGTCCAGCCGGGAGAGCCGCTTGTGGTTGACGACCTCGACGTGCTCGGCGTCGGAGACCAGCGGCTTGAGCACCAGGTAGGCCTCGGCAGCGGAGATCAGGTGCATCTCGCGGTACTCGCCGGTGAGCAGGAGCCGCGCCCAGTGGTGGCCGCGGTCGGGGTCGGTGACCCAGTGGGCCTCGTCGAGCACCAGCATCTCGCCGCGGTCGGGCGCCTTCTCCACCGTGCAGCAGACGATGGGCGCGAACGGGTCGATCTCCTCCTCGCCCGTCGACAGGCCCACGGTGCCCTCGGGCAGCTGGGCCGAGAGCTTGGCGTAGGCCTCGTGGGCGAGCTGGCGCAGCGGGGCGGCGTAGACGCCGGAGCCGGTGGCGGCCAGCGCCTGCAGGGACTCGTAGGTCTTGCCCGAGTTGGTCGGGCCGAGGTGGAAGACGACGTTCTCGGGGCGGGTCGCGCGGGCCGGCAGCTCGGGCGCGGCTCCCTCGACCCAGCTCTGCTGGGCGCGCTTCTCCTCGCGGGCGGCCGCTCGGTCGGTCTCGCGCGCCGCGGCCTGGCGGCCGGCGGAGCGTTCCCGGCGGCGCACGGTGGCGGGCTGGGCGTGGGTGTCAGGCAAACGTGGTCCTTCGTGTGTGAAAAGTCTGGGTCGTGTGCCTCACGGAGGCGCACCGTCATCCACACCCAACACCCACGGTCACCGATCCATGCCCGGGGGTCGACCAGTGGCGTGGCGAGGAGGCGGCGCCGGCGGTCGCCGCCGCGACGGAGGGCCCGGACGGGGAACGGCCCGCCTGCGGTGCAGGCGGGCCGTTCGAGGACCGGAGCGATGGGCTCAGCGCGGGGCTGCGCCGACCGACTCCCGGTCCTGCGGAGGCGCCGACTTCTCCAGCGCTGACCCCTCGACGTCGAGCACCGGCAGCCAGCGCAGCCACCGCGGCAGCCACCAGGCCCGCTCGCCCAGCAGCGCCAGCGCCGCGGGGACGAGCACCATGCGGACGACGAAGGCGTCGAACAGGATGCCCGCGGCCAGGGCGAAGGCGATCGACTTGATGGTCGCCTCGCCCGCCGGCACGAACCCGGCGAAGACCGAGAACATGATCAGTGCGGCGGCGACGACGACTGGCGCGGCCTGGCGGAACCCGGTGCGGATCGCCTGCAGGGGTGCCACGCCGTGGGCGTGCGCCTCGTGCATCCGGGACACCAGGAAGATCTGGTAGTCCATCGCCAGCCCGAACAGGATGCCGATCACCAGGATCGGCGTGAGGCTGATCAGCGGCCCGGTGGTGTCGAGGTTGACCGCGGCGGCGAGCCAGCCCCACTGGAACACCGCCACGGTGGCGCCGAGCGAGGCGCCGATGGTCAGCACGAAGCCGAGCACGCCGACCAGCGGCACCAGCAGCGAGCGGAACACCAGCACGAGGAGCACCAGTGCCAGGCCCACCACGAGGGCGAGGTAGACCGGCAGGGCCTCGTCGAGGCTCTGGGCGACGTCCACGCTGACCGCCGTCTGCCCGGTGACCGACGCCTGCACGCCGTCGAGGTCGGCGAACTCGGCGCGCAGGTCGGCCACGAGCTGCTCGGTCGCCGGGTCGGTGGGGCCGGACTCGGGGATGACGGTCAGCAGGGCGGCGCTGCCGTCGGCGTTCGGCACCGGCGGCGTCACCAGCGCGACGTCGTCGAGCGTGGAGATCGTGCCGCTGACCTGCGCGGCGGACTCCGCGGCCCCGGCGCCCTCGAACAGCACGGTGATCGGCCCGTTGAAGCCCTCGCCGAAACCGTCGGCGAGCAGCTGCTGGGCGCGCGCCTGGGTGCTGTCGGCCGGGGGTGTCTGCACCAGCGTGGTCTGCATCGAGAAGAACGGCACGGCGATCGCGCCCAGCAGGACGACCGCGAGCAGCAGCGAGGGGATGCGGTGGCGGGTCACGGTGTCCGCCCACCCGGCGAGCAGCCCCCGCCGGTGCGAGGTCGCGAGGCCCCCCGCGCCCTCCTGCGCGGCCGACCGCTGCGCGCGCGGCAGGGCGCGGTACCCCAGGTAGCTCAGCGCGGCCGGTACCAGGGTCAGCGCGATCAGGACGGCGACGACGATGGTCAGCGCCGCCGCCACGCCCATCTGCGTGAGGAACGGGATGCCGACGACGGCCAGGCCGGTCAGCGCGATGACGACGGTGAGCCCCGCGGTCACCACCGCGGAGCCGGCGGTGCCGACGGCGGTCGCGATCGCGGTGCCCACGTCGGCGCCGGCCCGCAGCTCCTGCCGGTGGCGGCTGACGATGAAGAGCGCGTAGTCGATGCCGACGGCCAGCCCCAGCATGGCGGCGAGGGTCGGGGTGGTCGAGGAGAGGTCGGTGAAGCCGGTGGCGATGGTGATGCCCAGGACCCCGATGCCGACGCCCACGAGGGCGGTCAGCAGGTTGAGGCCGGCGAGGACGAGCGAGCCGTAGGTGACGGCGAGGACGACCAGCGCGACGACGACGCCGATGGCCTCGGCGGGGCCGCCGACGTGCGGCGCCTCCTGGGTGGCCTCCCCGGAGACCTCGACGGTGAAGCCGCCCTCCCGCGCGCCGTCGACCGCCTCGAGCAGCGCCTCCTGCTGCCCGGGGGTGACCTCGCCCGGCGCCGCGTCGTAGGTGACGGTGCTGTAGGCGGTGTTCTGCTGCTGGTTGACCGCCGGCGCCGCCGGGTCCAGCGGGTTCGTGGCGTCGACCACGCCGGGCAGCTCGGCGAGCTCGGCGACGAGCTCCCCGACGACCGGCGCGTTCTCGGGCGTCGTGAGGGTCTCGCCCTCCGGCGCCTGCACGACCACGCGGGCGGTCGCGCCCTCACCGCCGGCGCCGAACTCCTCGCCGATCCGCTCGAGGGCGTTGGTCGACTCCTGCCCGGGGATGGAGAAGGAGCTCGTCGTCTCGCCGGCGAGGGTCGCGGCGCCCGCGCCGCCGGCGACGAGGACCACCAGCCAGACCAGGATCACCGGGAGACGGCGGCGGTGCGCGAACGCGCCGAGCCGGGACAACAAGACAGCCATGGGGATCAGGCCTCCACCTGGTCGGTAGCGGGAGGAGCGGCGCCGGCCCCGTGGTGGCCGAGCGCGTCGAAGCAGGTGGCGACGACGAGGGGCCGCCACGCGGTGGTGCCGTCGTGCTGCCGGGCCGTCAGGGTGAGCACGGCCAGCGCGGTGAGCGCGCCGACGACCCGGATGGCCCGTTCGGACCCGAGCGCGCCGGGGGTGACGCCGAAGGCCTCCAGAGCCGCCGCGACGGCGGTCTCGACCTCGGGCCCGGCGTCCTCGGTGCCCCCCTGGGTCAGCGGGGCGAGGAGCAGCGCGACCAACCCGGGGTGGGCCAGCGCGATGTCGACGAGCACGTCCAGCGCCAGCCGGTCGCGTGCCGGGCCCGGCGGCAGGTCGACCACCTGGTCGAGCACCCGCTGGCCGAGCGCGCCGGCCTGGGCCAGCACGGCCGCGTGGAGCGCTTCCTTGCTGGGGAAGTGGTGCAGCAGCCCGGCCTTGGACAACCCGACGGCGTCCGCGACGTCCTGGACCGACGTCTTGGCGAAGCCGCGCCGCGCGAAGAGGGCGGCGGCGTGGTCGAGGATGCCCTCGTCCACCTGCTGCCGGAACGGTCGCGCCACGAAATGCAGGTTACGCGCGACCGACCGGATCGGTAGGTGTACCGACCACTTCGGTCGGTGGTGTCCGTCACGCCGGCCGGGCGCGACCGGTACCGGGGTCAGCGCCCCGGGTGCTCGGCGAGGACGGCGGTGACCATCCGGTGGTCGTCCAGCTGGGGGAGCCCGGAGACGGCGACGACACCCACCGGGCCGACGTCCCGCACCAGCAGCGGGAAGGCGCCGCCGTGCGCGGCGTAGTGCTGCGGGTCGAGCCCGAACTCCGCCTCGAAGGTGGTGCCGCGCTCGATGCTGGCCTGCCGGACGTAGAGCGAGCTGTGCCCGAACCGGTGCACCACCCGGGACTTCCGCTCGATCCAGTGGGCGTTGTCGGGGGTCGCCCCGGGCAGTGCGACCGAGAAGAGCCGGTGGCCGTTGCGGGTGATCTCGACGGCGACGGGGGCGGCATCGCGCCTCGCGGCGGCCACCAGTGCGCAGCCGAGCACCCACGCGTCCTCGTTGGTGAAGGAGGTGAGCTGCAGGCGCTCCTCCTCCGCGGCGAGCTCGGCGAGCGTGGGGAAGGACTCGGACATGCCCTCTTCCTACGGGGGATCCGCCGCGGTCGCGAGTGCGCAGGCGGGTCGTGGGTAGCCGCCGGCGAGGGAGGGGTGCACCGATGTCGGTCGTCGCGCGGTTCGACGCGTTCCAGGTCCGGCATCGCGTGGTGGGCTTCCCGCTCGCGGTGGCCTACAAGTTCGCCGACGACCGCGGCCCGCACCTCGCCGCGCTGATCACCTACTACGGCGTCGTCTCCCTGTTCCCGCTGCTGCTGGTGCTCACCTCCGTGCTGGGCTTCCTCCTGCAGGACGACCCCGCGCTCCAGCAGCGGATCCTCGAGTCCGCGCTGTCGGACTTCCCGCTGCTGGGCCCCGCGCTGGTGGAGAACATCGGCACCTTCCGGGGGAGCGGCGTGGCGCTGGTCATCGGCATCCTCGGCAGTCTCTACGGGGGGCTCGGCGTCATGCAGGCGGCCCAGGCGGCCCTCAACCGCATCTACGCCGTGCCGCGCTTCGCCCAGCCGAACCCCCTGCTGTCCCGGCTGCGCAGCCTGCTGCTCGTCGTGGCGCTCGGCCTGGCCGCGGTGGCGTCGACCGCGCTGACCGCCTTCGTGTCGACCTTCTCCGGCACGCTGGCGGGCCTGGCGATCAACGTCGGGATCTTCCTGGTGGTCTACCAGGTGCTCACCGCCCGCCGCTTGGCCTGGCGGACCGTCGCCGTCGGTGCCGTCGTCGCCGCGGTCCTCTGGGAGCTGCTGCACGTTCTCGGCACCTACTACTTCGGCACGTACGTGACGCGCTCCACCGACGTCTACGGCGTCTTCGGCGTCATCCTCGGGCTGGTCGTCTGGATCTACCTGCAGGCGCTCGTCGTCGTGCTGGCCGCGGAGATCAACGTCGTCCGGCACCGGCGGCTCTACCCCCGCTCCCTGCTGACCCCGTTCACCGACGACGTGGAGCTCACCGCGGCCGACGTCCGGGCCTACACCGGTTACGCGCGCAGCGAGCGGTACAAGGGCTTCCAGCGCGTGCAGGCCTCGTTCCGGAAGGGCGCCCGGCCCCGGCCGGCCGACGCGGAGGGCTTTCCCGGCGACGTCGCGCAGGACCACGCGGGGGCCTCCGTCGAGCGCGCACCGGAGCGCGGTCAGCGGTAGACGACGTCTACGCTCCGGAAGGCGCCCAACGCGTGGTCGGCGACGAAGTGCTCGTGGTCCCGGCGCACCCGGGCGGCCGCCTCCTCGGCGAACCGCAGGATGTCGTCGACGAACAGGTCCCGGTTGCCGATCGCGTCCAGGATGGCGGGCTCCACGTCGTAGTCGACGTTGCCGGTCTCGTCGGACATCGCGTGGGTGTGCGCCAGCACCCGGCCGCAGATCTCCGCGTACTGCTTCCACTCGCCGGTCGAGAGCGAGCCGAGGCTGATGTCGTCGCGGAACGGTGCCCGCTCGCGCACCATGAAGCTCCGGCCGTCGATGTCGACGCTGCCGTAGAAGACGTCCCCGCTGACCAGGTGCACCCGCTGGGCGTGCCGGATGCGGTCGCCCTCGCCGTCCACCTCGTATCCCGACGGCGGCACCAGCCCGGACAGGGCCGAGCGGCGGGCGCGCTTGAATTCCAGGAGGAGGTCGTCGGTCCCGTCGTCGCGCACCCCGGCGACGAGCACGTAGTACCGGGTCAGGCCCAGCGAGGCGGTGCCGGCGCCGCGTCGCTCGGCGACGTCCTTGACCCGCACCGCGCCGGCCCGCTCGGGCACCGCCACCTCGTTCTCGGCCACGTAGCGGTCGACGAGCTCCTGGAACTCCTGCCGGCGGCTGCTGACCGGCACCAGTTCCTCGCCGGTCCGGAAGCCGCTCCGGGTCTCGTCCAGCAGACCGGCCAGCCAGTCGGCGCGGCTGGTCTCCAGCGTGCCGGCGATCAGCCGCCGGATCAGGGGCGGCGCGTTGTCGAGCCGGAGCTGCTCGGTCTGCTCCCGGCCGTCGGCGGCGTAGGAGGCGATGCCGGCCGCGTAGCCGCGCACGAACCGTTTCGCGATGGCCCGCTGCTTCTTCCGGCCGGAGCCGGACTTCTCGGCCGCGCCCAGCAGGAAGCCGACGGCGCCCCGCTTGAGGTCCCAGGTGAACGGCGCGTAGTAGGCGTCGTCGAAGTCGTTGACGCCGAAGATCGGCACGTTGTCCGAGCTGGGCATCACGCCGAAGTTGCCCGGGTGGACGTCACCGAGCGCGAGCACCGTGGGCAGCCGGGCGTCCTCGCCGACCAGGTCCCGGTAGAAGAGCAGGTTCGTGCCGCGGAAGAAGTGGAAGACCGAGCCGGCGAGCTTGTCGAACTTCGCCCGCGCCTCCAGGTCCCCGTTCGCGATGCGGGTCTCGTGGTCCTCCCGCACGGTCTCCCGCACGTGCACCCGGCGGTCGTTGCCGGTCAGCATGCGGGGGATCAGCACCATCTCGCCGGCCGCCCGCGCCTCGGCGAGCCGGCGGAACGCGTCGACCCGGGAGCTGATCTGCTGCCGGCCCGCGCCGGGCTGCTCGGTCTCGTGCAGCGGCTCCGGCTGCTCCCGCTGCCGCAGCTCGGCGACCAACTGCTCCTTGGCCATCCGGCTGCGGCCGGGGATCCCGTGCTCCCGGGCCAGGCGCAGGAGTTCGTGGCGAGAGGCGGCGCTGAGCTGAGTGGGGGAGTCCATGGTCCTCGGCTACCCGTCGGCGCCCCGACCAGGCACGACGGTTGTGTGACAGCCGCCGCCACGTCCCCGTCCCGGGACGGGGACGCCGGACCGCCTGGCGCGCCGGGCTCCGCGGGTGTCCCATGGGTTCCTGCGCAGCGATGACGCCCGAGGAGCTTCCATGCCGCGTCCGCGTACCACCCTCCTGGCCCTGACCGCGCTCGCCGGCGGCGCCCTCGTGGCGGGCGGCCCCGCGAGCGCCGCCCCGCACGACGCTCCGGGCGGGGCGCCCCCGGAGAAGCGCGCGCTGGCCGTGGGCACCGGGGGCGCGGTCGCCACGGTCGACCCCGACGCGACCCGGGTGGGGCTGGACGTCCTGGCCGCCGGTGGCAACGCTGCGGATGCGGCGGTGGCCACGGCCGCCGCGCTGGGCGTCACGGAGCCGTACTCGGCGGGCATCGGTGGGGGCGGCTTCTTCGTCTACTACGACGCCGCAACCGGAGAGGTCACCACGATCGACGGCCGGGAGACCGCACCGCTGGCCATGGGCGCGGACGCCTTCCTCGACGAGGCGGGCGACCCGATCCCGTTCGCCGAGGCAGTCTCGAGCGGTCTGTCGGTGGGCACGCCGGGCACCCCGGCCACCTGGGTGACGGCGCTGGAGGAGTTCGGCACCTGGTCGCTGGCCGACGCGCTCGGCGGTGCGACCCGGCTGGCCGACGAGGGCTTCGTCGTCGACGAGACGTTCCGGCAGCAGACGGCGGACAACGAGGAGAGGTTCCGCATGTTCGCGCCGACCGCCGAGCTCTTCCTCCCCGGCGGCGCCCTGCCCGAGGTGGGATCGGTGTTCCGCAACCCCGACCTGGCCGACACCTACCGGCTGCTGGCCGGCAAGGGGGTGGACCCGCTCTACACGGGGGAGCTGGCCGAGGAGATCGTGGCGACGGTGCAGGACCCGCCCGAGGCGGAGGGGGCCGCGGAGGTCCGGCCGGGTCTGCTGGAGGCCGTGGACCTGGCGCTGTACGAGGCGCCGCTCCGGGAGCCGACCCGGGTCGGCTACCGGGGACTCGAGGTCTACGGCATGGCCCCGCCGTCCAGCGGCGGCTCGACCGTCGGTGAGGCGCTGAACATCCTGGAGCCCTTCCCGCTCGCCTCGCTGCCCGAGGTGCCGGTGCTGCACGCCTACCTGGAGGCGAGCGCGCTGGCGTTCGCCGACCGGAACGCCTACGTCGGTGACCCGGCGTACAACCAGGTGCCGCTGGCCGAGCTCCTCTCGGACCGGTTCGCCACGGAGCGAGCCTGCGCCATCGCGCCGGATGCGGTGCTGGCGAAGCCGACCCCCGCGGGCGACCCGGACGGCGAGTACGCCCCCTGCCCGGCCGGCGAGGGGCCGACGGTGGAGGAGGGTGCGGAGGGTCCGTCCACGACCCACCTCACGGTCGGCGACGCCGCCGGCAACATCGCCAGCTACACGCTGACCATCGAGCAGACCGGGGGCAGCGGGATCACGGTGCCTGGCCGCGGGTTCCTGCTGAACAACGAGCTGACCGACTTCACGTTCGCCGCCGCCGACCCCACCCGGCCCGAGCCGAACCTGCCCGCCCCGGGGAAGCGCCCGCGCAGCAGCATGGCGCCGACGATCGTCCTGCACGACGGCGAGCCGGTCCTGGCCCTCGGCTCGCCGGGCGGCAGCACGATCATCACGACCGTCCTGCAGACGCTGGTGAACCGCATCGACCGCAACATGGACCTGGCGGAGGCGATCGCCGCCCCGCGCGCCAGCCAGCGCAACACGGCCGCGGTCAGCGCGGAGCCGGCGTTCGTCGACGCGTACGGCGAGCCGCTCACCGCCCTCGGGCACGAGTTCACCGTCGTGGAGGAGCTCGGCGCGGCCACGGGCATCGAGTACCTGCCGGGCGGCCTGCTGCTGGCCGCCGCGGAGATGGAGCGCCGCGGCGGCGGGAGCGCCGGGGTGGTGCACCCTGTCGTCGGCGGCCCGGAGGCGCCGGGCGCGGCGGAGCTCGCCCCGCCGCTCGGGGGCTGACGGTCAGCGACCGACGGCGTCCTCGGCCTCGATCGCGGCGTTCCACTGGCGCTTGCCCGACTGCCAGGCGTCCTCGGTGTCTCCGCGCCGCCAGTAGCCGGAGATCGACGTCCACTCCGGGTCGAGCCCGCGCTCGGCCCGCAGGTGGCGCCGCAGGTCGCGGACGGCGTACGCCTCGCCGTGCACGAACACGTGCCCGTTCCCCGGCGGGAGCTGGGTGGCCTCGACCGCCTGGACCAGGGCCACACCGGGCAGCGCGTCGCCCCGGTGCAGCCAGCGCAGGTCGACGGTGGGGGAGAGAGCCAGGTCGGTCTGCTCCTCCTCGGGCCCGGCCACCTCCACGAACACCAGCGCCCGTGCGCCGGCCGGCAGCCGGTCGAGGGACGCGGCGATGGCGGGGAGCGCGGCCTCGTCACCGGCGAGGAGGTGCCAGTCGGCGTCCGGCCGGGGCGCGTAGGCGCCGCCCGGTCCCATGAACTGGATCCGGTCGCCGGGCCGGGCCGCGGCGGCCCAGGGGCCGGCGAGCCCCTCGTCGCCGTGGTGGACGAAGTCGATGGTCAGCTCTCCGGCGGCGGCGTCCCACGTGCGCACCGTGTAGGTGCGGGTGACCGGCCACTGGTCGGCGGGCAGCTCGGCACGCACCTGCTCGACGTCGTAGGGGACCGCGTAGGAGGCGTCCGCGGGCGGGAAGAGCAGCTTGACGTAGCGGTCGGTGAACTCGCCGTCGGGAAAGCCGGCCAGGCCCTCGCCGCCGAGCACGACGCGGACCATGTGCGGGGTGAGCCACGAGGTCCGGACCACCTCGCCGATCCGGGGGATCCGTCTGCGGGGCGGTCGTCCGTCGCCGTTCCGTGGCTCGCTCATCACGACTGGCGACGGTACAGAGGGGACCCTAACCCGATCCGAGCACCCGGTTAGGGTGCCCTGCGTGGAGACCGTGGCTGCCGACGACGCACGCCGAGCGGCGGGGCCGACGGTCCTCGACGTCCTGGCTCTGGAGGAGATCGACCGCGACCTGTACCGCAGCACCCTGCTGTTCAGCGACCCCTTCCCGCTGTACGGCGGGCAGGTGGCCGCGCAGGCGCTGTACGCCGCCGGGCGCACGGTCGCCGCCGACCGCCTCCCGCACTCGCTGCACGGCTACTTCCTGCGCAGCGGTGACGCCGCCCGCCCGACGATCTTCCGCGTGGACCGGGACCGCGACGGCGGCTCGTTCTCGGCCCGGCGGGTGGTCGCCCTCCAGGGCGGCGAGGTCGTGTTCAGCATGTCGGCCTCGTTCGCGGTGCCCGGTCCCGGCCCGGACCAGCAGGTGCAGCCGACCCCCGCCGTCGAGGCGCCGGACGGACTGCCGGTCTTCGAGCTGCCCCGGGTGTTCTCCATGGAGAGCCGCCGGCCCCCGCAGCCCTACCCGGACGCGCACTGGCCGACCCGCTTCTGGGCGCGGGCCACCGTGCCGCTGCCGGCCGACCACCTGGTGCACGCCTGCGTGCTGACCTACCTCTCCGACATCGGGACCGGGCTGTCGGCGCTGCCCGACGACGAGGCCGCCCCCGGCCCGAGCCTGGACCACGCCGTCTGGTTCCACCGCCACGCGCCGCTGGACGACTGGGTGCTCATGGACATGGTGCCGCGCACCGTGTCCGGGGGGCGGGGCTGGTACACCGGATCGATCACCACGGCCGGCGGTGTGCTCGGCGCGAGCTTCACCCAGGAGACGCTGTTCCGGCCCGGCCGGAACCCCTTCCGCCCCGGGCGGTGACCGGCAGGCGCGCCGCGCCGACGGCTCGCAGTCACCCCGCGCGTCGGCGGGCGGTCGTCGAGACGTCATGACGTATGGTCGGGTCAACCCGGCCCACGAGCGCGAGGAGCCAGCCGGTGCGCATCGGAATCCTGACCGGAGGCGGGGACTGCCCCGGCCTCAACGCCGTCATCCGTTCGGTGGTGCGCACCGCCGGTGCCCACTACGGCAGCGAGGTGATCGGCTTCCGCGACGGCTGGCGCGGGCTGCTGGAGAACCGCTGGACGCCGCTGGACGTGGCCGCGGTCGACGGCCTGCTCACCCGCGGTGGCACGACGCTCGGCTCGGCCCGCGTCGCTCCGGAGAAGCTGCACGCCGGCATCGAGGAGATGATCGGCACGCTCGACGAGCACGGGGTCGACGTCCTCGTCCCCATCGGCGGGGAGGGCACCCTCACCGCGGCCCACGTGTTGTCGGAGGCCGGCGTGCCGGTGGTGGGCATCCCGAAGACGATCGACAACGACATCGACGGCACCGATCTGACGTTCGGCTTCGACACCGCGGTCAGCATCGCCACCGAGCTCATCGACCGGCTGCACACGACCGCCGAGTCGCACCAGCGCGTGCTGCTGGTCGAGGTGATGGGCCGGCACGCCGGGTGGATCGCGCTGCACGCCGGCCTGGCCGCCGGCGCCCATCTGACCCTGGTGCCCGAGCAGCCGTTCGACGTGGACGAGGTGGTGCGGCTGGTCTGCGACCGGTTCGCCCGCGGGGCGTCCCACGTGATCGGCGTCGTCGCCGAGGGGGCCGAGCCGCTGCCCGGGCAGATGGCCTTCCGTCGCGGCGGCGTCGACGAGTTCGGCCACCGCCGGTTCACCGGCGTCACCCAGCAGCTGGGGGAGGAGCTGGAGCGGCGCACCGGCAAGGAGGTGCGGGCCACGGTGCTGGGGCACGTCCAGCGCGGTGGGACCCCGACGTCGTTCGACCGCGTGCTGGCGACCCGCTTCGGCCTGCATGCCACCATCGCTGCGCACGAGGGCCGTACCGGTCAGATGGTTGCGCTGCGGGGGACGGAGATCGAGCTGGTCCCGCTGGCGCGCGCCGTCGCCCGGCTGAAGACGGTGACCCCCTCCCGGCTCGCCGAGATCGAGGCCTTCACCGGCTGACCCCGGCACGCGGCCGGGCCCACGGCGGGTCCAGCAGTGCCAGGGCCCGGTCGACGGCGGGCCGGACGGCGTCCGGTGTCGCGGCGGTCATGACCACGCCGAAGGTCATCCGGAGGGCGAGCAGCACGTCGTCGGCGGTGACCTCCGGGGGGGCGACCCCGGCGTCGCGGGCGGGGCGCAGGGTGGCCTCCACCAGGCCGAGCAGCCGCTCCGCCCCGTCGTACTCGGGCAGGTTCCGGCGGGCGTCGACGACCATCTCGACGAAGGCCGTGGTCTCGATGGCCTGGTCGACCAGGCGACTCCACAGCCGGCCGAGAGACCCGGCGTCCCGATCGGCGGCGATCGCCTCGAGTTCGGCGAAGTTGTCCTCGAACACGGCGAACGCCAGATCCAGCCGCGTCGGGAAGTGCCGGTAGAGCACGCCCTGCCCCACGCCCGCCTCGCGGGCGATCGCGCTCAGCGGCACCCGGTAGCCACCCGCGGCCATGACCCGGCGGGCCGCCTGCAGGATCGCCCGCCGGTTGTCCGGAGCCGCTGCCGGACCCCGGTTGACTCTCCCGCCCGACGTGGCCATGCTCACACCCTAGCGATCCGGACAACACTGTCCGGTCGGTGGGCGAGGAGGGCACCGTGGCCGGGAGCGTGGAGCAGTTCGACGAGACCTACGACGTCGTCGTGGTCGGTACCGGTGGCGCCGGCTTCGCCACCGCGCTGGGCGCCCTGGACGAGGGGCTCAGCGTGCTCCTGCTGGAGGGCACGGAGAAGTGGGGCGGGAGCACGGCGATGTCCGGGGGTGGCATGTGGCTGCCGGACAACCCGCTCATGCGCCGCGCCGGCGCCGGTGACTCCCGGGAGGAGGCGCTCGCCTACCTGGAGGCGACGGTCGGCGACGAGGGGCGCGCCGCGACGCGGGAGCGCAAGGAGGCGTTCGTCGACGGTGTCGCCGACTTCGTGACGACGGCGGAACGGCACGGCCTCGCCTTCGCCCGGGCGAAGGACTACCCCGACTACTACCCCGAGCTCCCCGGCGGCAAGATCGGCCGCTCGCTCGAGGCCGAGCCGCTGGACTCCAAGCAGATCGGCGACTGGTGGTCGACCCTGCGCAACGCGGTGCCGCTCCCGGTGAAGACCGACGACGTATGGCTGCTGGGCCGGGCCTGGTCCACCCCGGGCGGGTTCGTGCGCGGCGCGCGGTTCGTGTTCCGCGCGCTCGGTGGTGTCGCCCGCGGGCGGCGGGTGGTCGGTATCGGGGTGGCCCTGGCCACCGCCTTCTGCAAGGCCGTCGTGGTCGACGGGAAGGTGCCGCTCTGGCTGCAGGCGCCGCTGGAGGACCTGGTCCTCGACGGCGAGCGCGTGGTGGGCGTGCGGGTCCGCCGCACCGGTCGCGAGGTGCGCATCCGCGCCGTGCGCGGCGTGATGCTGGCCGGCGGTGGGTTCGAGCACAACCGCGACTGGCGGCAGAAGCACCACGGCATCGACGGCTCGCCGTCGGGCAACCCCGGCAACGTCGGTGGCCCGATCGAGATCGCGCAGCGCGCGGGGGCGGCCTTGGAGCTCATGGACGAGGCCTGGTGGGGCGCGTCGGTCGCCGCCCCCGCCGGGCACACGCCGGCGTTCATCGTGGGGGAGCGGTCGATGCCCTACTCGCTGATGACCGACGCCCGCGGTGACCGCTTCGCGAACGAGTCGGAGTCCTACGTCGACCTCGGCCACCACATGCTCGAGCACGACAAGGACGGCCCGTACTGGCTCGTCGCCGATGCCCGGCACGCCCGCCGGTACCTGCGGACGTTCGCCCTGGACCCGCGGCTGAACAAGGCGATGCGCGAAGCCGGGATCATGGTCAAGGCCGGGAGCATCCCGCAGCTGGCCGAGCGGCTGGGCATGGAGCCGGGCCGGCTGCAGGCGACCGTCCAGCGGTTCAACGGGTTCGCCCGCGCCGGCATCGACGGCGACTTCGGGCGGGGCAACTCCGCCTACGACCGCTACTACGGCGATCCCACCGTGCGGCCCAACCCGTGCCTCGGTCCGCTGGAGAAGGGCCCGTTCACCGCGTTCCGCGTGGTCATCGGTGACCTCGGCACCAAGGGCGGCGTGGTCACCGACCCCGACGGCCGTGCGCTGCGCGAGGACGGCTCGGTCATCGAGGGCCTGTACTCCGCGGGCAACAACTCCGCCTCCGTCATGGGGCGGACCTATCCCGGCCCGGGCTCCACCATCGGGCCCGCCGCCGTCTTCGGACTGCGCGCCGCCCGGCACATGGCCCGCCGGCCCGCCTGAGCCCGGTCCCACCTTCCCGGCGCGCGACCGCGCGCCGGTTCCCTCACCACAGGAGAGATGCGTGACCACCAGCACGTCCGGCCGCCTCGCCGGCAAGGTCGCCTACGTCACCGGCGCCGCCCGCGGCCAGGGCCGCGCCCATGCGGTCCGGCTCGCGGCCGAGGGCGCCGACGTCATCGCGATCGACAACTGCGAGACGGCGAAGACCACGTCCTACGCCGGCCCCACCGAGGAGGACCTCGCCGAGACCGCCCGCCTGGTCGAGGCGCAGGGGCGGCGCATCCTGGCCCGCAAGGTCGACGTCCGCGACCTCGACGGGCAGATGTCCGTGGTCCGCGACGGAGTGGCGGAGTTCGGCCGGCTCGACGTCGTCGTCGCCAACGCCGGCATCTGCTCGGGCTCGATGTCCTGGGAGATCCCGGTGGAGAAGTGGCAGGAGACGATCGACACCAACCTCACCGGCACGTTCTTCACGATGAAGGCGACCGTGCCGGTGCTGCTGGAGCAGGGTACCGGCGGCTCGATCATCGTGATCAGCTCGGTGGCCGGGCTGCGGGGGCTGCCGTTCCTCGCCGACTACGCGGCCAGCAAGCACGGCATCGTCGGCCTGGCGCGGACCATGGCGAACGAGCTCGGGCAGCACAACATCCGGGTCAACACCGTGCACCCGCACGGCGTGGCCACCGGCATGCAGCCTGCGGAGATGTTCGAACTCGCGCAGCAGTACGCCACAACGCTGGCCCCCATGCTGATGGGCGCGCTGCCCGACCCGATCTCCCAGCCCGAGGACATCGCGCATGCGGTGGCCTGGCTGGCCTCGGACGAGGCGCGGCACGTGACCGGCGTCCAGCTGCCGGTCGACCTCGGCATCCTCGGGCGCTGACGTGGCTCGCCTCGACCTGCGGGTGCGGCTGCTCGGGCGGGCGCTGCGGCTGGGGTCGGTCGCCACCCTGGACGCCGAGCGGCTCGCTCGCGTCCAGGAGCGCTCGCCCGGGCACAACCCCGTGACCGACCTGCTCCTGGGCGGGGTGGCGCCGGGGGTGACCCTGCAGGACGGCGTCACCGCCGGCGCGGCGGGACCGCTGGCGATGCGGGTCTACCGCCCCCGCGGCGCCGCCGGCGGGCCGCTGCCGCTCGTGGTCAACTTCCACGGCGGCGGCTGGGTGCTCGGCTCGCTCGACCAGGCCGACTGGCTGTGCAGCAACGTGGCCGCGACCGTGGGCGCCGTCGTGGTGTCGATCGACTACCGCCTCGCGCCGGCGCACCCGTGGCCCGCCGCGCCCGAGGACTGCTACGCGGCGCTGGTCGACGTCGCCGCCCGCGCCGGCGAGCTGGGGGCCGATCCGGGCCGGCTGGCGGTCATGGGCGACAGCGCCGGGGGGAACCTGGCCGCGGTCGTCGCGCTCATGTCCCGCGACCGGTCCGGGCCGGCGATCGCCGTCCAGGCGCTGCTCTACCCGGCGACCGACCTGACGTTCGGCAGCGCCTCCATCGCCGAGAACGCCGATGCCCCCGTCCTCACCCGGCGCGACATGGAGGCCTACCGCGCGCACTACCTGGGCGACCGGGACCGTGCGCACCCGTACGTCTCGCCGCTGCTCGCCGCCGACCACGGCGGCCTGCCGCCGGCGCTGGTGCAGGTCGCCGAGCACGATCCGATCCGCGACGACGGGCTGCGCTACGCGGAGACGCTGCGGGCCGCGCGGGTGCCGGTGCGGGCAACGACCTACGTCGGGATGCCGCACGGGTACCTGGCCTTCCCGAGGCTCTGCCGCAGCGCGCCGCAGGCCCTCGCCGAGCTGTGCGCGGAGCTGTCGTCCGCGCTCGCGCCGGGAGGCTGACCCGCCGGCGGGCCGCGCCGGTCGTCGACCCGTGGTGGTGTCGGCACGGGGCGACACCACCACGGGCGACACAGCGGGTGCGGCGCCGGCCCGTCAGACCAGGATGCGGTGGCCGTGCACCCGGTCGGCCGCCTCGGCGGACAGGAGCATCCGGCGGACCGGGCGGTAGCGGCCCTCGCGGAGGGTGCGTGCCCGGTCGGGGTCGGTGCCCGCCAGCCGCTCAGTGGCGGCGAGGTCGGCCTTGTTCTCCACCAGCTTCACCAGGCGGGCCAGCGGGTGGGCGGCCACCCGGCGGACGAACCCGGACAGGTAGGGCTCGCCCGGGCGCGGGGTCCCCGCGTCGATCGCCTCGACCACCACGCCCGGCACCCCGAGGGCCCGCAACCGGTCCAGGTCGTACCGGCGGGCCGGGTCGGGGTGGTCGCGGGTGCCCGCCACGACGTCCTTGAGCACGCCGGCCATCTCGGCCTCGGGTCCGAACGGCCGCAGCGCCTCGGCGAGCGGCCGCAGCTGCGCCAGGTAGTGGTCGCGGCCGTCCTCGTCCACCTGGCCCTCGTGCGCCTCCAGGGCGAGCAGGTGGGCGTCGGGAAGCGTGAAGGGCACGCACCGAGGCTAGGCACCGTTCCGCCGGAGAGGGTGGCCGTCCGGCTGATCAGCCGGTCAGCCGGCGAGGACGACGACCAGGGTGCGCGGGCCGTGCACGCCCTCGACGCGCTGCAGCTCGATGTCGCTGGTCGCCGACGGGCCGCTGATCATCGTGAGCGGGGCCGTCGGGTCCAGCCGGGCGAGCGCCTCGGGGACCCCGCCGACGACCTGGTCCGCCGTCACCACGCACACCAGGACGTCGGGCAGCAGCGACAGGGCCCGCCGGCCGCAGCTCGGGGAGCCGTCCAGCACCAGCGTGCCGGTCTCGGCCACGGCCACGGCCACCCCGGTGACCGACGCGCCGAAGGACGCCAGCCCGACCGCGGGCCGGCCGTCGTCCGGCACCGCGCCGTCGGGCCGCCAGTCCGCGGGCAGGCCCGGCGCGACGACGACGGCGTCGGGGGGCAGGTCCAGGTCGCCGATCGACCGGGCCACGGTGGAGGCCACCTCGGCCGGCGCGCAGCGCACCACCGTGGCCTTGTAGTCCTCCAGCCGGTCGGTGAGCACCTCGTGCAGCACGGCGGCGGGGCGGTCGTCCCGCCGCCGGTAGTCGCGCCGGACGGGTTCAGGGGCGCGCCGGTCCGGGCCCAGCGCCGCGCGGATCCGCCCGAGCACCTCCTCGCGCGCGCTCACCGCCGGTGCTCCTCGGCCCACTGAGAAGTGAAGGTCTTCCCGGGCGGAGTGGGGAGGTCGCGGGACCGGGTCCAGGCCGACAGCGGCGGCGGCAGCGTGGCCGGGAGGGTCGGCCGCCCACGGGCCAGGAACCGGCCCAGACCGGCGGCCCGCTGGGCGAGCCGCCAGAGCCGCGGGGAGGCCATCACGCGGGAGAGGAGGCGGAAGGCCGCTGCCTCAGGGGTCGTGCGCGTCTGGGCCTCGACGTGCTCGGCGCGCAGGTGCACCAGGATCGAGGGGATGTCGATCGCCACCGGGCAGACGTCGTAGCAGGCGCCGCACAGCGACGAGGCGTACGGCAGCGACGCGTTGTCCTCGACGCCGGTGAGCTGGGGGGAGAGCACGGCGCCGATCGGCCCGGGGTACACCGACCCGTAGGCGTGGCCACCGGCGCGCTCGTACACCGGGCAGACGTTCAGGCACGCCGAGCAGCGGATGCAGTGCAGCGCCTCGCGCCCCACCTCGTCGGCGAGCACCGCCGTCCGCCCGTTGTCGACCAGCACGAGGTGGAACTCCTGCGGTCCGTCATCGGGCGTGACCCCGGCCCACAGCGAGGTGTAGGGGTTCATCCGTTCGCCCGTGGAGGAGCGGGGAAGCAGCTGCAGGAAGACCTCGAGGTCGGTCCAGGTGGGCACCACCTTCTCGATGCCCATCACGGTGATGAGGGTCTGCGGGAGCGTCAGGCACATGCGCCCGTTGCCCTCGGACTCGACGACGGCGAGGGTGCCGGTCTCGGCGACGGCGAAGTTCGCCCCGCTGATCGCCACCCGGGCCCGGAGGAAGCGCTCGCGCAGGTGCGCCCGCGCCGCCATGGCCAGCCGACGGGGGTCGTCGGTGAGCTCGGGGTCCACCCCGGGCATGGTGCGCAGGAAGATCTCGCGGATCTCGGCCCGGTTCTTGTGGATCGCCGGGACCAGGATGTGCGACGGCCGGTCCTCGCCCAGTTGCACGATCAGCTCGGCGAGGTCGGTCTCGTGCGCCGCGATACCCGCGGCCTCCAGCGCCTCGTTGAGCCCGATCTCCTGGGTGGCCATCGACTTGACCTTGACCACCTCGTCGGTGCCGGTGGCCTGCACCAGGTCGAGGACGATCCGGTTGGCCTCGGTGGCGTCGCGGGCCCAGTGCACCGTGCCGCCGCGGGCGGTGACCTGCTCCTCCAGGGCGACCAGGTGCTCGTCGAGCCGGGCCATCGTGGCCGCCTTGATCGCCCGGCCGGCCTCGCGCAGCTCCGCCCAGTCGGGCACCTCGCCGACCACGGCGGCTCGCTTGCCCCGGATCGTCGCCGTGGCATGGCCGAGGTTGGCGCGCAGCTGCCCGTCGCGCAGCGAGTCGCGCGCGGCGTCGGGGAACGACCGCTCGCCGCGCAGGTGCCCGACGCCCCGGGGAGCGGTCGGGATGCCCAGGAAGACGGCGGTCACGAGCGCACCGCCGGTCGGGTCGACTGCTCGGGGGTCACGGCGTCCTCCGTCGACGCGAGGATCTCGGCCAGGTGCACCGTGCGCGTGCCGGCCCGGAGGCGGGAGAGCCCGCCGCCGATGTGCAGGAGGCAGGAGGCGTCGCCCGCGGTGCACACCTCGGCGTGCGTGGCGAGCACGTTGGCCATCTTGTCGGTGAGCATCGCGGTCGAGGTCTCGGCGTTCTTGACCGCGAACGTGCCGCCGAACCCGCAGCACTGGTCGGCCGCGGGCAGCTCGACCAGCTCCAGGCCGCGAACGGCGCGCAGCAGGCGCAGCGGCCGGTCGCCGACCCTCAGCATCCGCAGCGAGTGGCAGGTCGGGTGGTAGGTGACCCGGTGCGGGTAGTACGCCCCGACATCGGTGACCCCCAGGACGTCGACCAGGAACTGCGACAGCTCGTAGGTCCGCTCGGCCAGCGCCGCGGCGTCGTCGGCGAGCGCGTGCTCCCCGGCGCGGCGGGCGACGGCGGCCTGCTGGTGGTGGATGGAGGCGACGCAGGAGCCGGACGGCGCCACGATCGCCTCCGCCCCGGCGAACGCGCGTACGTGGTTGGCGATGACGGGCACCGCCTCGCGCCGGTAGCCGGTGTTGACGTGCATCTGCCCGCAGCAGCTCTGGCCCGAGGGCACGACCACCTCGTGGCCGAGCCGCTCCAGCAGCACCGCCGTCGCCTCGGCGACCCGCGGCACCATCGTGTCGACCAGGCAGGTGGCGAAGAGCGCGACCTTCATCGGATCCCCTCCCGGTCGGGCGCCGGATCCCGCCGGACCATGCTCGACTCGCGGACGACGAGCACCGGCTCGAAGACGGGCTGCTCGTGGACGTGGCCCTCGCGCGCCTCGTCCAGGAGCAGCTGCGCGGCGCGGCGGCCCATGGCGTGCCGCGGCTTGCTCACCGAGGTGAGCGGGACGGCGGCGGCGGCCGCGAAGTCGATGTCGTCGTAGCCGACGATCGCCAGTTCGTCGGGGACCCGCACGCGGTGCCGGACCATCTCCTGCAGCACCCCCAGCGCGAGCAGGTCGTTGGCGCAGATCGCGGCGGTCGGGCGCCGGGTGGCGGGGATGCCGATGATCCGCCCCGCCGCCTCGCGTCCGCCGGCCACCGTGAGCTCCTCCGGGGACAGGACGGTGAGCTCGGCGCCCGACGCCTCGCGGACGGCGCTCGCCACGCCGGCGTGCCGCTCGTGCACCTGCGGAAGTCCCGAGGCCGCCCCGATGAAGGCGATGCGCCGGTGGCCGCGCTCGAGCAGGTGCTCGGCGGCGAGCCGACCACCGAGGACGTCGTCGGTGGCGACCGCGCACTGGTCACCGTCCGGAGCCCGGCGGTCGAGCAGCACGACGGGTACGCCTCTCCTGCGAAGGGCGGCGAGGTCCGGGCTGAGCTCGGCGGTGGGCGTGATGAGCACGCCGTGCACCCGCTGCTCGGCGAGGGCGGCCAGGTGCGCGGTCTCCCGCTCCGGGCGGTCGTCGGTGTTGCAGAGGATCAGCGACAGCCCGGCGGCGTCCACCACCTCCTCCACGCCACGGGCGACATCGGTGAAGAACGGGTTCGCGATGTCCAGGACCACGAGCCCCACGGTCCGGCTGGAGCCGGCGCGCAGCTGCCGGGCGGACTCGTTCCGGACGAAGCCGAGCTCCGCGATCGCGGCGAGCACGCGCTCGCGGGTGGCCGCGCCGACCACCTCCGGCCGGTTCAGGACGTTGCTGACCGTGCCCACCGAGACGCCCGCCCGGCCGGCGACGTCCCGGATGCTGGCGGTCAGTGCTCCTCCTCGGGCGCGCGTCGACGGACCTCGCGGCGAGACCCGGTGCAGGCCATGATGGGGCCACCCTCTGAAACGTGTCAACCGCACAGCGCGCGCCCTCGTCACGCTCGAGTCACGGCCGTGAGCGTGGCGGTTGACACACATTCGGGACCTTTCTATGGTGGCCGTCACATCGCGCCTGAAACGATTCACAGCGATGACACCGGACACGGAGGCGGTCACTGTGGACCACACGAGGGAGCCGGCGCCGCCCGGCGACGTCGTCCTCGCGCTGGAGGACGTGCGCAAGTCCTTCGGGGCGGTCGCCGCGCTCCGCGGCGCCCGGCTGGAGCTGCGCGCCGGTGAGGCGCACGCCCTGGTCGGTGAGAACGGCGCGGGCAAGTCGACGCTGGTGAAGATCCTCGCCGGGGTGCACGCCCCCGACGGCGGACGGGTGCTCCTGGACGGCGAACCGGCGCGCCTGGACAGCCCGGCGACCGCACGGGCCGCGGGCATCGCGGTGATCTACCAGGAGCCCACGCTCTTCCCCGACCTGTCGGTCGCGGAGAACATCTTCATGGGCCGGCAGCCCCTGACGGCCGGTCGGCGCATCGACCGCAAGGCGATGGCCGCGCGGTGCCGCGAGCTGTTCGACCGCCTCGGCGTGGACCTGGACCCCGACCGACCCGCGCGTGGCCTGTCGATCGCCGACCAGCAGATGGTGGAGATCGCCAAGGCGCTGTCGTTCGACGCGCGGGTGCTGGTCATGGACGAGCCGACCGCCGCGCTGTCCGGCGTCGAGGTCGAGCGGCTGTTCGCCGTCGCCCGCGCCCTGCGGGAGGCCGGCGCCGCGGTGCTGTTCATCTCCCACCGGTTCGACGAGGTGTTCGAACTCTGCGACCGGATCACCGTCATGCGCGACGGCGAGTGGGTCTCCACCGACCGCACCTCGGAGCTGACCGTCGACCGGGTCGTGCACGCGATGGTGGGCCGCGAGGTCGCCACCCTCTTCCCCAAGCAGGACGTCGAGCCCGGCGAGGTGCTGCTCGAGGTCCGCGGGCTCACCCGCGCCGGGGTCTTCAGCGACGTCTCCTTCGACGTGCACGCCGGTGAGATCGTCGCGCTGGCCGGCCTGGTCGGGGCGGGCCGCAGCGAGGTCGTGCGCGCGGTGTTCGGCGTCGACCCCTACGACGCCGGCACCGTGCGCATCGCCGGCCAGGAGCTCCGCCGCGGCAGCCCCGCAGCGGCCATGGCCGCCGGCGTCGCGCTGGTGCCCGAGGACCGCCGTCAGCAGGGCCTGGTCATGGAGCTCTCCGTCGAGCGCAACACCACGCTCACCCGCCGGTGGGCCCTGTCCCGGCGGGGCTGGCTGTCCGCCCGGCGCGAGCGGGACGCCGCGGCGGAGTGGACCCGGCGGATGCAGGTGAAGGCAGGCAGGCTCAGCGATCCCGTCTCCACCCTGTCCGGCGGCAACCAGCAGAAGGTCGTGCTGGCCAAGTGGCTCTCCACCGGGCCGAAGGTGCTGATCGTCGACGAGCCGACCCGGGGCATCGACGTCGGCACCAAGGCGGAGGTGCACCGGCTGATGTCGCAGCTCGCCGCGGAGGGGATGGCGGTCGTCATGGTCTCCAGCGAGCTCCCCGAGGTGCTGGGCATGGCTGACCGCGTCCTCGTCATGCACGAGGGGCGGCTGGTCGACGACATCCCGCGCTCCCGGGCCGACGAGGGCAACGTGATGCTCGCGGCCACCGGTCAGGCGACCCGCACGGCGGTGGCGTCGTGAGCACGGCGGTGACCCGGCCTCCCGCCGCCCCGGAGGAGACGTCCGGCCGCGGCACCGGCGGCAGCTCGCTGGTGCACCGGCTGTTCGCCGTCCGCGAGTTCGGCATCCTCGCCGCGCTGCTGCTGCTCGTCGTCGTGACGGTGGTCGTCCAGCCGCGGTTCCTCTCCCAGCAGAACATCCGCGACCTGCTGCTGTCGGCGTCCATCCTGACGGTGCTGGCGGCCGGCCAGACGATGGTGATCATCACCCGGAACGTCGACCTCTCCGTCGGCTCGACGCTCGGCCTGTCGGCCTACGCGACCGGGACGCTGCTGGCGACGCAGCCGGACACGCCGGTACTGCTGGCGGTGCTCGTCGGCATGGCGGTCGGCGCCGTCGCGGGCGTCGTCAACGGGGTGATCGTCGCCGTCGCGAAGGTGCCCTCGCTCGTGGTCACCCTGGGCACCCTCTACGTCTTCCGCGGCATCGACGCCCTGTGGGCCAGCACCAGCGGCCGGCTGCAGATCAACGCCGCCGATCTGCCCGGCGGGTTCAAGTCCCTGGGGACCGCCCGGCTGCTCGGCATCCCGGTGCTCTTCCTCGTCGCCGTCCTGGTGGTGCTCGTCGTGGGCTACTACCTGCGGAGCTACCGCAGCGGCCGGGAGATGTACGGCATCGGCTCGGACCCGGACGCCGCGCGGTTGTCCGGCATCCCGGTCGGCGGGCGGGTGCTCACCGCGTTCGTGGTCAACGGGGCGCTCGCGGGGCTGGCCGGGGTGCTGTACGCGGCCCGCTTCCAGACGCTGGACGCGACCGCCGGCACCGGGTACGAGCTGACCGTCGTCGCCGCCGCCGTCGTCGGCGGCGTGGCCATCTTCGGCGGGAGCGGCTCGGTGGCCGGCGCGGCGCTCGGCGCCCTGCTCCTCACCACCATCGGCACCGCCCTGCCGCAGCTCGGCATCGACCCGTTCTGGCGCAACGCCGCCGTCGGCGCCCTGATCATCGCCGCCATCGCGCTGGACCGGGTGCTCGCGCTGCGCCTGGCCGGGCGCCTGCGGAGGAGGAGTTCCCGTGGCCATTGAGACCGTCGCCCCGCCCGCCGAGGACCAGGCGCCGCCGCGGACGCTGTCGGACCGGATGCGGCTGCTGGGCACCGGCGACGGGGTCATCACCCTGGTGCTCGTCGTCTTCGTGCTGCTGGCCTCCCTCTCGGTCGATGGCTTCGCCACCGCGCGCAACACCGGCTTCCTGCTGCTCGACGTGATCGTCATCGTGCTCATCGCGCTCCCGCTGACGATGGTGATCATCACCGGCGAGATCGACCTGTCGGTCGCCAGCACGGTCGGCCTCACCGGGGCCGTGATGGGCCAGCTGTGGATCGCCGGCCTCCCGCTGGAGCTCATCGTCCCGCTGTGCCTGCTCCTGGGCGCCGTGCTCGGGGCGGTCAACGGCGCGCTGGTGACCCGGCTGGGCCTGCCGTCGCTGGCGGTCACCATCGGCAGCCTCGCCCTCTACCGGGGGCTGGCCTTCGTCGTGCTCGGTGACCAGGCGGTGGCCGACTTCCCCCGGGCGTGGACCACGTGGGCGATCAGCACGATCGGCGACTCGGGGATCCCCGTGGCGGCCGTCCCCCTCGCGGTCCTGGTCCTCGTCTTCGGCGTCGTGCTGCACGCCACCCCGATCGGGCGGTCGCTGTACGCGATCGGCAACAGCGAGGACGCCGCCCGCTTCAGCGGCATCGACGTCGCCCGCACCAAGTTCTGGCTGTTCGTCGTCACCGGGGTGATCGCCGCGCTGGGCGGGGTCTACTGGACCCTCCGCTACGGCAGCGCCCGCGCCGACAACGCCACCGGGCTCGAGCTGCAGGTCGTCGCCGCCATCCTGCTGGGCGGGGTGTCGATCTTCGGCGGCCGGGGAGGGATGGTCGGCGTCCTCGCCGGCGCGCTCCTCCTCGGTGCCGTGCGCAACGCCCTGCGCCTGGCCAGCGTGCCGGCCGACGTCCTCAACATCGTGACCGGCGTGCTGCTCATCGCCGCCGTGGTCGCCCCCCAGGTCATCGGATGGGTCCGGCGGCGTGCCGCTGCCCGGAGCCGGATCCCGTGACACCACCGCCGTGCACCCACCGACGGGTGCCCGTCCGACCCACCGACCCCGGCCGCTCTCACGCCGGCGCACTCCAGAGAGGGAACCAATGACCAGCTTCCTGACCGGCCGCCGGCCGCTGCGCGGCGGCGTGACGGGTGTCGCCGTCGCCGCCCTCGTCCTCGCGACGGCCGCCTGTGGCGGCACCACCCGCGGCGACGAGGAGACCACCGGCGGCGGAGGCGGCGCGGCCGCCGAGGCGAACCCGGACGCCGAGATCCCCGCCGACCTCGCCGTCGCCTTCCTGCCCAAGCAGGTCAACAACCCGTACTTCGACACCGCCGCCGACGGCGCGGAGGCAGCCGTCTCAGAGTTCGACGGCGAGCTCACGGTCACCGGTCCGTCGGAGGCGAGCGCCTCCTCGCAGGTGAGCTACATCAACACGCTCACCCAGCAGGGCGCCGACGTCATCCTGACCTCGGCCAACGACCCGAACGCGATCTGCGGCGCGCTCGACCAGGCACGCTCGGCCGGCGCCGCCGTCGTCACCTTCGACTCCGACACCGACCCCGAGTGCCGTGACCTGTTCATCAACCAGGCGACGGCCGAGGGCATCGCGCAGACCCAGATCGACCTGGTGGCCGAGCAGATCGGCGGCGAGGGCCAGGTGGCCTTCCTGTCGGCGACGGCCAACGCCACGAACCAGAACGCGTGGATCGAGATGATGAAGGAGTACGCCGCCGAGGAGTACCCCGGCATCGAGATCGTGGCCACCGTCTACGGCGACGACGAGGACCAGAAGTCCTTCCAGGAGACCCAGGGTCTGCTGGCGACCCACCCCGACCTCGACGCCATCATCTCGCCGACCACTGTCGGCATCGCAGCGGCGGCGCGGTACCTGTCCGGCTCCGAGTACAAGGGCGAGGTCGCGCTGACCGGTCTCGGCACGCCGAACCAGATGCGCGAGTACGTGGAGGACGGCACCGTCCAGGCGTTCGCGCTCTGGAACCCCGAGGAGCTGGGCTACCTGGCCGCCTACGCCGGGGCGGCCCTCGCCGCCGGGCAGATCACCGGCCAGGAGGGCGAGACCTTCGAGGCCGGCGAGCTGGGCGAGTACACCGTCGAGGAGGGCGGGGTCGTCGTCCTCGGCGAACCCACGGTCTTCGACGCCGAGAACATCGGCGAGTTCGACTTCTGAGCCGATCGCACCTCGCCTGCCGCCGCCGGCCGTCGTCCGGTCGGCGGTGGCAGGCCCGGCCCGCGCCCGAACACCTGAGAGGAACTTCCTCGTGCCCCGCATCTGCTTCACCCTGCAGGTCCGGCCCGACCGGCTGGCCGAGTACCGCGAGCGGCACGCCGCCGTCTGGCCGGAGATGCTGCACGCGCTGCGGGACGCCGGGTGGCGCGACTACCAGCTCTTCCTGCGCGACGACGGCCTGCTCGTCGGCACCGTCGTCGCCGACGACCTCGCCGCCGCGCAAGCGGCCATGGACGCCACCGACGTGAGCGCCCGGTGGGAGGCCGAGATGGCGCCCTTCTTCGACCTCCCCGGCGGCGACGGCCGCGCCAAGCAGCAGCTCGATCTCGTCTTCGACCTCGACGCCCAGATCGCGGCGCTCGAGCAGGTACCACCCCCGCACTCGAACGGAGCACGCCCGTGACCGACCTCCGCACCGGCGCCCTCGCGGCGCTGGCCGACCAGACCATCGAGCTCCCGTCCTGGGCGTTCGGCAACTCCGGCACCCGGTTCAAGGTGTTCGGCCAGCCGGGCGTCGCCCGCGACCCCTACGAGAAGCTCGAGGACGCCGCCCAGGTGCACCGCCACACCGGTGCCGCGCCGCGGGTATCCCTGCACATCCCGTGGGACCTCGTCGACGACTACGGCAAGCTGGCCGCACACGCCCGCGACCTCGGCGTCACGATCGGCGCGATCAACTCGAACCTGTTCCAGGACGACGAGTACAAGCTCGGCTCGCTCACCCACGCCGACCCGGCGGTGCGCCGCCGCGCGGTCGAGCACCACGCGCAGTGCATCGAGGTCATGCGCCAGACCGGCTCCACCGACCTCAAGATCTGGCTGCCCGACGGCACCAACTACCCGGGCCAGGACGACCTCCGCTCCCGGCAGGACCGGCTGGCCGACTCCCTCCAGCAGATCTACGCGATGCTCGACCCGGAGCACCGCATCCTGCTCGAGTACAAGTTCTTCGAGCCGCACTTCTACGCGATGGACATCCCCGACTGGGGCACCTCGCTGGTGCACTGCCTGGCGCTGGGGGAGCAGGCCACGGTCGTCCTCGACACCGGGCACCACGCCCCGGGCACCAACATCGAGTTCATCGTCATGCAGCTGCTGCGGGCCGGGCGGTTGGGCGCCTTCGACTTCAACTCCCGCAACTACGCCGACGACGACCTCATCGTCGGCTCGGCCGACCCGTTCCAGCTGTTCCGGATCATGAACGAGATCGTCGGCAACGACGCGCTCCGCCCGGAGTCCGGCGTCAACTTCATGCTCGACCAGTGCCACAACCTGGAGAAGAAGATCCCCGGGCAGATCCGTTCGGTGATGAACGTCCAGGAGGCGACGGCGAAGGCGCTGCTGGTCGACCGCGAGGCCCTGGCGGCCGCGCAGCAGGCCGGTGAGGTGCTCGACGCGCACTCGGTGCTCATGGACGCGTTCAGCACCGACGTCCGCCCGCTGCTGGGCGAGCTGCGGGAGTCCCAGGGCCTGGACCCCGACCCCTACGCGGCCTATGCGCGCAGCGGCTACCAGCAGCGCATCGAGCGCGAGCGCGTCGGCGGCCAGCAGGCCGGCTGGGGCGCCTGAGAAAGGACCCCCTGCCCCCCGCCACTCGCTCCGCTCGCGGCGGGGCCCTGCAGGGGGCCACGGCTGGGCACGAAACGCCATCAAGAGAGGACTCCCGAACGTGAGCAACCCCGTGGTCAGTGACCTCATCGAGCGCAGCAACCGGCTGGGCGCCGATCCGCGCAACACCAACTACGCCGGCGGCAACACCTCCGCCAAGGGCAGCGAGACCGACCCGGTCACCGGGCAGCCGGTCGAGCTGCTCTGGGTCAAGGGCTCCGGCGGCGACCTGGGCACCCTGAAGGAGGCCGGCCTCGCCGTCCTCCGGCTGGACCGGCTCCGCTCGCTCGTCGACGTCTACCCGGGTGTCGACCGCGAGGACGAGATGGTCCACGCCTTCGACTTCTGCCTGCACGGCCGCGGTGGCGCCGCACCGTCGATCGACACCGCGATGCACGGCCTCGTCGACGCCGCGCACGTCGACCACCTCCACCCGGACTCCGGCATCGCCCTGGCGACGGCGGCCGACGGCGAGGCGCTCACCCGCGAGTGCTTCGGCGACCGCGTGGTCTGGGTGCCGTGGCGCCGGCCCGGTTTCCAGCTCGGCCTGGACATCGCCGCGATCAAGGAGAAGAACCCGCAGGCGATCGGCTGCATCCTCGGTGGGCACGGCATCACCGCGTGGGGCGCCACCAGCGAGGAGTGCGAGGCCAACAGCCTCGAGATCATCCGCACTGCGGAGGCGTTCCTCGCCGAGAAGGGGAAGGCCGAGCCGTTCGGCGCCGTCGTCCCCGGCTTCGAGCCGCTGCCGCAGGAGCAGCGCCGCGCCAAGGCCGCCGCGCTCGCGCCGGTGATCCGCGGACTGGCATCCACCGACAAGCCGCAGGTCGGCCACTTCACCGACTCCGACGTCGTCCTGGAGTTCCTCTCCCGCGAGAAGCTCGCCCCCCTCGCCGCGCTGGGCACCTCCTGCCCGGACCACTTCCTGCGCACCAAGGTGCGCCCGATGGTCGTCGACCTGCCGGCCGACGCCCCGGTGGAGGACGTCGTCGCGCGGCTGAAGGAGCTGCACGAGGAGTACCGCGCCGAGTACGCGGCCTACTACTCCCGGCACGCCACCCCGGACAGCCCGGCCATGCGCGGCGCCGACCCGGCGATCGTGCTGGTGCCGGGCGTGGGCATGTTCAGCTTCGGCGCCAACAAGCAGACCGCGCGGGTGGCCGGTGAGTTCTACGTCAACGCCATCAACGTGATGCGCGGCGCCGAGGCGGTCTCCAGCTACGCGCCGATCGACGAGAGCGAGAAGTTCCGCATCGAGTACTGGTCGCTGGAGGAGGCCAAGCTCCAGCGCATGCCGAAGCCCAAGCCGCTGGCGTCCCGGGTGGCGCTGGTCACCGGCGCGGCCAGCGGCATCGGCAAGGCGATCGCCCAGCGGCTGGCCCGCGAGGGCGCCTGCGTCGTCGTCGCCGACCTGGACCTCGCCAGGGCGCAGGTCGCCGCGGAGGAGATCGGCTCGTCCGACGTCGCGCTCGGCGTGGCCGCCGACGTCAGCGACGCCGAGGCCGTGGCCGCCGCCTTCCGCGAGGCCTGCCTCGCGTTCGGCGGCGTCGACCTGGTGGTCAACAACGCCGGGCTGTCGATCTCGAAGCCGCTGCTGGAGACCACCGAGGCCGACTGGGACCTCCAGCACGACGTCATGGCCAAGGGCAGCTTCCTCGTCTCCCGCGAGGCGGCGCGCATCATGATCGAGCAGGGGATGGGCGGCGACGTCGTCTACATCTCCAGCAAGAACTCGCTGTTCGCCGGCCCGAACAACCTTGCCTACGGCGCCACCAAGGCCGACCAGGCCCACCAGGTGCGGCTGCTGGCGGCGGAGCTCGGGCCGCACCAGATCCGGGTCAACGGCATCAACCCCGACGGGGTCGTCCGGGGCTCGGGCATCTTCGCCGGTGGGTGGGGTGCGCAGCGCGCGGCCGTCTACGGGGTCAAGGAGGAGGAGCTCGGCGAGTTCTACGCCCAGCGCACGCTGCTCAAGCGCGAGGTGCTGCCCGACCACGTGGCCGACGCCGTCTTCGCGCTCACCGGTGGCGAGCTCACCCGCACCACCGGGCTGCACGTCCCGGTCGACTCCGGCGTCGCCGGCGCCTTCCTCCGCTGATGCCCGCCTTCGCGTCCGTCGACCTCGGCGCCTCCAGCGGCCGGGTGATGGCCGCGACGGTGCGCCCGGATCGGCTCGACCTGCACGAGGTGCACCGCTTCCCGAACCGGCCGGTGCGCACGGCGGGCACCCTGCACTGGGACGTGCTCGGGCTCTACGCCGGCGTGCTCGACGGGTTGCGGGCGGCCGGCCGGGACGCCGGCCGGCTGGACGGGGTCGGCATCGACAGCTGGGCGGTCGACGTCGGGCTGCTGGACGCCGACGGCGCGCTGCTGGGCAACCCGCTGCACTACCGCGACGGCCGGCACGCCACCGCGGTGCCGGACGTGCACGCGGTCGTCCCGCCCGACGAGCTGTACCGGGTCAACGGCCTGCAGCACCTGCCGTTCAACACGGTGTTCCAGCTTGCCGCGGCCCGGGGGAGCGCGCAGTTCGCCGCCGCCCGGACGGCGTTGCTGGTCCCCGACCTGCTGGCGTACTGGCTCACCGGCGCGGTGGGCGCGGAGGTCACCAACGCCTCCACCACCGGGTTGCTCGACGCGACGACCCGGGAGTGGGCGTGGGACGTCGTCGACCGGCTCGGTCTGGACCGGGGGCTGCTGCCACCGCTGCGGCAGCCGGGGGAGCGGTTGGGGGAGCTGACCGCCGAGGTGCTCGCCGAGACGGGTCTGGCCGGACCGGTCCCGGTGACCGCGGTCGGGTCGCACGACACGGCGTCGGCGGTGGTCGGGGTGCCTGCGGAGTCCGACCGGTTCGCCTACGTCTCGTGCGGCACGTGGTCGCTGGTCGGCCTCGAGCTGGACGCTCCGGTCCTCACCGAGGACAGCCGCCGGGCCGGGTTCACCAACGAGCTCGGGGTCGACGGCACGGTGCGCTACCTGCGCAACGTGATGGGGCTGTGGCTGCTGCAGGAGTCGGTGCGCACCTGGGCGGCCGCCGGCCTGCCCGCGGACCTGGCCGACCTGCTCGCCGCGGCGGCCCGGGTGCCGGCCTTCACCGCGGTCGTCGATCCCGACGACTCCCGGTTCCTGCCGCCGGGGGACATGCCGGCGCGCATCGCCGCGGTCTGCCGGGAGACCGGCCAGACCCCACCGCAGAGCCAGGCCGAGACGGTGCGCTGCATCCTCGACAGCCTGGCGCTGGCCTACCGGCGCACCGTCCGCCGGGCGGCGGAGCTCTCCGGCCGGGACGTCGAGGTGGTGCACCTGGTCGGCGGGGGCGCCCGCAACGAGTTGCTGTGCCAGCTCACCGCGGACGCGTGCGGCCTGCCGGTGGTCGCCGGCCCGGTCGAGGCCGCGGCCCTGGGCAACGCCCTGGTCCAGGCCCGTGCCGCCGGGGTGCTCGAGGGAGGGCTCGCCGAGTTGCGAGCGCTCCTCCGGGCCACCCAGGAGACGCGCACGTACCTCCCCTCGTCCGGTGCGGCGGCCGCGTGGGCGGCGGCGGACCGGCGGATCGGCCCGGTTTCCGGCTCGGGCTGATCAGTTCGGGCGGTCGGCTCCCGGACGCGGGGCCGACCGCCCGGACCCCCTCGGAGCGCCCGCGCGGTCACACCACCCCGGTGCCGTCCGACGGCGTGCAGATCGTCGCCTCTCCCCGCCGGCCCGTGGCCGAACGGTAGGCCGCGGTGATCGCCGCGGCCGCCGCTGCAGCGGAGTCGCGCTCCACCAGCGCCACCGCGCACCCCCCGAAGCCGGCCCCGGTCAGCCGCGCCCCGAGCACGCCTGCCGTGCCGCGGGCGATGCCAACCAGTGCGTCCAGCTCCGGCACGCTCACCTCGTAGTCGTCGCGCAGCGAGGCGTGCGACCGGTCCATCAGCTCCCCGAAGGCGCGCGCGTCCCCGCGCCGGAGCGCGTCTGCGGCGGCCAGCACCCGGGCGTTCTCCCCGACGACGTGCCGCGCCCGGCGCAGCTGCACCCCGTCGAGCAGCCGGGCGTGCTCGGCGAGCAGGTCGGGGGAGACGTCGCGCAGCGCCCGCAGGCCGGGATCGACGGTGCTGAGCGCGGCGACGGCGGACTCGCACTCGGCCCGCCGGTCGTTGTACGCCGAGCCGGCCAGGGTGCGCGGAACGGCGCTGTCGAGAACGAGGATCGCCGTCCCGGACGGCACGGGGACCGCCTCGGTGGCGAGGCTGCGGCAGTCGACGAGCACCGCGTGCCCGGCGACGCCGCCGGCGATCGCGAGCTGGTCCATGATGCCGGTGCGCACGCCGATGACCTCGTTCTCCACCCGCTGGCCGAGGCGGGCCAGCGTCTCCGGCGGGAGCGCGTCCCCGGTCAGCGCCAGCAGCGCGACCATCACGCCGAGCTCCAGCGACGCGGACGAGGAGAGGCCGGCCCCGATCGGCAGATCGCTGTCGATCACCAGGTCCGCGCCCGTCAGCTGGTGCCCCTCGTCCTGGAGCACGGCCGCGGCCCCGGCCACGTAGCGGGACCAGCCGGCGCCCTCCTGCGGCCGCAGGTCGGCCACCGCCCGGTCGTCGTTCCCGCCCATGCGCACGGCGGTCGTCCGCAGCCGGCCGTCGGACCGCCGGCGGGCCGCGACGACCGTGCCCCGGTCCAGGGCGGCCGGGAGCACGAAGCCGTCGTTGTAGTCGGTGTGCTCGCCGATCAGGTTGACCCGCCCGGGGGAGCGGACGACGAGATCGGGCTCGCCACCTACGGTCCGGGCGAAGGTCTCGCGAGCCGCGACGCCGGTCACGCGGTCACCTCCCGCAGCCGGGCGGCCGCGCTCTCGGGGGTGAGATCGCGCTGCGGCTGCGCGAGCATCTCGTAACCGACCATGAACTTGCGCACCGTCGCCGAGCGCAGCAGCGGCGGGTAGAAGTGCCCGTGCAGGTGCCAGCCCGGGTGCTCGCGCCCGTCGGTGGGGCGCTGGTGCAGGCCCATCGTGTACGGGAAGGGCACCCCGAAGAGCCCGTCGTAGCAGCGGGCGAGCCGGCCCAGCGCGCCGGCCAGCGCGTCCCGCCGGGCGCCATCGAGGTCGGGCACCGCGCCGCAGTGGGCGCGCGGCAGCACGAGGGTCTCGAACGGCCAGACCGCCCAGAAGGGGACCAGCACGGTGACGTGCTCGTCGCGGAAGACGACGCGTTCGCCGTCGGCCTCCTCGACGGCCAGGTACTCGCAGAGCAGGCAGCTCCCCGCCTCGGCGGCGGCCTGCTGGGTGGCGAGCTCGCGCACCGCCTCGGTGGGCAGCCGTTCCTGCGCCCAGATCTGGCCGTGCGGGTGGGGGTTGCTGGCGCCCATGGCCGCGCCGCGGTTCTCGAACACCTGCACCCAGCTGACCCAGTCCAGCCCGCCGAGCTGGGTGTACTGGTCGGCCCAGGTGTCCACCACCCCGCGAATCTGGTCCTCCGGCAGCTGCCCGAGCGCGAGGTCGTGCCGGGGCGAGTAGCAGACCACCCGGCAGACGCCGCGCTCGCTCTCGGCGACCAGCAGGCCGGATCGGTCCGTGGCCGCGGCCGGCACGTCCGGGGTCAGCGCCGCGAAGTCGTTGTCGAAGACGAAGGTGCCGTCGTACCGCGGGGTGCGCTGCCCGCCGGCCCGCTCGTTGCCCGGGCAGAGGTAGCAGCCGGGGTCGTAGGCGGGCAGCCGGGGCACCGCCGGGTCCTCGACCTGCCCCTGCCAGGGACGCGCGGTCCGGTGCGGGGAGACGAGGACCCACTCGCCGGTGAGCGGGTTGCGCCGTCGGTGCGTCGAGTTGAACACCAGGTCAGGATGCAGGAAGGCCGTTGCGGCCGGCGACGCCGCCCAGCCAGGCGAGGCTCGGCTTGGGGCTGCGGGCGAATGTCTCCCGGTCGACGGCGACCAGGCCGAAGGTGGGCCGGTAGCCGAGCATCCACTCGAAGTTGTCCAGCAGGCTCCAGTGCACGTAGCCCCGCACGTCGGCGCCGTCGGCGATCGCCGCGGCCAGGCTGCGCAGCGCCTCGTCGGTGAAGGCGATGCGGTCGTCGTCGTCCGCGGTGGCGATGCCGTTCTCGGTGACCAGCAGCGGTGTGTCCGGCAGCACCTCGGCGGCCCGCCGCACGGCGGCCCCCAGCGCCTGCGGCCGGCGCTCCATGCCGTGAGCGAGGGTCTGCAGCTCCGGAGCGGGGGCGATCAGGCCGTCCGGGCCGAACCGCGCGCAGGTGTAGATCTGCAGGCCCAGCCAGTCGTCGTCCGCGGCCGCGGCGAAGAACTGGTCCTCGAAGGCCGCGCGGTCCTCCTGCATCCGCTCCTCGCCGCCGTCCTCGGCGATGTGCTCCCGGCCGACCAGCGTCATGCCGGCCGGTGGGGAGCCGGCACCGCGGAGGACCTCCATGCTGCGGCGGTGCAGCTCCAGCAGGGCCTCGGCGACGCCCTGGTCGGGTCGGGGGAGGCCCTTGATCGGCTCGCCGCGGCGCGCCATCGCACCCATCACCGGCTGGGCCGCCATCAGGTTGGGCTCGTTGAGCGTGGCGACGTAGCTGGCGTCGCGCAGGGCCGGGGCCACGTACTCGGTGAACCGCGCGATGCGGTCGCCGGTCCGGGCGCCGGTCCAGCCGCCGTCGTGCAGCAGCCACCGGGGCATCGTGAAGTGGACGAGCGTGACGATCGGGGTGAGCCCGCGGTCGCGGCAGCCGTCGAGGATCCGCCGGTAGTGGTCCAGGTTCGCCCGGGAGAACTCGCCCTCGGCCGGCTCGATGCGGCTCCACTCGAGGCTGAACCGGTAGGTGTTCAGGCCGGCGCCGGCCACGAGGTCGAGGTCCTCGGGCCACCGGTGCCAGGAGTCGCAGGCGTCGCCGCTCGGCTCGGCGAAGGGGGAGTGCTCGGCGTGCTCGAGCTCCCAGTGGTCGTTGTTGACGTTGCCGCCCTCGACCTGGTGGGCGGCGGTGGCGGCGCCCCAGAGGAAGCCATCAGGGAAGGGACCGGTCATCGGGCGAGCTCCTCGAGCGCGGACGGGACGGGAAGGGGGGTGCGGCCGTCGTCCCCGACGACGACGTGCAGCAGGTGCTCGGGGTCCGTGATCCGGTCCCCGCGCCAGGCGACGTGCTGGTCGGGCCGCACGAGCACCAGGTCGGCGGAGTACCGCGGGCGTAGCTCCGGCAGGTGGGTCAGGTCGACGGTGCGCAGCGGGATCCGCAGCCGCTCCGCCGCCGCGGTCAGGTCCGCCGCGGCGCCGCCGCCGGCGAGCCGGAGGAGGGCGAAGCCGTCGCCGAGCAGGTCGTAGACCGATGTGCCGTCGGGCAGCCAGGTGTGCGGCAACCGGGCCCCGGCGTGGGCCGATGGGCTGTAGGTGCCGAGTTCAGGTCCCGGCACGGGGGCGCCGTCGGGGACGACGACCGGGGAGCCGGCGTAGTCGTAGCCGAGCACGAGGCCCAGGCTGTGGAACTCGCCGTCCTTCACCTGCAGCCGGCGGGCGAGGTCGCTGCGCAGCAGCTGCCCCGCGGTCCCGGGGTCGTCGAGGTCGGCCTCGGCGAACGAGGGCGCCAGGAACGACTCCTGCGCGCCGGCCGCGCCGATCGTCCGGTGGGCCACCGGCCGCCGCTCCACCTCGTAGCTGTCCAGGAGCGACGCGGGCGCCCAGCCCTGCAGGACGGCGGCGAGCTTCCAGCCGAGGTTGACCGCGTCGCCGACGCAGGTGTTGAAGCCGTGCCCGCCCCACGGCGGGTTGAGGTGGGCGGCATCGCCGACGAGGAAGACCCGCTCGCCGCGGTACCGGTCTACCAGGAGCATCCGCGCCGACCACGGGTCGGTGGCCAGCACCTCGACGTCCACGTCGGCGCCGACGAGGGTCCGCACGAGCGCGACCGGGTCGACGCCCTCGGTGCGGGTGTCGACGCCCTGCACGATCGCCCACCAGGTGCCGTCGAGGTCCAGCCGGCCCATGAGACCGCCGCGCTCGGCGCCGATGACCCAGTAGTGCACACCCAGGGCGCACAGCTCGCGCTCCTCGAGGGCCCGGCTGCGGAAGGTGATGCTCAGGTTGGGCAGCGTGCCGGAGGAGCCCTCGTACCGGGCGCCGATCGCGGCGCGGGTGATCCCGCCGCTGCCGTCGCAGCCCAGCAGGTAATCGGCGGTGACCCGGTGCGGCACGCCGGTGGGGTCCTCGAGCACCGCCTGCGCCTCGACGGGCCCGTCGAGGACCGCGGCCGCCCGCCAGCCCACCAGGAGGGTGACGCTCGGCAGCTCGGCGGCCGCCTCGCGGAGGACCTGCTCGACCAGCGACTGCGGCGCCTGCTGCCCGGCCTCGGCGGCGACCTCCTGCGGCCGGCACCACAGGCCGAAGGCGTTCGGGAAACGGGTGATCTCCGAGCCGAACAGACCGGTGACGAAGACGACGTCCTGCGCGTAGGAGACCGGCAGCGGGGCGGCGGCCCGCAGCCGGTCGGCGATGCCCCAGCGGCGCAGGTGCTCCATGGTCCGGACGCTGGTCGTCTTCGCGCGGGGGCGCAGCGGGTCCAGCTCGGTGCGCGGCTCGACGACGAGCACCTCGACGCCGCGGCGACCGAGCTCGATCGCCGCCGCGAGGCCGCTGGGGCCGCCGCCGACGATCAGCACCGGGACGCGGGCGGGCACGGTGGTCATGAGGACTCCTGTCGGGGGCACCACCCGCGTGGGCGGGTGGACGAGCGAGGGGGCGGGGAGGCGGCGGTCCTGCGGGCGGAGACCTTCGCGCGCCGGGTCCAGGATCGGTGGCAGGGATCACGCCGATGTAGTCCGTTGCCATTGGCCGGCAGAGCGGAACCTCCCCGTCCGCGTCTCAGGCCGGGGGGTTCCGCTCCTGCCACTGCCGGACCCACGCACGGCCGTAGTCGTTGCCGTGCGGCGTGCGCAGCACGGTGTGGATGTGGAACGGCTTCGGGGTGTCGTAGTCCAGGAAGACGCCGCAGTGGTGGTCCAGTTCCGCGATCAGCACCGGCGACTGGAGCCGGTAGTAGAAGACGTCACCGGGCTGCCAGCCCCCGATCCAGCTGAACCACGTCTCACCGAGGTGCTGCTCGACCTCGCGCAGGCGAGCGGCACGGGGGCCCTCGGGCAGCAGCCGCACGAACGACTCGGCGATCCGCAGCGCGGTCTCCTGCGCCGCGGCCGGCAGGTCGGCGACGCGGATGCCCTCGAACGGGATGACCCGGTTGTCCTGGAAGGCGCCCGCCAGGTGCCGTTCGTCGCCGGGGTGCACCCGCCCGGGTGGCATCGCCGGGTCGACCATCTGCTCGTAGACGGTGGCCGCGCGGCGCTGCTCGGGATCCAGCGCCGCCATCAGCTCGGTGCCGAGCGCTATCCGGTCGGAGAACACGTCGGCCAACCCGGCGCGCGGGCCCTCGTCGATCTCGTCCGGCTCGGCGCCGAGGAACACCGGCGAGACGACCATGCGGCCCTCGACCACCAGGCAGTTGACCGCGCAGTGGTGGCCGAACAGCTGCCAGCCCCACGGCGCCCGCAGGTCCGGCGTCCCGTAGAGGGCGACGTTGTAGCTGAACTCGTTGAGGACCGTCTCGAGGTCGACGACCTCGCCGAGGAACCCGTTGATCAGCATCATCGCGTGCGCGAGCTCGTAGCCCTCGGGGGAGAGGGAGGCGCGCATGAGGGCCAACGCCCTCTCGCGCACGACGTCGGGCTGCAGGTCCAGCCGGAGCCCGGTGTCGAACTGCATGAACTCGGGGTTGGCCCAGGTCTGCCACTCGACGGCGTCGGCGTCGAAGCAGAGCCGCTCCCGGCCCTCGTCGTCCAGGACCGCGAGCAGGTCGTGCGCGGCGGCGACCATCGCCTCGACCGGTGCCTCCTCGCCCGGGCGGGCGGGCTCGAAGGGGTACAGCCCCTCGCGGAGCGTGCCGTCCTCGGTGACGCCGCGGAACTCGGTGCGGTAGAGCGGCGTCCACCCCTCGACCAGGCCCCCGGTGAAGGTGCCGGGCGTCCGGGCGTGCTCGCGGTAGGCGTACGGGTCCATGCCCCGGACCTCGGCCAGCCGCGGGTGGTCGTGGGGGAAGAGGTACTGCCGGAACTCGCCGCTCACCGGGCGCTCCGGGCCTCGTTGCCGACGACCGTGTTGCGCAGGACGCCGAGCCGATCGATCTCCACCTCGACGACGTCGCCGGGCTGCAGCAGCCAGGGAGGCGTGCGGGCGTAGCCGACGCCCGACGGCGTGCCGGTGGCCAGCAGGTCGCCCGGGCGCAGGGTGAACGTGCGGGAGACGTGCGCCAAGGTGTCCCCGACGGTGTAGACCATCTCGTCGGTGCGCCCGTCCTGGACGGTCTCGCCGTTGACCCGCGTGCGGACCCGCAGCCCGTCGCGCAGGTCGCCGACCTCCGCGGCGGGGACCATCGGGCCGAGCGGGCCGGAGCTGTCCCCGTTCTTGCCGAGGATCCACTGGCTGGTGAGCTTCTGCGCCCGCCGCGAGGTCAGGTCGTTGAAGGTCGAGTAGCCGACGACGGCGGCCAGCGCCTCGTCCGGGGTGGCGTCGACCAGGGGGGCGCCCACGTACGCCATCACCTCCCCCTCCCAGTCCAGGCCGTCCTCGTCGGCCGGCACCGGCACCTCCGCGCCGCCGACCGTCAATGACTGCGTCCACCGGGCGAAGAGCGTCGGGTACGGCGGGATCTCCTGGTCGCGGAAGGAGCCCTCGGCGACGTGCTTGAGGTAGTTCAGCCCGATGCAGACCACTCGCGCGCCGGGCAGCACCGGCGGTACGAGCTGCACGTCGGCGACCGGCACCGTGTCCCCGCCGGCCACCCGGGAGAGGTGGCCGGGGGCGTCGGCCCAGAACTCCTCCAGGCCGGCGACGACGGTCACCTGCGTGCCGTCGCCGGACAGCGACGCCACCTCCACGGGTCCGCCGTGGCGGCGGATGCCCACGATCCTCATCGGTCCTCCTCGTCGTTGCCGGCGGCGAGGTGCTCCTGCAGCCAGCCGGTGGTCAGGTCCAGGGCGAGGGCGGCGGCGTTCGGCGCGCCCAGCCACATGTGGTCGGCGCCGTCGAGCAGGTGCAGCTCGACGTCGGCGCCCGCGCCCTGCAGGGCGGCGGCCATCCGCTCGCTCTGCACGGGCGGGACGAAGCGGTCGGCGCTGCCGTGCAGCAGCAGGAACGGCGGCGCGGCGGGGGAGACGTGGTTGACCGGGCTCGCCGCGGCCGCCAGCTGCGGCACGTTCGGTGCCGCGGCCCCCAGCAGCTGGGACTCACGCGTGCCCCCGTCCAGCGGGTCGGCGCCGGTGTCCGTGGCGACCGCGGCGACATCGCTGGGGGCGTACCAGGCGGCCACGGCCGTGACCTCGCTGGACGGGCCCGTCACGCCGACGTCTCCCTCGAGGCCCGCGTCGGTGACCAGCCCGAGCAGCTCGGCGAGGTGCCCGCCGGCCGACTCGCCCCAGGCAGCGATCCGGCCGCCGTCGACCCCGAGCTCGTCGGCCCGGGCGCGCAGCCAGCGGACGGCGGCCTTCGCGTCGTGCACCTGGGCGGGGAACGTGGCTTCGCCGGAGAGCCGGTAGTCGATGCTGGCGACGGCGATCCCGGCCAGGGCGACCCGTTCGAACGGCGTCGGCGAGGTGTTCGGGTACATCGGGCCGGCGGTGTGCCGGCTGCCCAGCCGCCAGCCGCCACCGTGCAGGAAGACGACCACCGGCGCGCGGGTCGTGCCGGCCGGCAGGTACAGGTCCAGCTCCAGCGGGCGGGCCCCGGGCAGGGCCGCGTAGGGGACGCCGAGGAGGACGCGGGTGCCGCCGGGCCCCGGGCGGGGCGGGGGCAGGGGCAGCTCGTGGGCCGCGGGTGGGAGCGGCAGGGCGGGCGGGGGCACGGCTCTCCTCACGGGACCGGGCGCGGTCCCGTGGACCGCGCCCGGTGGGGCGTCAGCGGGTTCGGGGCGGCGCGACCGGCGTCGCGTCAGGCCTCGGGCCAGGTGTAGTCCGGCATGAACTGCATGTTGTGCTGCTGCGCCGCCGCCTGCATGCGCGGGAAGTCCGGGATGAAGGGCGGCTGGTCCTTGGTGGCGTGGTCGGTGGGCGTGCCCATGTGCTGGAAGAACCGCTCGAAACCGCCGGAGAGCGTGCCCATCATCCGGGCGTCCTCGACGATCTGGTATGCGTGCGCGAAGCCGGCCGGCACGTAGCCGAAGTCCCCGGGGGCGAGCAGGGAGGACTGCTTGTGGCCCTCGGCGTCCTCGTAGAAGAGCTTCACCTTGCCCTCGATGACGTAGAACGTCTCGTGGGTCTCGTCGTGCGAGTGCGTCGGGATGACGTCGCCGGCGGGGGAGTCGGCGGTGATGATCCCGAACTGGTTCTCGGTCTCGTCGCCCGACAGGAGCACGGTGAACAGGTCGCGGAAGAGCATGGCGGTCTCGCCCTCGCCCTTGCGGAGGACGTAGGGCACCGGCTTGCCGGGGAGCTGGCCCTTCCACTGCGGGCCCGTGGACGGATCGATCAGGTACTCGAAGCTCATGGCTACTCCCGGCTGAGGTCGACGGTGACCCGACGAGCATCGGTGACCGGCGTCACCCAGACACACGCCTCTGCCATTGAGCGGAACGCTCGTCCGCCGACGCATCGCTACAAGTCGTCATGCCGCTGTCGACGGCGAACGCGCCGCCGGTCACGAACGCGGACTCGTCGCCGGCGAGGAACACGTAGACGCCCTCCAGGTCGGCGGGCGTGCCGGCGCGACGCATGGGGATCCGGCCGACGATCGCGGCGCGGGCGGCCAGGTCCTCGGCGATGGCTGACACGAATCCCGTCTCCGTGTAAGGCGGGATCGCCGTGTTAACCCGGATCCCCCTGCCGGCGTAGGCGGCGGCGACGGTGCGCCCGAGGCCGTGCATGCCCGCCTTGGACGACGCGTAGGCGAAGAAGGCACGAAGCCAGTCAGTGCATGGGTCACACCCGCCGTCGCCGGCCACCAGCCCGGTCAGAAGCGGACTGGCCCCGCCATGCTCACAGTCAGTGCAGGGATCCGGTGGCTGCTGTGCGCGCCCTTCCCGTGAGAACGGCCCGTTCGGTGTCGGTGGTGGTGACGGTCAGTTCTCCTCCGCGCGGGGACGCCTGCTCGGCGGACAGCGTGGTCCCGAGTGCGGCACGCCAGTAGGGGCCGGTCGTGCAGTGGGCTGACCCGGTCACCGGGTCCTCCGGGATCCCGTAGGCGGGGGCGAAGTAGCGCGACACGACTCCGCCGGCCCGACGCCGGGCGGTGACGATCAGGCCGCCGACCGGCAAGCGCATCACCGCCTGCAGATCGGGAGTGAGGCCGCGTACGGCGTCTTCCGACTCGAGGACGGCGAGCATGTTGCGCTCACCGGCATCGGGATGGTCGGTGACTCCCGCCCACACGGGGATCGGGCCTGCGAGGGCGGCCAGGAGCTCTGGGGACGGCGTCACCTGCGTGGCGGGGACCGCGGGGAAGTCGAGCACGATCCGGTCGTCGGCACGCGCGGCGGTGAGCTGCCCGCCTCGGGTCGTGAAGGTGACCGCCTCCTGCTGCAGGGCGCCGGACTCCCAGAGCCAGTGGGCGCTGGCCAGCGTGGCGTGCCCGCACAGCGCGACCTCGGCCACCGGGGTGAACCAGCGCAGCCGGAACGCGCCGTGCTCGCCGGGGGCGAGGAACGCGGTCTCTGCTTGTGCCAGCTCGTTCGCCACGCCTTGCATCCAGCCGGGATCGGGGAACTCGTCGAGCAGCAGCACACCGGCCGGGTTGCCCGAGAACGGGCGTTCGGTGGTGAACGCGTCGACGATGGCGAAGGCGGTGCTGTTGGGCACGGGCGGCTCCAGTCGGGTCAGGCGGGCCGGATCGGTGCTCCGAGGCGGATCTCGCCGTCGGTGAGGACGTCCACCCGCAGTCCGCCCTTGTGGATGAGTGGCCGGAGCAGGCCGGGCCCGCTGAGCCGGTCCAGGTGGACGCAGGGCTCGCACAGCCGTCGGCCCGCGCACAGCACGTGGCCGATGCGGAAGGTGGAGCCGACGAGGGCGTTGACGTCGATGCCGCGGGTGAGGACGTTGCGGCGCGTGGCGGCGAAGTCGACGGCGTGCCCAGCGGCGATGAGCTCGTCGAGGACCTCGGCGGCCATGAGGGTCAGGTCGTAGCCGGGGCGGTGGCCGGCGAGGGGGCTGAAGGTGCCTGCGCCGGCGGCGTACCGGTCACCGTCCAGTCCACGACCGGTCAGGGCGGAGGCGACCTGGAGCAGGCGCATTTCCGCCTCGGCCGCGGGTGCGACCGCCAGGCCCTCGACGGTGCCGTGCAGACCGGGCGTCGCCGTCGCTGTGCGGAGCACCGGGTCGAGGGAGGCGACGGCGTAGGCCGCGGTGATGGGCAGGTCAGCGGTGGCCCGGCCCAGCAGCGCGGGGTCCTGCGGGCTGAGCACGATGCCCGGCGGTGTACCGAAAGCCACCGTGGCGACCTCCGTGTCGGCGGCCTGCACGATCGGCAGCCACCACCCGGCCCACTGGAAGCTGGCGGGATCGGCGATGGGCACCAGACCCGAGCCATGTCCGGCCAGCCAGGACCGCCACGCACCCAGAGCCTGCTGCAGGTCGCCGGCGGGCAGCGGCACCTCGGCCACCGGCACCTCGGTGACCGAGGCCAGGCAGGCGGCCAATCCGCGGGCCAGGAGGCTGACCGACGGGGTGGTGGGGAGTTCGGTGTCGATCACGGGTGGTTCCGGGCGTCGGCGTTCGGACGGGTGGCAGGGGCTGCGGTGGCGTCGAGGGCGGCGGTGAGGTCGTCCCACAGGTCCTCGACGTGCTCGCAGCCGACGCTCAGGCGCAGCAGGCCGGCCGGGACGTGTTCCTGGCCGGGGAGCTTCGCGCGCCGTTCGATGGTGGACTCCACGCCGCCGAGGCTGGTGGCGTGCGAGATGACCCGCAGCGCGGCGCAGACGGCGTCGGCGGCGCCGGCGTCGGCCAGCTCGAAGCTGAGCACGGTGCCGAAGCCGCGCATCTGGTGGGCGGCACGATCATGATGCGGGTCCCCGGGTAGGCCCGGGTAGCGCACCCGGCCGACCGCGGGATGCGCGGAAAGCCGGCGGGCGAGCTCGCCGGCGGAGTCCTGCTCCTGGCGCAGCCGCACGGCCAGGGTGCGGGCGCCGCGCAGTGCCAGGTAGGCCTCGAGTGCGCCGGGGGTGGCCCCGGCGACCTCGCGGCGGCGGGCCACCCGCTCGTGGTCGTCCTCGCGCCCGCAGACCACGACGCCGAGCAGCAGGTCGGAGTGCCCGCCGATGGACTTCGTCGCGCTGTGCACCACGAAGTCCGCGCCGAGGGACAGCGGGTTCTGCAGCAGCGGGGTGGCGAAGGTGTTGTCCACCGCGACGAGGGCACCGGCCGCTCGCGCGGCCGTGGCGACCTCGGCGATGTCGACGACGTCGAGCAGCGGATTGCTCGGCGTCTCCAGCCACACCAGGTCGGAGTCGGCGACCGCCGCGGCGAGCGCCTCGGCGTCGGTCATGTCGACGGTGCGCACCTGCCAGCGACCGCCGGCCGCAGCACCATCGGCGAGCAGGGCGCGCAGTCCGGTGTAGCTGTCCCGGGGCGTGACCACCCGGGCGCCGACCGGCAGCGACTCGAGCACCGCGGCGATCGCGGCCATCCCGGAGGAGAAGGCGATTGCCGGGCCACCCTCGAGGTCGCCGACCAGCTCCTCGAGCGCCTCCCAGCCGGGGGTGCCGTCGTCGCGGGAGTACTCCCGGCCGGCGCCCCCGTCCGGTGCGGCGCGGAAGTTCGACGCTGGGATGATCGGGACGTTCAACGGCCGCCCGGGCTCGGAGCCCCCGCGGCCGAGGACCGCCAGCCGGGTCTCCACCCGCAGCCCCGCGTCGCTCGACCGGCGCCCCTGCACAGCCATCACCGCACCTCCTGATGCATTATGTTGCACTCTTGGAGGCAGCGTAGATGAGTGCGGCGGGGACGACGCAAGAGGAGGCGGCACAGATGACGGCCGGAGTGGTCGCAGTCAACGAGGTGATCGGACAGCGGGTTCGGCAGCACCGGACCGCCCGCGGCTGGACCCTGGATGAGCTGGCCGACCGCTCCGGGGTCAGCCGCCGCATGGTCATCACCATCGAGCACGGCGAAGGCAACCCGAGCATCGCCACCCTGCTGCGGATCAGCGACGCCCTCGGTGTCGGGCTGCCCGTCCTGGTCGACGTCGAGCGCCCGCACACCCTCACCGTGACCGCGGCCGGGCGGGCCCCGGTGCTGTGGCACGGCGACCACGGCGGGCAGGCGGTCCTGGTCGCCGGCACCCAGCCGCCCGACGTCGTCGAGCTGTGGGACTGGACGCTGCAGCCGGGCGATGCGAACACCAGCGAGGCGCACAGCGCCGGCACCCGGGAACTGCTGCTCGTCCTGGAGGGCGCTGTCGACCTGCGCGTCGGCGACCGCACCGAGCGGTTGACCGTGGGCGACTCCGCGGCCTTCGCCGGCGACGTCGCCCACGGCTACGCCACCCCCGCCGACGCCGCCGGCCCCGCCCGTTTCGCCCTCACCGTGTTCCAGCCCCACGTCACCGGGAGCCGTTCGTGACCGACCCCCAGCAGTGGCTCGCCGCCGCCACCGTCGATGACGCGGTGTTCGCGCTGCGGCCGGACTACCGGGTGGTGCTGCTGACCGCCGACGGCCTGCAGGGCGGCCCCAGCGACGAACGAAGCGAGCAGGTCCTCGCTGCCGCCGAGGCGACCGCGCGGGAGCGGCTCGACGGGCGCAAGCCCGAGGAGCTGCCGCACCTCGCCGCGTGGCGGGATGCCTACCGGGCCTTCGGCGCCAAGCCGCAGCGCACCCGGCCCAGCGTGGAGGCGCTGATGCGCCGGCTCGACCCCGGCGGCCTGCCGCGCATCGACCGGATCACCGACGTCTACAACGCCGTCTCCATAGCCTCCATGCTGCCCTTCGGTGGCGAGGACCGTGCCGCCTACGCCAGCCCGCCGCGACTCGTCCGCGCCGACGGCACCGAAGCCTTCGACACCACCGCCGGCGGCGAGGTGGTCGTCGAGCACCCGGAGGTCGGCGAGGTCGTCTGGCGCGACGACGTCGGCGTCACCTGCCGCCGCTGGAACTGGCGGCAGTGCACCCGCACCGGCATCACCACCGCCACCACCAGTGCCGTCTTCATCCTCGACGTGCTCGACCCGCTCACCGATGACGACGCACACGCCGCAGCCGACGCCCTCACCGAGGGCCTGCTCGCCCTCAGCCCGGACGCCACCTTCCACCGCCGGCTGATCACCCGCGCCGACGGAGGCGCACCGTGCTGATCCACCCCCGGGACGACGCCCACGATGGCCCGTCGCGCGCCCGGCCGGCCGACGGGTGAGCGCGATGCTGGACACCAGGCCTCGTCCCCGCTGGGGTGTCCGGTTCAGCCGGCAGGAGATGGCGCTGATCGCCGTCACCGCCGTGTGGGGCGCGACGTTCCTCGTCGTCCACCTCGCCATGCAGCATGGCGGGCCGCTGCTCTTCGTCGGCCTACGCTTCCTCGCCGCCGGCGCCATCAGCCTGGTCGTCTTCCGCCGGACGCTGACCGGGCTGACCCGGCGGGAGCTGGGTGCCGGCGCGGCGATCGGAGTGACGATCTTCCTCGGCTACGCGCTGCAGACCATCGGCCTGCAGACCATCCCCAGCAGCACCTCGGCCTTCCTCACCGCGCTCTACGTCCCGCTCGTGCCGCTGCTGCAGTGGGCGGTGTTCCGCCGCGCGCCCAGGCCCGCCGCCTGGGCTGGGGTGGCGCTCGCCTTCACCGGGCTGGTCCTGCTGGCGGACCCCGGTTCGGCGGGGCTGACGCTGAGCACCGGAGAGATCCTGACGCTGGTCAGCACCGTCGCCATCGCCGCGGAGATCGTCCTCATCGGCCTGTACGCCGGCACCGTCGACCTCGGCCGGATCACGGTCGTGCAGCTGCTCGTCGGCGGCGCCCTGTCGGTGGCGATGATGCCCGTCGTCGGCGAGGCCGTTCCGTCCTTCTCCTGGCTCTGGCTCGCCGCCGCGATCGGTCTCGGCGCCGCCAGCTGTCTCATCCAGATCACCATGAACTGGGCCCAGCGGTCGGTGTCACCGACCCGGGCCACGGTCATCTACGCCGGCGAGCCGGTGTGGGGCGGCGTCATCGGGCGCCTCGCCGGCGACCGACTGCCCGGCCTCGCCATCGTCGGCGCCGCCCTCATCGTCGCCGGCGTGCTCGTCAGCGAGCTCAAGCCCCGGACCCGTGGAGCATCGCCGCCGCGCCGAGATGACGTCGAACCGGCTTGCAGCTGACGGCCCACGAACAGGGGCGGAGGGCGTCGAACCACTTGAGCTCGCCGAGGTGGCCGAGTAGTCCGCGGCGCGCGTGTCGGAAGGCCTGGCACGGGGGCCGGCCGTCACTACGGGACCGGCCGTCCGTCGTCGGTCAGGCCTCGATCACCACCGCCCCCCGCCGGAACCACCCGCCGCGGCCGCGCCGCAGCGCGTCGGCGACCCGACGGGCGAGGTCGGCGATGTCGAATCGGCCGCCGCACGGGCAGTCGGGCGCGGTTCCGCCACCGATGGCACCGCCGAAACCGAGACCGCCGCCACCGGGTGAGCAGCGCAGCGGCCCGGGCACCTCGGCCTCAACCTGGACGCACAGCGCTGGGCAGTCCCGGTGGTGACGCCGGCAGTGAACGATCGTGCGAACCCAGTTTGTGCGGTTCCACGGCCGCTTACTTCCGCCCCCGCGGCGTTTGCGACGGCGCAGACGCCGCAGGCTAGGTGTACTGCCCGAGACGTTGGTGCACCAGCGGCGGTCAGGCGGACGGGGGTGCTCCCGGATGCCCGATCGACCGGCGGGCGCCGAGCCCGCGAGAGATCGACCTGGCCGCGGTGCGCACCGCGGGACCGAGCAGGCGGGGCTCAGCGTTCTCCTGCGGGACCACCACCGACAGTGCCGCGGCGATGCGGTCGTCGGCGTCGAAGACCGGCGCGGCCACGCTGACCAGGGCTTGCGGGGCACGCCGGCGAAGGGTGGCCAGGCCGTCCCGCCGCACCTCGGCCAGGGTTCGGCGCAGCGCAGCGGGGGAGACAGCCACGTTCTCCGGCTGGTGCATCAGCGGCTGGGCGAGCAGCGCTTCCTGGAAGCCCGGGTCGGCAAACGCGAGGAGGACCAGCCCCACCCCGGTCGACTGCAGCGGCAGCCGCCCGCCGACCCGGTAGAGGACCGGGATGGCCTGGTGGGCGGAGAGCCGTTCGACCAGCAGGGCGTCGCCGCCCTCGCGCACCGCGAGGAGCACGTGCTGTCGGGTGACCTCCTCCAGGTCACCCATGAAGGGCAGGGCCACCTGCTTGAGCCCTTGCGCCCGCGGGGCCAGCGAGGCAACTTCCCACAGCCGGACGCCGATGGTGAAGCGTCCGTCGTCACCCCGCTCCAGCGCGCCCCAGGTCAGGAGCCGCCCGGCCAGCCGGAGGGTGGAGCTGGTCGGGATGCCGCTGCGCCGGCTCAACTCCCCGAGCGTCAGCGAGCGGTGGCCCGCGTCGAAGGCCGCGAGCAGGGAGAGCGCGCGGTCGATCACCGGCTCTCCTTGCGGCGGGCGTCGACCCCGTACTCGTGGCGGCTCGGGCGACGGATCGGTCACGAGACGGTCACCTTCTGTTCACTGATGAGGCGCAGGCCACAGATGCTTTTCCATTGAGCGGCATTGTGCCTGACGTCTCACCGAGTCCCCACGCATCGTTGCCGCCAAGCCGGGCCCAGCCGGCCGGGCCGGGACCGGCCCATGCGTCTTCTCTCGTCCGGCAAAGGAGTCAGCACAGAATGAATCGATTCACCCGACGAAGCCGCACCGTGGCCTTCGCTGCCGCAGCGACCGTCTCGCTCGCCGCGTGCGGTGGTGGCTCAGGCGGCGGAGGCGGCGCTGACGGTCAGAGCGGCACCGACACCCTCACGGTCGCCATGGATGCGGACCAGGCGCCGACCGGCTACGACCCGCTGCTGTACTCGCAGGGGCAGTTCACCTTCTTCAGTGCGCTCTACGACGCCCTCTTCGAGACGGCGCCGGACGGCACGATCCTCCCGGAGCTGGTCGAGGAGTTCTCCAACAACGAGGACGACACCCAGACCACGCTGACCCTGCGGGACGGCGTCACGTTCGCCGACGGTTCCGAGCTGACCGCCGAACTCGTCAAGGCGAACCTCGACCGGCGCGACGACCCCGACCTCGAGGCGTACGGGGCGCTCGCGGACGGCGAGGCGGCCGACATCGTCGAGGTCACCGCACCGGACGAGAAGACCGTCGTCATCACCTGGGCGCAGCCGCAGGCGACACCCGAGAACCACCTTGTCGACACCGCGGGGATCATCATCGGGCCCGACGGCATCGCCGACCCCGCTTCTCTCGAGACCCAGGCGGACGGTTCCGGCGCCTACACGCTCGACGCGGACGGGACGACCCGGGCGAGCGCCTACGCGCTCGAGAAGAAGGACGACGCCTGGGACGCCGACGAGTGGGTGTACGACAGCATCGACTTCCGGATCATCACGGACCCGCAGGCCCTGGCCAACGCCGTCGTCTCCGGCCAGGCCGATGTCGCGGGCATCCTCAAGCCGACCACCATCGACATGGTGGAGTCGCAGCAGAGCCTGGCCAGCCAGGGTGGCACGATCGTCGGCTTCCCGGTGATCGACAAGACCGGGGCCCTGAACCCCGCGTTCGCGAGCGAGGCCGCGCGGCTGGCCATCCTGCACTCCATCGACCGCGAGCAGCTGGTGAACGATCTGCACCCGGGCGCTCGCCCGACCGTGCAGCTGTTCCCGGCAGAAGCTCCGGGATTCGACCCGACGCTGGACGAGGAGTTCGGCTACGCCCCCGAGCGGGCGCAGGAGTTGCTGGCGGAGGCCGGCTACCCGGACGGCTTCGAGTTCAACGTCACCGTCATGGGTCAGCCCACCGAGGACCAGGTGGCCATCCAGAGCATGCTCGCCGAGCAGGGCATCTCGATGAACTTCATCAACGCCACCTCCACCGACCAGGTCTTCGCCGCAGTCCAGACCGACCCGGTGATCTTCGGGCCGTTCACGCCCGGCGCCAACCCCGCCGGCTTCGTCGCGGGTGCGCTCTACGGCGGCTTCATAAACATGCAGGGTGCTTCGGAGCCGGAGATCGAGCAGGCGCTGGGCGCGGCGCTCGGCGCGGAAGGCGACGCTCAGGAGGAGGCGCTGACCGATCTCAACCGGGCGATCACCGAGAACGGGTGGTTCATCCCGGTGTACGAGGACTTCACCCACACCGGCTACAACGCCGATGCGGTGGCCGAGCCGGCCTACGCGGGTACGAACAACTACCTCGTGCTGTCGGCCATCAAGCCGGCTGCCTGACCCACGCCGGGGGGGGGGGGGGGGGGGGGGGGGGGGGGGGGGGGGGGGGGGGGGGGGGGGGGGCGGGGGGGGGGCGCGCGGCCCGGCCGCCCCCCCCCCCACCCCCCCCCCCCCCCCCCCCCCCCCCCCCCCCCCCCCCCCCCCCCCCCCCCCCCCCCCCCCCCCCCCCCCCCCCCCCCCCCCCCCACCTCTGCACCATCCCGGACGGGCACGTCGCCCCCACACGCCCAAGGACTCCCTGATGCTCGGCTACGTCGCCAAGAGGTTCGCCATGGCGGTCGGCACGGTGCTCGCCGCGATCCTCATCAGCTTCCTGCTGGTGCACGCCACCGACACCTCGCCTGGTGCGGTGCGCCTCGGTCCTGGCGGTACCCCCGAGCGCATCGCCGCCGAGAACGAGGCGCTGGGTTGGAACGACCCGTTGCACGTCCAGTTCTTCGACTATCTCGGCAGTCTGGTGACCGGCGACCTCGGCACGTCGCTCATCGACGGTCGCGATATCGCCGCGGACCTGACCGACCGGGTGCCGGTCACGGCGTTCATCGCATTGCTCGCCACGGTCTTCTCGGGAGTCGTCGGCGTGGTCCTCGGGGTCACGGCCGCCGTGCGAGGGGGACGCACCTCCCGGGTCATCACGACAGGAGCCGGGGTCGCGCTCTCCCTGCCCGTCTTCTGGGTCGGCATCCTGCTGGTGTATGCGCTGTCCATCCAACTGAGGTGGTTGCCGGCGACCGGCTACGTCCCCTTCGCCGCTGATGCCGCCGGCTGGTTCAAGAGCCTGCTGCTCCCGGTGATCGCACTGTCGATCGGCGGGGCCGCCATCATCGCCCGGACCGCGAGAGCCGGAATGGGCGAAGCGCTGGCCCAGGAGCACATCCGAACCCTGAGGGCCATGGGGACTCCCGAGTGGCGCGTCCGGTACGTGCACGCACTTCGCTTCGCCAGCCTGCCGGTGGTGTCTGTGCTCGGTGTCCAGTTCATCGCCCTGTTCGGCGGCTCGGTGATCATCGAGAACCTGTTCGCCCTCCCAGGCCTCGGCCAGGCCGGGCAGATCGCCGCCGCCTCCAGCGACTTCCCGGCGCTCACCGGCGTCGTCATCGTGGCCACGGTCGTGGTCGTCGTCATCAACCTGCTGCTCGACCTCGTGGTCGCGGCGCTCGACCCGAAGGTGCGTACCGCATGAGTGTGCTGCCCCTGGACGCGGCCGACGAGGTGGCGACCCAATCGGTCCCACAGGGCCCGAAGCGCCGTGGACTGCCCTATTTCCTGCGCCGCCCGGGCGGGATCTTCGGTGCCGCATGGCTCGTGTTCATGGTCGTTGCGTCGCTGACCGCTCCGCTGTGGCGGCCCTACGACCCGGCCGCGCAGGACACGGCCAACCGCTTGGCACTGCCGTCGGCCGATCACTGGCTGGGCACCGACCCGCTGGGCCGCGACCTGCTCAGCCGGATCTTCAGCGCGGGCACCGAGCCGTTGCTCGCCTCCGTGGTCTCGGTCCTCGTCGCCTTCGGGATCGGGCTGTCGATGGCGCTCGTCGCCGCCGAGCGCGGGCACCGCGTCGAGCGGGTCACCACCCGCCTGGCCGAGGTGCTCCTCGCCCTTCCCGGGACGATCATGCTGCTCGCCGTGATCGGGGTGATCGGCGTCCGGATCTACATCATCATGGCCATCCTCGGCGTGATGATCTCCGCGGCCGTCTACCGGGTCATGCTCGGCGTCGCGAAGTCGGTGCGCCAGCGCCTCTACGTCGACGCCGCGCGGGTCAACGGACTCGGCTCGCTGAAGGTCAACCTCGTCCACGTCCTGCCGTCCATGGGCACCGTCGTGGCCGTCCAGGCTGCGCAGCTCTACGGCATCGGTCTGCTCATCGTCGCCGGCCTGGCCTTCCTCGGCTTCGGCCCCGCCGAGCCGCAGCCGAGCTGGGGTTTCATGATCCAGGATGCGTCGTCGTACGTGTTCAACGCGCCGTGGCTCATGGTGCCGACCGGTTTCATCCTCGCGCTCACCGTCGTCGCGGCCAACGAGCTGGCCGACGCCATCGCCAGCAAGGGGTCGATCGCAGCGACCACGCGACGTCGCAAGCGCCCGCTGGCCAGGGCCGCTGCCGGGACCACGGGAGAACCTCGTTCTACCGATCCGCAGGCGCTGCTCGAAGTCCGTGATCTGGATGTCACCGTCGATGACGGTCCGGCGCTCGTCAGTGGGGTGTCGTTCAACCTGCGACCGGGGCGGGTCCTCGGGCTGGTCGGCGAGTCCGGCTGCGGCAAGACGATGACGGCCCGTTCGCTCATCCGTCTGCTCCCCGACGGCGTCTCGATCTCCGGCGGCTCCATCCTGTGGCAGGGGCGCAACCTGGTCGGGCTGAACGAGAAGGAACTCAACGCCATCCGCGGCCGGGAGATCGCGCTGATCTCCCAGGAGCCGATGGTCGCCCTCGATCCGATGTTCTCCGTGTCCTACCAGCTGACCCAGCCGTTGCGCCGGATCCGCGGGGTCGGCCGCGCGGAGGCCGGCCGGATCGCTGCCCAACTGCTGCAGCAGGTGGGGATCGTCGACGCCCACCGGGTGCTCGCGAGCTACCCGCACCAGTTGTCCGGCGGCATGGCGCAGCGCGTCGCCATCGCCCTGGCGCTGACCGGCGAGCCGAAGCTGCTCATCGCCGACGAACCGACCACGGCCCTCGACGTCACGGTCCAGGCGGAGATCCTGACCCTGTTGCGTCAGCTCGTCCGTGACCGCGGCCTGTCCGTCGTCCTCGTCAGCCACGACCTCGGCGTCGTCGCCGACATCTGCGACGACGTCGCGGTCATGTACGCGGGCACCGTCGTCGAGTCGGGGGACGTGGCGAGCGTCCTCGACAGCCCGGCACATCCATACACGATGGCGCTGCTCGGCGCCAACCCGCACGTGTCGGAGGGCGAACCGGTGCCCGAGCGGCTGGCGTCCATCCCCGGCACCGTGCCCTCCCCGGGGAGCTGGCCGACCGGCTGCCGGTTCGCCGGCCGCTGCCACTTCGCACGGGACAAGTGCACCGAGCCCTTCTCGTCGCTCCCCGCCCACGGCGACGGGTCCGTCCTGTGCATCCGAGCCGATGAACTCGCCCATGCCTCCGTCACCTGGGCGCCCGAACACGCCGGAGACGAGGTCGTCCCCGGCACGAGGCAGGCCGCCACGCCGGCCGGTGCGACCGCTGCCCGGAACGGGCAGACGATTCCGACTGCTGGAGCGTCCCGATGACCGCACCCGCCGATACGCCGTCCGCCGCCCCCGCCCCTGCGTCGGCCCCGGCGCTGGAGGTCCGCGATCTCGTCGTCCGCTACGGCCGGGGACGCAAGGCTCGGCAGGCGCCACCGGCGGTGGACCGCGTGAGCCTGGACATCGCACCTGGCGAGACCCTTGGTCTGGTCGGGGAGTCCGGCTCGGGCAAGTCCACCATCGGCAAGGCGGTCCTCGGCCTGGAGCCTCCGACCGAGGGGAGCGTAAGGCTGCACGGGCAGGACATCACCGAGATGCCGCTCAAGCAGCGCAGTCGGCTGGCTGCGGACCTGCGAGTGGTCTTCCAGGATCCGTACTCGTCGCTGAACCCCACCCGCACCGTCGGCCAGACGCTGGTCGAGCCGCTGCGGCTCATGGGTGTGCGCCATCAGGAGGCGCTCCAGAAGGCCCGGAAAGGCTTGGAGTCTGTCGGTCTGCCCGGCGACGCGGTCGACCGCTACCCCGCACAGTTCTCCGGTGGGCAACGGCAGCGGATCGCCATCGCCCGCGCGCTGGTCTGCGACCCGAAGGTCCTCGTCCTCGACGAGCCGGTGAGCGCGCTGGACCTGTCCACCCAGGCGCAGGTCCTCAACCTCCTGGCCGACCTGCGCGACCGGCACGGGCTGTCGTTCCTGTTCATCGCCCATGACCTCGGCGTGGTCCGATTCCTCTCCCAGCGGGTGGTGGTGCTCTACCGGGGGCAGATCATGGAGATGGGCCCGGCCGAGGCCGTCCAGGAGCGCTCACGGCACCCTTACACCGTGGCCCTCAACTCGGCCGCCCCGGTGCCGCGCCCGGCCGAGCAGGCCGCCCGCCGGGCGGCCCGCGAGGCCCTCGGCATCGGGGTGGCCGGCTCAGCGGCTCCGGCCGCGACCGGCTGCCCCTTCGTGCCGCGTTGCCCGTTGGCCACGGAGATCTGCGTCGCGCAGCGTCCGCCGCTGCGGCAGGTGGACCAGACCGTCACCGCCTGCCATCACGCCGAGCGCGTCCCCGGACTGTGACGGCTCCGGTGGAGGGCCGTGCCGCGAGCGTGCGAGTAGCCGAGGACGCCGGGGTCCTTGCGCACACGAGCTCCGCGTCTGCGCCGCACGGCCTGCGCGTCGAGCATCTGGACGAGGCGCTCGGTCTGCGGAGCACCGCGCCCCGGCTGTCATGGCGGCTGCCCGAGGGCGCTCGCGAGCAGCGCGCCTACCGGATCACCACCGACAGCGGGTGGGACACCGGCTGGGTGGGGGGCGACCGAGGCCTCCTGGTGCCTTACGCCGGGCCGCCGCTCTGCTCCGGCCAGCGGGTGGAGTGGCGGGTGCGGGTGGGCACCGACCTCGGTGAGAGCCCGTGGTCCGAGCCGGCGTCCTTCGAGACCGGCCTGCTCTGGGCGGAGGACTGGCAGGCGTCCTGGGTGGAGCCCGGCCGGATGCCCAGCGGCCCGAAGGGGTCGCGGCCGGCCGCCCTGCTCCGGTTCGAGTTCGACGCCGACCGGCCGGTGACCGCCGCCCGGCTGCACGCCACCGCGCAGGGCCTCTACGAGGCGTTCCTCAACGGGCGGCGGGTGGGGGACGCCGAGCTCACCCCGGGTTACACGCAGTACGACGCGCGGCTGCAGGTGCAGACCTACGACGTCACCCCATCGGTCTCGGTCGGTCGCAACGCGCTGGGGATCGTCCTCGCTGACGGGTGGTTCCGGGGGCAGGTCGGCCTGACGCGGGCGGCCGACCAGTGGGGGAGCGGGCTCGCGCTGCTGGTCCAGCTGCACCTCACGTACGACGACGGCTCGACCGCGGTGGTGGGCTCGGGTCCGGGGTGGCGCAGCGCGCTCGGCCACGTCGTCGCCGCGGACCTGATCGAGGGGGAGCGCTGGGACCTGCGTCGGCTGCCGCGCGGCTGGGAAGCCCCCGGCTTCGACGACACCGGCTGGGACGACGTCGCCGTCGTCGAGCACGGTTACGCGGGCCTCGTCGACTCGCCGGCCCCGCCGGTGCGGCGGGTCGAGGAGCTGGTCCCGCGCTCGGTGACGAGGCTGGCGAGCGGTGCCCACGTGATCGACCTCGGCCAGAACATCAACGGGTGGGTCCGGCTCACCGACCTCGGCCCGGCCGGCACGAACCTCACGCTGACCCACGGGGAGTGGCTCGCGCCCGACGGCGACGTCACGGTCGCGAACCTCGAGCCCGACATGCCGTTCCTGCCGCACCGGCTCTCCGCCGGGCAGGTCGATTCCGTGGTGTCCGCGGGCGCCCCCGGCGACGTCTTCGAGCCACGCCGGACCACGCACGGGTTCCGGTACGTGCGCATCGAGGGCCATCCCGGTGACCTGACCGTGGACGACGTCCGCGGGGTGGTGGTGCACACCGATCTGCGCCGCACCGGCTGGTTCTCCTGCAGCGACGAGCGGGTGGACCGCCTGCACGAGGCGGCGCTGTGGAGCTTCCGCGGCAACGCCTGCGACATCCCGACCGATTGCCCACACCGCGAGCGGCACGGCTGGACCGGTGACTGGCAGCTGTTCGTGCCGACGGCCGCCTTCCTGTACGACGTGGCCGGGTTCTCGACCAAGTGGCTCCGGGACGTCGTCGTCGACCAGTGGCCCGACGGCACGATCGCGAACGTCAGCCCGAGCCCACGGCACGAGGGCAGGGACGGGCCGATCGGGCACCTGAACGGCTCGTCCGGCTGGGGCGATGCCGCGGTGATCGTCCCGTGGGAGATTTACCGGGCCTACGGCGACGAACAGCTGCTCGACGAGCTGTGGCCGACGATGGTGCGGTGGCTGGACCGCACCGAGCGCCTGGCGCGGGAGGGGCGCCACCCGTCCCGCGTCGAGCGCAATCCCGATCCCGCGCCGCACGAGCGCCACCTCTGGGACACCGGCTTCCACTGGGGCGAGTGGCTCGAGCCCGGCGAGAACCTCGGAACGGGCAACGACGAGTTCCGGACGGCCGACAAGGGGCATGTCGCCACCGCATACTTCGCCTACAGCGCCCGGCTCGCGGCCCGGATCGCCGAGGTCCTCGGCCGGCACGACGACGCAGCCCGCTACGCGGAGCTCAGCGAGCTGGCCCGGCAGGCGTGGCAGGCGGAGTACGTCGACGCCGAGGGCCGGCTCACCCCCGACACGCAGGCGACCCACGTGCGGGCGCTGGCCTTCGATCTCGTCCCGGCCGAGCTACGGCCGGCGGTCGCCGAGCGGCTGGTCGAGCTGATCCGCAAGGCCGACACCCACCTGGGTACCGGCTTCCTCGCCACGCCGTACCTGCTTCCCGTGCTGGCCGACGCAGGGCACGTCGACGTCGCCTACGAGCTGCTGCTGCAGGACACCGAGCCGTCGTGGCTGACGATGATCGACCGGGGCGGCACCACGGTGTGGGAGAGCTGGGGCGGCGTGGACGACGACGGCGTGCCGCACGACTCGCTCAACCACTACTCCAAGGGCGCGGTCGTCTCGTTCCTCCACCGGTACACCGCGGGCCTGCAGCTGATCGATCCCGCCTACCGCCGGTTCCGCGTCCGTCCGCGCCCCGGCGGCGGCCTGACCTCGGCCGAGGCGGCGCACGAGTCCCCGTACGGCCGGATCGAGTCCGCCTGGCGGATCGACGGCGGTGCGTTCGATCTCCGGGTGGTCGTCCCCGCCGGGACGGAGGCCGAAGTGGTCCTGCCCGACGGCACCACGACGACCGCCGGCCCCGGCGAGCACCGGTTCACCAGCCCCTTGGACGGAGAGGACACCGAACGATGACGTCCGAGGTCGAGGCGTTCGAGTGGGCGGGGCCCGCCCGGTTCCTGCCGCCGCCTCCGGCGACCCGGCGGGACGACGGCGTCCGGGTCTTCTCCGGCGTCACCTACGCCTGCCCGGCCGGCTACCGGCCGCTGCAGCTGGACGTCTGGGTCCCCCCGGGGGAGGAGCCGGCTCCGCTCGTCGTCTGGATCCACGGCGGCGCCTGGATGATGGGCGACCGCCGCTACCTGCCGGAGACGCTGCGGCCGGACTCGCTGTTCGAGGCGTTCGTCGCCGCGGGGCTGGCGATCGCCACGATCGACTACCGGTTCTCCCTCGAGGCGCCCTTCCCGGCCCAGCTGCACGACGCGAAGGCCGCCGTCCGGTACCTGCGGGCGCACGCCGGGGAACTCGGCGTCGATGTCACCCGGATCGGGGTCGCCGGCGAGTCGGCCGGCGGTCACCTCGCCGCGCTCGTCGCCCTGACCGGGCACCGCGCCGACCTGGAGGGCGACCTCGGGGTCGTCGGGCCGTCCAGCGGCGTCGACGTCGCCGTCGACTGGTACGGCGTCTCCGATCTGTCGACCATGCCGGGGGTGACCCCGCCGCCGCACATCGCGGCGAAGCTGCCCGAGGTGATGCGGGTGCCGGCGGAGGAACACCTCCTCGCCGGCCTCGACGAAGCCACGACGGCCGACGCCAGCCCGGTGACCCACGTGACCGCAGGCGCGCCGCCGTTCCTGCTGATCCACGGCACCGCCGACTGGCTGGTGCCGTTCAACCAGAGCCAGCAGCTCGCGGACGCCATGAGCGCTGCCGGTGTGGACGTCCGGCTGGTCCCGGTCGAGGGCGCCGAGCACATCTTCACCGGCTGCGACGACATCGACGCCGTCGTGCAGCTGTCCGTCCACTACCTGAGGGAGGCGCTCGGATGAGCGACCTGACCGTCCTACCCGTCTCGATCGAGCACCACCGGGAGCCGTTCGGCATCGGGGAGACGACGCCGCGGCTGTCCTGGGTCACGCGCACCGACCTGCCCGGCTGGCGCCAGGCCGCCTACGAGCTGGAGATCGCGCCGGAGGACGGCGAGGTCTGGTCGTCGGGCCGCGTCGCGTCGGCCGAGTCGGTCCTCGTCCCGTGGGAGGCTCCGCCGCTCGTGAGCCGGGAACGCCGGTCCGTGCGCGTGCGGGTCTGGACGGAGGGCGCCGCCGAGCCGTCGGCGTGGAGCGAGGACGTCCTCGTCGAGGCAGGTCTCCTGGAACCCGCGGACTGGACCGCCGAGCTGGTCCAGCCGGTCCTGCCCCGCGACGTGGAGGAGCCGGTCGCCCTCCTGCGGCGCGAGTTCGTCCTCGAGAAGCCGGTCGTCCGCGCCCGGCTGTACGCCACCGCGCAGGGCGTCTACGAGGCCGAGCTCAATGGAGCGGCGGTCTCGGACGTGGTGCTGGCGCCGGGGTGGACGAGCTACCGGCACCGGCTGCGCTACCAGACCTACGACGTCACGGGCCTGCTGCGCGAGGGCACCAACGCCCTCGGCGTGCAGCTGGCCGAGGGCTGGTTCACCGGCTACGTGGGCTTCACCGGCAAGCGCGAGTGGTACGGCGACCGCACCGGCGCCTTCCTGCAGCTGGAGGTGGAGCACCCCGACGGCACGCGGACCGTGCTGGTCACCGACAGCTCGTGGCGTTCGGCCGGCGGGCCTACGGTCGGCTCCGGTCTCTACAACGGCGAGACCTACGACGCCCGCCGGGAGCTGCCCGGCTGGTCGGCGCCGGGCTTCGACGACGCGACGTGGACCCCGGTCGAGGTCGGCGACCTGGACGTCACCACGCTGGTGGCTCCCACAGGTCCGCCCGTACGGCGGACGCAGACCCTTCCCGTCCAGGCCATCACCACGTCCCCGACGGGGAAGACGCTGGTCGACTTCGGGCAGAACCTCGTGGGGCGGATCCGCTTCTCCCTGCCCGACGGCCCCGCCGGCACCGAGATCACCGTCCGGCACGCCGAGGTGCTGGAACACGGCGAGCTGGGCACGCGCCCGCTCAAGGCCGCGCGCGCCACCGACGTCGTCGTGCTCGACGGTGCGGGGCCGCGGACCTGGGAGCCACGGTTCACCTTCCACGGGTTCCGCTACGCGGAGGTCTCGGGCTGGCCGGGTGAGCTGCGCCCGGCGGATCTCGAGGCCGTCGTCCTGCACACCGACCTGCGCCGCACCGGCACGTTCACGTGTTCCGACCCCGACGTCGAGCGGCTGCACGAGAACGTCGTCTGGGGCATGCGGGGCAACTTCGTCGACATCCCCACCGACTGCCCGCAGCGCGACGAGCGGCTGGGCTGGACCGGCGACCTGCAGGTCTTCGCCCCGACGGCGTCGTTCCTGTACGACACCGCCGGCATGCTGCGCTCCTGGTTGGCCGACCTCGCGGTCGAGCAGCTGGAGGACCACGGCGGCGTCGTACCGATGTACGTGCCGTTCCTGCCGCTGCTGCCCTTCCCGCAGAACCCGGAGACCGGGTGGGGCGACGCCGCCGTCGTCGTCCCGTGGGTGCTCTACCAGCGCTCCGGGGACCGGCAGCTGCTCGCCGACCAGTGGGAGTCGATGGTCGCCTGGATCGACGCCTTCGCCGGTCGCGCCGGTGCCCACCTGGACTTCCCGGAGGGGGGCTTCTCCTTCGGTGACTGGCTGGACACCGCGGCGCCGCCGGACAACCCGGCCGCCGCGCGCACGCCGTGGCAGTGCGTGGCCACTGCGTACCTGGCACGCTCGGCCCGGACCGTGGCGCAGGCGGCCGAGGTGCTGGGTCACGACGGGAGCCGCTTCGCCGAGCTCGCCGACCGGGCCGCGGTCCGCTTCCGCGCCGAGTACGTGTCGCCGAACGGCCGCCTCGCCTTCCCGTCCCAGACCGCCTACGCGCTGGCGCTGGAGTTCGATCTGCTGGAGCCCGGGCAGCGTGAGCATGCCGGCCGGCTGCTCGCCGAGCAGGTGCTGAAGGACGGGTTCCACATCGCCAGCGGTTTTCTCGGCACGCCCCTAGTCACCCACGCACTTACCCACGCCGGGGAGCTGTCCACCGCCTACGAGTTGCTCCTGCAGCGCGAGAACCCGTCGTGGCTGTACGCGGTGACGATGGGGGCGACGACGATCTGGGAACGCTGGGACTCCATGCTCCCGGACGGGACCATCAACCCCGGCGAGATGACGTCGTTCAACCACTACGCGTTCGGTGCGGTCGCCGACTGGCTGCACCGGACCGTGGCCGGGCTGGCCCCGGCGGCGCCCGGGTACCGGCGGCTCAGGGTGGCCCCCCGTCCGGGGCCGGGGCTCACGTCGGCCGGCGCGACGCACGAGACGCCGTACGGGACGGCGGAGGTCTCCTGGACGCTGACCGGTGGGACGCGGTTCGCCCTGGAGGTCACGGTGCCGCCCAGCACGACGGCGGAGATCCGGTTGCCCGACGGCAGCGCTCCGGTGGAGGTCGGCTCCGGCCGGCACACCTTCGCCGCCGAGATCACCGAACCGACGCCGGTCGAGAAGCCGGCGCTCTTCTTCAACCCGGAGGACCACCAGTGACCACCACGGAGTCGCACGGCGCCGCTGCGGCGCAGGACGCGCCTGCCTTCACCCTGCCCACCTGCTTCCCGCCCACCCACGGGGTGCCGGGGCCCGACGGCCGGACGACCTACCGGAGCGAGACCTTCGCCCTGGTCGACGGCTACCGGAACCTGCTCCTCGACGTCGTCGTGCCCGCGGCGGAGCAGCCCGTCCCTGTCGTCGTGTTCATCCACGGGGGCGCGTTCCGCATGGGGGCGGCCGAAGAGGTCTGGTCCCCGTCCTTCGTCCCGATGCGCGAGAAGATCCTGGCCGCGGGGATGGCCTTCGCCTCGATCACCTACCGCTTCAGCGCCGAGGCGCCGTTCCCGGCGCAGCTCCTCGACGTCCGGGCCGGCGTCCGGTACGTGCGGCACTTCGCCGCGCAGCTCGGGATCGATGGCGACCGCGTGGCCCTGTGGGGCGGCTCGGCAGGTGCCCACCTGGCCCTCCTCCTGGCGTTCACGCACGACCGGAGCGACTTCGGCCCGCGCGTCGGGGTGGAGGGCCCCGACCTCCCGGTGGCAGCGGTCGTGGACTTCTTCGGCGTCACGGACGTGCTGGCGCTGCAGGAGGACGACACGACCGGCGGGCGCGCGGACCACGAGAGCGCCGACTCCCCGGTCGGTCAGCTCATCGGTGGGGCCCTGCGCGAGCACGAGGACCGGGCTCGCGCCGTCAGCCCGATCACCTATGTGCGCCCGGACGCGCCGCCGGTGCTGGCCTTTCACGGCACGCAGGACGGAGCCGTCGGCCCGGGCCAGAGCCGGCGCCTCGTGGCGGCCCTCCAGCAGGTGGGTGCGTCGGCCGAGCTCGTGGAGGTGGACGGCGCCGACCACGGGTTCGTCACCATCGACGTGGAGCCGATCCTCGACCGGTCCGTGGGCTTCCTCCGGAAGCACCTGTCCTGAACCCCACGTCGCCGGCTCCTCCGGCCCACCGCCGCCGAGCCGGGCGGCGGCGGTGGGCCGACCCCTCCGTCGACATGAAGACGACCCCACGAACGGCAGAGCTGCGCGCATGACCGTGGAGACGTACGACTCCATCCGGCCGGGACAGGTCTGGCTCGACACGGACGGCAACCGGATCCAGGCCCAGGCGGACACGTCGGTGGCCGGCTACGTGTGGCTGTCCGTCCGGTTCGACGGTGGGATGCCGGTGCTCGACTGGCACGACGAGTGGCGGATCGAGGACCACGACTGATGCCGCCCTCCGGCTCCGGGGACCCGCGGCCCGTCGTCCCCGGGTTCCACCCCGACCCGAGCATCTGCCGGGTGGGGGACACCTACTGGATGGTCGTCTCCAGCTTCGAGTACGCGCCCGGTGTGCCGCTGTTCCGCTCGACCGACCTGGTCACGTGGAAGCAGGCCGGGCACGTGCTCGTTCGGCGGTCCCAGCTCGACGTATCCCGGGCGCCGGGCTCGGGTGGCATCACCGCCCCGACCATCCGGTTCCACGACGGCCGGTTCTGGATGATCACCACCAACCTCGCCGACGGCGGGTGGCAGGTCCTCGTGCACACCGACGACCCGCTGGGGGAGTGGTCGGAGCCGGTCCGGCTGACCGACGTGCGAGGCATCGACCCCGACCTAGCCTGGGACGACGACGGCACCCTGCTGGTCACCTACGCCGGCTTCGGCGCCGGCGGACCGGCCGGCCTGGTGCAGCAGGCGGTCGACCCGGTGTCCGGTCGTGCACTGACCGGACGGCGGCACGTCTGGCAGGGCACCGGCGGCCGGTTCCCGGAGGGGCCGCACCTCTACCGCATCGGTGGGTACTGGTACCTGCTGATCGCCGAGGGGGGCACCGAACGCGGGCACGCGGTGACGATTGCGCGGGGTCCCTCGCCGTCGGGGCCGTTCGAGCCGTGCCCGTGGAACCCGCTGCTCACCCACCGGGGGATCGAGTCACCGGTCCAGAACACCGGGCACTCGGACCTCGTGCAGCGGCCGGACGGCAGCTGGGCGGTCGTCTTCCACGGCGTGCGCCCGCGCGGGGCCAGCCCGCAGTTCCACGTGCTCGGGCGCGAGACGTTCGCCGCCGAGGTGGTGTGGGAGGACGGCTGGCCGCGTATCGGCGAGTGGCTGGCCCCGCCGACGGACGCGGTCGAGGTCGAGGAGCTGGCCGGCGCCGAGCTGCCGGTCTCCTGGGTCTCGCCCCGCCGGTTCCCCGGCGAGGTGCTCACCCGCGGCGAGGGCGGCTGGCGGTTGTGCGCTCGGGACGGCGACCTCGCCTCCGAGGACCTCGCGTTCGTGGGACGCAGACAGGAGCACCTGCACTGCCGGGCCCGCGCGGTCGTGGCGGCGGACGGGAACGGGGTCGGCGGGCTGTCGGTGCGCATGGATTCTCGGCACCAGCTCGCCCTGGAGGTGGACGGTGGCCGGGTCCGTGCAGTCGCGCACGTGGGCGCGCTGCGGCAGGTGCTGGGGGAGACCTCGGTCCCGGCGGGCGAGGACGTCGTCCTCGAGCTCCGCGCCGTGCCGGACGACGGCCACTTCTCCTCGACGGCGCTCGGCCCGGACCAGCTGGTCGCCGGGGTGGTGGACGCCGCAGGCGTGTTCGCCGAGCTCGGCCGGATCGACGGCCGCTACGTCTCCACCGAGGTGGCGGGCGGGATGACCGGGAGGCTGTTCGGCGTCTGGTGCTCCACCGGTGAGCTGGTCGTCCGCTCCTTCGCCTACGCCGGCGCCGATGACCCGGCCGCCGTCCCCACCGTCTGAGCACTGGAGGAACACGTGTCCCTGCGCATCACCCAACGCTGCCGCGTCGTCATCGACAACGACTGGGCCGGCGACCCGGACGGGCTGATGGCTCTGGCCCACCACCTGCTCAGCCCCGCCAACCGGGTGGATGCGGTGACCAGTTCGCACCTCAGTCCGGTGTTCGGCCCGCCCGAGGGCACGGCGGCCGCCGGAGCTGCGCTCGCCCAGGAGCTGGTCGACCTGGTGGGCACCCAGCGGCCGGTGGTCTGCGCCGGGTGCGACGTGCCGATCGGCGGGGGCGACACCTCGTCGGCGGCCGCGGACGCCATCGTCGCCGAGGCGCGGCGGGACGATGCGCTGCCGCTCTTCGTGGTCTGCGGGGGGCCGCTGACGAACGTGGCCCAGGCGCTGCGGGAGGCCCCGGAGATCGCTCCCCGGTTGACCCTGGTCTGGATCGGCGGAGCGCTGGACGCCGATGCCTTCGAGTACAACCGGGACACCGACACCGAGGCCGCCCGCGAGGTGCTGGGGCTCAAGGAGCTCGCGGTCTGGCAGTTCCCGCTGGAGACCTACCGGCGCTGCACGTACTCCGTCGCGGAGCTGGAGCACGACGTGGGCGGCGCCGGGCGGCTGGGTGCCTGGCTGTGGCGGCAGTACACCGAGCTGCCGATCCCCGACTTCATCGAGCTCGGTGAGCTGTGGCCGCTCGGCGACAGCGCACCGGTCCTGGTCACCGCCCTCGACGACGCGTCCTGCACCTGGACGGAGTCCCCGGCCGGGCCCGGACGCGCGGCCCGCCGGGTCTGCACCGACGTGGACCTCCGCCTCCTGGTCGCCGACCTGCTCGCCCGGCTCCGCCTGCACGAGCGCCGGGCGGGACACGGCGGCTGAGCGCCGCGGGGCCGGCGTCCTCGGCGCGCCGGCCTCGGAGGCGGTACTCGGCGACGGACGCAGTCGACGTCGTGATGCCGCGACCTCCGGGGTGGACCACGGGCCCCGGGAGAGGCCGGGCAGCCGGCCGGTGGCGATCCGTACGCCAGACTGGGGAGGTGACGATCGCGCTCGACCTGTCGGCCGTCGTGCTCCCGGACCGGCATCCGGTCACGACCTTCCTCGACGACGTGCGCGCCGCGGAGCGGGCGGGCGTGCGGACCGTCTGGACCTACGACCACCTGACCTGGCCCCGGCTTGCGGACGGGCCCTGGTACGGCGCCGTGCCGCTGCTCGCCGCGGCGGCGGTCAGCACGGAGCGGGTCCGGCTCGGGACGCTCGTCGCCTCGCCGAACTTCCGCCACCCCGTCCCGTTCGCCAAGGAGCTCATGACCCTCGACCAGCTCACGGGCGGCCGGCTCGAATTGGGAGTCGGGGTGGGCACCGAGGGGCACGACGCACAGGTGCTGGGCGGAGTGCCGCTGAGCCGGGCGCAGCGGGCGGAGCGGTTCGCCGAGTGGCTGGCGATGCTCGACCGGTTGCTCCGCGAGCCGGTGGCGACGATCGACGGGACGTGGTTCCAGGCGGTGGACGCCCACCAGCTGCCGGGCTGCGTGCAGCGGCCGAGGGTGCCGTTCACCGTGGCCGCGACCGGTCCTCGCGCGCTGCGGCTGGCGGCCCGCTACGGCTCGGCCTGGGTGACCTACGGCCCGTTCGGCGCCGACGTCGGGCCGGACGAGTGGTTCACCGCCGTCGCCGACCAGAGCCGCCGGCTGACCGAGGCGCTGGAGGACGAAGGGCGCGCGCCGGCCGAGCTGCGCCGCTCGGTGCTCCTCGGGCTGGAGGTGGCGTGGCCCTTCGAGAGCCGGGAGCGCTATCTCGACACCCTGGGGCGGCTGGCCGACTGCGGCATGAGCGAGGTCGCCGTGCACTGGCCGCGGCCCGACGGGCGCGGCGTCCCCGAGGCGGCCATGTCCTTCGTCCGCGACGCCCACGGCCTGTGACGCCGGTGTCGCACTGAGGCAGCGGCCGCTGGAGCGGCTCGCCGGGGTGCCGCACCGGGCCGTCACCTGCAGCGGCCCGCCGGGCGCGGCCCTGCACGGATCGGTCCGTCTACCGCTGGATGGCAGTGCCGGGCCGCCGCGGTGGCAGATCCCGGCAGGATCACGGGGGTGACCTCGACTCCTCCCTCCGACCCGACCGCGCTGCCGCTGGAGCGGAAGGCGGCCCTGCTCTCCGGCCAGGACTTCTGGTCCACCCCACCGATCGAGGAGGCCGGCCTGCCCTCGGTCGTGCTGACCGACGGGCCGCACGGCGTCCGACGCCAGGCGGCTGACTTCGGGCAGATCGGCCTGCTGGAGAGCCTGCCGGCCACCTGCTTCCCGCCCGCGGTCGCCGTGGGATCGAGCTGGGACCCCGAGCTCGCCGAGCGGCTGGGTGCGGCGGTCGGCCGGGAGGCCCGCGCGCTGGGCGTGCCGGTCGTCCTGGGCCCTGGCGTGAACATCAAGCGGTCGCCGCTGTGCGGGCGCAACTTCGAGTACTACTCGGAGGACCCGCTGCTCTCCGGCGTGCTGGGTGCCGCGCACGTCCGCGGGCAGCAGGGGGAGGGCGTGGGCGCCTCGGTGAAGCACTTCGCGGCCAACAACCAGGAGACCCAGCGCATGCAGGTCAGCGCCGAGGTCGACGAGCGCACCCTCCGGGAGATCTACCTGCCGGCCTTCGAGCGCGTCGTCACCGAGGCCCGGCCGGCGACGGTCATGTGCGCCTACAACAAGGTCAACGGCGTCTACGCCTCGCAGCACCGCTGGCTGCTGACCGATGTCCTCCGCGAGGAGTGGGGCTTCGAGGGCGTCGTCGTCTCCGACTGGGGAGCGGTGCAGGACCGCGTGGCCGCGCTGGAGGCCGGCCTCGACCTGCAGATGCCGGGTGACCACGGCACGGGGAACGGGCTCGTGGTCGAGGCGGTGCGGACGGGTGCCCTGGACGAGTCGGTCGTCGACCGGAGCGTGCGGCGGGTGGCCGCCCTCGCGGAGCTGGTGAACGAGCCCGCCGACGGCTTCGACGTCGACGCCCACCACGCTCTGGCCCGCGAGCTGGCGGCCGGCTGCCCCGTCCTGCTGAAGAACGACGGCGGTGCGCTGCCGCTGGCGCCCGGTGCGCGGGTCGCCGTGGTGGGGGAGTTCGCCCGCACCCCGCGCTACCAGGGCGGCGGCAGCTCCTACGTCAACGCCACCCGGGTCGACGACGCGCTCGGCGCCCTGCAGGACCTGACCACGGGGCCGGTGGCCTTCGCGCCGGGGTTCTCCCTCGACGCGTCCGGCGACGCCGCGGCCCTGCGCGACGAGGCGGTCGCCGTCGCCCGGGACGCCGACGTCGCCGTCGTGTTCGCAGGGCTGGCGGACGCCGACGAGTCGGAGGGCTTCGACCGGACGACCCTCGACCTGCCCGCCGACCAGGTGGCGCTGATCCGGGCCGTGGCGGCGGTGAGCCCGCGGACCGTCGTCGTGCTCTCCTCCGGCGGCATCGTCTCGCTGGAGGGCTGGCACGACGACGTCGACGCCGTCCTCGCCGGGTTCCTGCTGGGGCAGGCCGGCGGTGGTGCGCTGGCCGATCTGCTCACCGGCGCCGTCGACCCCTCCGGCCGGCTGGCCGAGACGATCCCGCTGCGGCTGCAGGACACCCCCGCCTACCTCAACTTCCCCGGGGAGCAGGGCTCCGTCCGCTACGGCGAAGGCGTGATGGTCGGCTACCGCCACTACACGACCGTCGAGCGCCCGGTGCGCTACCCGTTCGGCCACGGGCTGAGCTACACGACCGTCGAGACCGGCGACCTGCAGGTGACCGCCACCGGCGACGACACCGCCGCGGTGGCCGTGACGGTGACCAACACCGGCGAGCGGGCCGGCCGGCACGTGGTCCAGGTGTACGTCGCGACGACGGCCGGCCCGGTTCGTCGCCCGGCCCGGGAGCTCCGGGCGTTCCGGAAGGTGTCGCTGGCGCCGGGGGAGTCCCGGACGGTCTCCGTCGAGCTCGACCGGCGGGCCTTCGCCCACTGGGACGTCCGGGAGGGCCGCTGGCTCGTGGCGCCGGGGGAGTACACCGTGCAGATCGGCCGCAGCGCCACCGACGTCGTGGCCGAGGCGACGGTGACGCTGGCCGGGGACGTCGTCGTCCCGGAGCTCACGCTCGGCTCGTCGGTGGCGGAGTGGTTCGGCCACCCGGTGGTGGGTGCCCGGTTGCTGGAGGGGTTCCTCGCCACGATGCCCGAGGGCGCCGGGGAGATGCACGACGGGATGCTGCAGATGATCGGGTCGATGCCGATGGGTCGGTTCGCCGCCGACTTCGGCTCGGCGATCCCGCCCGCCGAGCTCGACCGGCTCATGGCCGAGGCGCGAGCCGCGCGGAACGGCTGAGCCTGCTCGGCGGATGTGCGCGCAGGCCCCGTTCCAGAGCCTGGAACGGGGCCCGCGCGCACACGCTCGGTCGCTAACCGTGGATCGACGTCTCGCGCGCGCCGCCGCCCGGCTGCGGCGAACCGGGCAACGCGCCGGCCTCCGGCTCGCCGTCGGCCCGCACCACCGGCAGGTCGTCCTCCGACGCGACCGCCTCACCGCGGGCGACCATGCCGGCGTAGTCCGACAGCGGGATCTCCTTCAGCGCCAGCGCCAGCAGGAACGCGACGGCCAGCACCGGCACCAGGTACCAGAACACCGGGGCGAGGCTGCTGGCGTAGGCGTCGACGATCGCGGACCTCAGCGGCTCCCCGGCCGCGTCCACCGCGGCCGGCACCAGGGTGTCCGGCGAGGTGATGCCGGCGCGGGCCGCCTGCTCGGCGTTCGTGGTGAGCGCCCCGGTCAGGTTCTCGGCCAGCCGGCTGGTGAACAGCGTGCCGAAGACCGCGACGCCCAGGGTGGCGCCGACCTCGCGGAAGTAGTTGTTCGTCGAGGTGGCGGTGCCGATCTGGGTGGCGGGCACCGCGTTCTGGGCCGCCAGCACGACGTTCTGCATGACCAGGCCGAGACCCGCGCCGAGCAGGAAGAACATCGCCCCGATCGTCCAGAGCGAGGTGTCGCCGGTGAGGCTGGTCATCCACACCATCGCCGCCGTGATCACGCCGACGCCGGCGACGGTGAAGACCTTGTACCGGCCGCTCCTGGCGATGTACACCGCCGAGCTCTGGATGGTGACGATGATGCCGGCGGTCATCGGCAGCATCAGCAGGCCGGAGTTCGCCGCGGACAGCCCGGAGGCCATCTGCAGGAACGTGGGCATGAACGCGATGGCGGAGAACATGCCCAGGCCGACGGCCAGCCCCAGCGCGGTGGCGACCACGAACGTGGGGTTGCGGAAGAGCGTCATCGGGATGATGGGCTCGGCGGCGCGGCGCTCGATCGCCACGAAGACGGCGGTGGCGGCCACCAGCGCGGCGAGCAGCGAGAGCGCCTGCCACGAACCCCAGCCGTCGCGGCCCCCGAAGTCGGTGAACAGCACCAGGGACGTCGTCGCGGCCGACAGCGCCAGGATGCCCGCGTAGTCCACCGGGGTGGTGCTCCGCTTGCGCGGCAGGGTCAGGGCGAACCAGCCGATGGCGAGCACCGCCAGGCCGACCGGCACGTTGATCCAGAACGCCCACTCCCAGCCGAACGCCGGGTGGTCGGTGAAGAAGCCGCCGACCAGCGGGCCGGCGACGGCGGAGAGGCCGAAGAGCGCGCCGATCGGGCCCATGTACTTGGCCCGCTCCCGCGCCGGGACGATGTCGGCGATGATCGCCTGGGCCAGGATCATCAGCCCGCCGCCGCCGAGGCCCTGCACCCCGCGCCAGACGACCAGCCAGGTGAAGTCCGGCGACAGCGCGGCGCCGACGCTCGCGACGGTGAACAGGGCGATGGCGACGAGGAACAGGGTCCGGCGGCCCCAGAGGTCGCCGAACTTCCCGTAGACCGGCATGACCAGGGTGGTGGCCAGCAGGTAGGCGGTGGTCATCCACGCCATGTGGGAGACCCCGCCCAGCTCGCCGACGACCGTCGGCATCGCCGTCGAGACGATCGTCTGGTCCAGGGCGGCCATGAGCATGCCGGCGAGCAGGGCGCCGAAGATGGTGTTGATCCGCCGCCGGGTCAGGACGATCGGCGGGGCACCGGCGTCGGTCGGTGCCGTGGTGGGGGCGGGCAACGGAGCTCCTCGGGAAGGGACGGCGCTGCAGGCGCAGCGGCGGCTCGGGTCGGGGGTGCGGACGGCGGTGTCCGCGGCGGGTCAGCGGGTCGCAGGAGGCGGGGCGGGCAGCCCGGCGGTGAGGACGTCCCAGGCCTCGTCGACGAGGTCGGGCAGCGAGGCGGTGAAATCCGTGGCCAGCCACCGTTGCAGCGACACCCGCATGGCGCAGGCCTGCACCGAGGCCAGCAAGGTCGGGTAGACGTCGGCGTCCACCCGGGTGCCGGTGCGCTCGGCGATCGCCGCGGCCAGCGCCCGCTCGGACTCGCCGAACGCGGCGACCAGCCGCTGGACGAGCGGGGGATGGGCATCGATCACCGTCATGCGCAGCGGCCACAGCGCGGACTCGTCGGCCATCTCCCGCGCCCGCTGCCGGTGGACCGCGCGCAGCGCCTCGACCGGGGTCTCGGCGGCCGGGCGATCGGCGAACTCTGAGGCGACCTTCGTGAGGTCCGCGGGGTCGAGGCCCACCACCGCGTCGACCTTCGTGGCGAAGTAGTTGAAGAAGGTGCGGGGGGAGACCTCGGCGCGGTCGGCGATCTCCTCGACCGACACGGCGTCCAGCCCGCGTTCGGCGACGAGCTCGAGCGCGGCCCGGTGCAGCGCCAGCCGGGTGGCGAGCTTCTTCCGCTCGCGCAGGCCGTCGGTCACATCATGGGAGCATGCACGAATAATGCACTGACTGCAAGTTTGCATATCTTGCAGCGTGTTGGCGGCAGGACCTCGCGCCCGCTCGTCGCAGGCAGGTGGTCGGTCAGCCCGCCGCGGTATTCGCCGGTACGCGGATGAGGTTGTCGTAGCGGTCGGTGCGCGACTGCTTGTCGGCGTACATCCGCTCGTCGGCGCGGCGGACCAGGTCCTCCACCGAGCACGGCTCCCGCGGGTCCCAGAGCTCGGCGCCGATGGAGAACCGGAGCTCGAAGGCGGCGCTGGAGCCGGCGTTGAAGGAGTCGAGCGCGTCCTGCACCCGCGAACGGGCGGTGGCCGCGTCCGCGCCGTCGCCGAGGAGGACGACGAACTCGTCCCCCCCGAGCCGGCCGAGGACGTCGCCGGACCGGCACGCCGCCCGCAGCACCGCCGCGGCCGAGGCGATGGCCCGGTCGCCCTCCTCGTGACCCAGGACGTCGTTCACCTGCTTGAGGCCGTCGAGGTCGAGGAAGACGGCCAGCCGCGTCTCGCCGGCCCGGGCGGCCCGGGCCAGCTCCAGCTCCGCCAGCTCGAACCAGCCCCGTCGGTTGTGGATCCTGGTGAGCTCGTCGGTCGAGGCGATCACCGCCATCGCCTGTTCCCGGCGACGGCTCAGCACGACCAGCGCGGTCCCGGTGGTCAGCAGCAGGGCCAGCACGAGCAGCTGGCTGCGCAGGCTGGCCCGCTCCAGGTGCCCCTGGAAGGCCTCCCGGGTCTGCACGCTGAACACCAGCCAGCTGGTGCCGTCGACGCGCTGCCAGGCGCTGACGTGGTCGGTGCCGCTCTCGTCGGTGTCCACGATGCCGTTCCCGCCGCCGGTGCGCGCGGCCGCCAGCACCTCGGGGTAGGGCAGCGGGGCCCCGATCAGCTCCGGCTCCGGGGCGCCGACGACGAGCCCGGCGGCGTCGACGATCCAGCCCTCGCCCTCCCCGGCGGTGAAGTACTCGGTGCTGGTCTCGCGAGCCGACCAGAAGCAGACGAACAGGCCGGCGCTCCCGTCGGACAGCCGGACCGGGGCACCCAGCGCGAGGGCGGGCTCGGCGCCGATGGTCACGATCCCGGACAGCGGGACCTCGCCGGCTGCCGGATCGCGGACCGCCGCGACCAACGGCTCGAACCCCGGGTCGGTGGGGGAGGCGGCGTCGCCGGTGGGCGCGTAGGACGCCACGATCTGACCGCGGGTGTTGAAGACGGCGGCACCGAGGTCCATGGCGCCGCCCGAGGTGACGACGATCTTCTGGATCCGCGCGGCGTCCTGTTCCGCAGCCGGCCCGTCCGTGGGCGTGGCGCTGAACGGCGGGACGCCGGACTGCTCCTGGACCGTCATGACCGAGGCCAGCTGGACGAAGCCGTCCCGCACGGTCTGGGCCGTCAGCTGACCGAGGACCGCCACCTGCTGGACGCGGTCCTCCCGGTGCTGGTCGATCGCGAGCGCGCCGGCCGCGTGCGTGGACACCAGCCCGAGCACACCCATCACCCCGACCAGCAGGCCGGACACCACGAGGGCACCCCGGCTGCGCCGCACCCCCGAGCTGGTGCTCGTACTGTCGTGTGCCACCTCGCGCCCCTTCCGGCCGACGCAGTCCCATCGGGTGTTCCCGGCCGACCTTGAGCTACGACGCGGCCCGCGGGTGCCGGCCACCTCGTACGGGTGAGCCGGCACAGGCCGGGCGGAGGACGACCTGCCCGCAGTCCCGGCGGGTGGCAGGCTCGGGGCCGTGGCGCGCGTGGGTCTGGTGCTGGGCGGGGGCGGCGTCGTCGGGCAGGCCTACCACTCGGGCGTGCTGGCCGTGCTGCAGCACGACGTGGGCTTCGACGCGCGGACGGCCGACATGATCGTCGGGACGTCGGCCGGCTCGATCACCGGCGCCCTCCTGCGGCTGGGCGTCGCCGCCGAGGACCTCGCCGCGTGGACGGTGAAGGCACCGCTGTCCGGCGACGACGCCGTGCTCCGGCAGGTGGCCGAGGCGTCGGTGCCCGAGCTCGCGCCGTTCCGGCCCTGGGAGCTGGTACGCCGCCCGCTGCGGCTGCCCGGGCGGCACATGGTGCAGCGGGCGCTCACCCGGCCGCTGCAGTTCCGCCCGATGGCCGCGGGCATGGCGCTCCTGGCGCCGGGGCGGCGCGACGTCGTCGAGCAGCTGGCGACGCTCCGGGAGCTGGCCGGCCCGGGCTGGCCCGACCGCGACCTGTGGGTGTGCGCAGTGCGCCGGCGGGACGGTCGCCGCGTCGTGTTCGGCCGCCCAGGTGCGCCGGAGGCGCCGCTGCACCTGGCCGTCGGAGCCTCGTGCGCGGTGCCGGGCTACTTCGCCCCGGTCACGGTCGGGCGGCACGACTACGTCGACGGCGGTGCGCACTCACCGACCAACGCCGCCGTCCTGCGCGGGCAGGGGCTGGACCTCGTCGTCGTCGTCGCGCCGATGAGCGGTCCCACCGGGTGGCGGCCCGGCGTGGTCCCGGCGGCCCGCCGCTACTCGGACCGACTGCTGCAGCGCGAGGTGCGGGCGCTCGAGGCCGACGGCGTCGCGACGGTCGTCTTCCGGCCCGGGCCCGGTGAGCAGCTGGTGATGGGCAACGACATGATGTCGCGCGCCCGGCTGGACGAGGTCGTGCAGCAGTCGTTCCTGACGGCGGGGGCCCACGCGGCCAAACCGGAGGTTGCCGTGCTGCTCCGCGCGGCCGCCGGCCGCGGCTGATCCCCGGTCAGAACGAGGCGTCCAGCTGGGCGAGCAGCGTGGGGCCGTCCCAGGTCGGCGGCGGCATGATCCGCCGGATGGTCAGCAGCGGGTACGCCGGGTCCTGGGGATCGGCGAGCTGGAACGCCGCCCGGTAGCCGGCCGCTGCCACGTGGGGCAGCGCCTCCGGCGACCACATCCCGTGCGGGTAGGCCAGCACCTCCACCGGGTGCCCGAGGATCTCGCCCAGCTCGGCCCGTGGCTGGTCCAGCTGCGTCGCCCACTCGTCGCCGGTCAGCCGGTCGACCCGCTGGTGGTCCCAGGTGTGCGCACCGATGGTCATGCCGGCCCGGTCCAGCTCGCGCAGCTGCTCGGCGCTGAGCCAGTCCGCCTTGCCGAGGACCACGGTCATCGGGAAGAAGGCCGCCGGGTAGCCGAACTCCTGGAGCACGGGGAGGCCCACCGAGTGGTGGGTCGCCGAGCCGTCGTCGAAGGTGAGCACGACGGGCCGGTCGGGCAGCGGTGCGCCGAACTGCAGGTGGTCCAGGAGCTCCGGGACGCCGATCGGGGTGCGGCCACCGTCGCGCAGCGCCTGCAGCTGGGCTCGGAAGGCCGCCGGCGGGGTGATCATCGTGCGGGCGTACGCGCTGTCCTCGGCGCGGAACTCGCGCAGCTGGTGGAAGCAGAGCACCGGCACGGTCGACCGGGCCAGCAACTCCTCCGCGGTCGCCGGGGTCGGCGGAGCGCTGGACGGAGCCGGCGTGTCCGCCGGCGTCGGCGTGCCCGGTCGCGACGTGCGGGGGCTGCGCCCGGTGGGAGCGGCCGAGCGGTCGGCGGCCGGGCTGGAGCAGGCCCCGAGCAGGGTGGCCCCGGCCGCGGCGAGGAACGTCCGTCTGCGCACGGCCCCACCCTCGCGGGCAGCTGCCGCCGGGGCAAGGAGGCCGACCGCGGACCCCGCTGACGGGTGCCGCCGGCGGGCCCCTACCGTGCTCGGGGCGAGCCCGGGGCGGGCCGGGGACGAGGAGGTGCGGGGCCGGATGGACGCTCTCCTCCCGGGCGGGCTGCTGCCCGAGGGGCTCACCGGCGGCGTCTTCCTGCTCCTGCTGCTCGCCGCGCTGACGGCCGGGTGGATCGACGCCGTGGTCGGGGGCGGCGGTCTCGTGCAGCTGCCCGCGCTGCTGCTCGTCCCGGGGATGAGCCCCGTGCAGGCGCTGGCCACCAACAAGCTGGCGTCGGTGTTCGGCACCACGACCAGCGCCGTCACCTACTACCGCCGGGTCCACCCCGACCTGCGGACCGCCCTGCCGATGGCCGGGGTGGCCCTGGTGGGCAGCATCGCGGGGGCCTCGGTGGCCGCGGCGCTCCCGGCCGCGGTCTTCAAACCGGTCATCGTCGTCGCGCTCGTCGGCATCGCCGCCTTCACGCTGCTGCGGCCGTCGCTCGGCGAGGTGACCGAGCTGCGGTACAGCGGGCGGCGGCACCACGGCGTCGCCGCGGCGGTCGGTGCGGCCATCGGGTTCTACGACGGCATCCTCGGCCCCGGGACCGGCTCCTTCCTGGTGTTCGCGCTGGTGTCGCTCCTGGGCTACGACTTCCTGCACGCCAGCGCCAAGGCCAAGATCGTCAACGTCGCCACCAACCTGGGCGCCCTGGTCTTCTTCGTGCCCTACGGAGCGGTGTTCTGGGGCCTCGGCATCCTGATGGGCGCCGCCAACATGCTCGGTGGCTACCTGGGCTCGCGCACTGCGACCACCCGCGGCAGCGGCTTCATCCGCGTCGTCTTCCTCGTGGTCGTCACCGCGCTGATCGGCCGGCTCGGCTGGGACGTCTGGGCCGAGAACATCCGTCCGCTCGTCGACTGACCCGGCGGACCGGTGGACAGCCGGGTCGCCCGCCGACAGACTGCCGGGACGACGCGGACGGCGAGGTCAGCGGGAGGTTCGGATGCCCTATCCCTTCGACCGGGGCGGCAGCGGGACCGGGCCGGACGGCATCCGCCGCTACACCGGCCTGCCGCAGAACCTGGTGCAGCTGCTGCGCGCCGCCGTCGATGCCCACCCCGACGCCGAGGCGCTGGTCGAGCTCGGCGGCGAGCGCGTCACCTACCGGGAGCTGTGGGAGCGGGCGTCCCGCGTCGCCGGCGGGCTCCGGGCGGCCGGGGTGGCGCCGGGCGACCGGGTGGCGAACCGGCTGGGCAACGGCACCGACTGGGTGCTCGCCTTCTGGGGGACGCTGCTCGCCGGCGCCGTCGTCGTCCCGGTCAACACCCGGTTCGCCGAGCCGGAGGTGCGCTACGTCGTCGAGGACTCCGGTGCCGCGCTCGTCGTCGGGCCCGGCGCGGCACTGCCCGACGGCGAGCCGCTCGCCGTCACCGACCAGGGGCACACCGACCTGGCCGGGATCTTCTACACCAGCGGCACGACCGGCTTCCCCAAGGGTGCGATGACCACCCACGAGAACTTCCTGTCCAACGTCGAGACCTGCCTGCGCTGCCTCGGGCTGCCGCGGGACGAGCGGCTCTCGACGCTGATCTCGGTGCCGCTCTTCCACGTGACCGGGTGCAACTCCCAGCTGCTGGTCGTCACCGCGCTGGCCGGGACGTCGGTGATCATGCCGGCGTTCGAGGTCGGCGCCTTCCTGCGGGCGATCGAGGAGGAGCGCATCTCCGTGCTCACCACCGTCCCGGCGATCTACTGGCTGGCGCTCCAGCAGCCCGGTTTCGCCGACGTGGACACCTCGTCGGTGCGGGCGGTCAGCTACGGCGGCGCGCCGATCGCCCCGGACCTGGTGCACCGCATCAAGGCGGCGTTCCCGACGGCCCGGGTGGGCAACGGCTTCGGCCTGACCGAGACGTCCTCGGTCTCGACCTACCTGCCCGACGAGTACGCCGCCGAGCACGCCGACTCCGTCGGGTTCGCCGCCCCCGTCGTCGACCTCGACGTGGCCGATCCGGACCCGGCCACCGGTGTGGGAGAGCTGCTGATCCGCGGCCCGAACGTGGTCGCCGGCTACTGGCGCAAGCCCGAGCAGACGGCGGAGACCTTCGTCGACGGGTGGCTGCACAGCGGCGACCTGGCCCGCATCGACGACGAGGGGCTCGTGTACGTCGTCGACCGCAAGAAGGACATGATCAACCGCGGCGGGGAGAACGTGTACTGCGTCGAGGTGGAGAACGCCCTGGCCGCCCACCCCGCCGTGGGCGAGGTCGCCGTCGTCGGCGTGCCCGACCCGATGATGGGGGAGAAGGTCGGCGCCGTCGTCGTCCCGCGTCCGGGGCAGGAGCTCGACCCGGCCGGCCTGCTGGCCTTCGCCCGTGAGCGGCTCGCCGACTTCAAGGTGCCGCAGTTCGTCTCCGTGCGCGCCGATCCGCTGCCGCGCAACCCCGGCGGCAAGGTGCTCAAGCCGCCGCTGCGCGAGCAGACGGACTGGCAGACCGCCCACTCACCCCGCTGAAGAAGGACCACCCTTCCCCCCACGCCTCGCCCGCTCGGCGCGGGCCCCGAAGGGTGGCCGTCCGGAACACCGCACAACACCTGGGAGGCCCCGCAGTGCCCACCGTCGAGACCGTCCGTGGCCCGATCGACACCGCCGAGCTCGGTGCGACCCTCATGCACGAGCACGTGTTCGTGCTCTCGACCGAGCACGTGCAGAACTACGGCACCGGCGACTGGTGGGACGAGGACGAGCGGGTCGCCGACGCGGTCGACCAGCTGAACGAGCTCAAGGCGCTGGGCATCGACACGATCGTCGACCCGACGGTGTGGGGACTGGGGCGCTACATCCCGCGGGTGCAGCGGGTCGCCGAGCAGACCGACATCAACATCGTCGTGGCGACCGGGCTCTACACCTACGACGAGATCCCGCACCAGTACGAGCACCGCGGCCCGGGGCTGCTGCTCGACCTGCCGCGTGACCCGATGGTCGACGACTTCACCGGCGACATCCGCGATGGCATCGCCGGCACCGGGGTGAAGGCCGCGTTCCTCAAGTGCGTCATCGAGGCGAAGGGGCTCACGTCGGGCGTCGAGCGGACCGTGCGCGCCGTCGCCGCGACCCACCGGGAGACGGGCGCGCCGATCACCGTGCACACCTCGTCGCACACCGGCGCCGGCCGGCTGGCGGTGCAGGTCTTCGGCGAGGAGGGCGTGGACCTCACCAAGGTCGTCATCGGGCACGCCGGGGACAGCAACGACCTCGACTACCTGAGCGAACTGGCCGAGGCCGGCTGCCTGCTCGGCATGGACCGGTTCGGCCTCGACATCTACAACCCGACCTCCTCGCGGGTGGACACCATCGTCGCGCTGGCCGAGCGGGGCTACGCCGACCGGATGGTGCTCGCCCACGACGCCAGCTGCTACATCGACTACTTCCCGGGCGCCGAGGGGCAGGCCGCGAAGCAGCAGATCGCGCCGAACTGGAACTACACGCACATCAGCAGGGACGTGCTGCCGATGCTGCGCGAGCGCGGGATGACCGAGGAGCAGCTCCGCCAGATGCTGGTCGACACGCCACGGCGCTACTTCGAGTAGGGCGGGCGGGCCACCCGGGCGCCGTCCGGCGACACGGCCACCGGATCCCCGCGGGGCGTCCGGTGGCCGTGTCCGCGCTCAGCGGCCGGTGAACACCGGCGGGCGCCGGCCCAGGAAGGCCGCGACCCCCTCGGCGAAATCGGCCGTCGCGGCCAGCTCGGCCTGCCCGGACGCCTCCCGCTCCAGGGCCGGCTCGAGCTCGCCCAGGCTCGCCGCGTTGATCGCCGCCTTGGTCCGGGCGAGCGCGGCGGGGGGGCCGGCTGCCAGGCGGGCGGCCAGCTCGGCCCCGTCGGCCTGCAAGCGGTCGTCGTCGACCACCAGGGCGGCCAGACCGCACGCCAGGGCCTCCTCGGCGGGCATCTTCTCGGCCAGCAGGGCCATCCGCATGGCGCGCCCCCGTCCGGCGGAGGCGGCGACCAGCGCGGTGGCGCCGCCGTCGGGCATCAGGCCGATCCGGGTGAAGGCGAGCATGAGGTACGCCGACCGGCTCATCACCACCAGGTCGCAGGCCAGCGCCAGCGAGCAGCCGACGCCCGCCGCGGGGCCGTGCACCAGGGCCAGCACGGGTACCGGGACGTCGCGGATCGCCCGGACGGCCCGGTTGGCCGCCTGCACGGAGACCTCCTCCTCCGAGCCGCCCAGGTCGGCGCCGGAGGAGAAGGCCCGCCCGGCGCCGGTGAGGGACACCGCGCGGATGCCGGGGTCCCGGCCGGCGGCGGTCACCGTCGCGGCGAGGTCCTCGAGCAGCTCGGTGGTGACGGCGTTGAGCGACTGCGGCCGGTCCAGGACCAGGCGCAGCACGCCGTCGGTGACGCTGCGCTCGAGACCGCTGGTCGCGGTGCCGGCGGTCACTGCGTCACCAGGGCGTCGCGCCGCACCTGCTCGCGCAGCGGGGACTTGAGGATCTTCCCCGAGGCGTTGCGCGGCAGCTCGTCGAGCACCACCACCTTGGTGGGCTTCTTGTACGACGCGAGGCGCGTGCCGCAGAAGTCGATCAGCTCGCGCTCGGCCGGCGGGTCGGCGGGGTCGTGCGGGACCACCACGGCGACGGGCGTCTCGCCCCACCGGGGGTGCGGCCCGCCCACGAGGGCGACCTCACGCACCTTCGGGTGGTCGGCGATCACGGCCTCCACCTCGGCGCTGTAGATGTTCTCCCCGCCGGAGATGATCATGTCCTTGAGGCGGTCGACGACGTAGTAGAAGCCGTCCTCGTCGACGCGCACGAGGTCGCCGGAGTGGAACCAGCCGCCGCGGAAGGCCTCCTCGGTCGCCGTCGGGTTGTTCCAGTAGCCCACCATGGTCTGCGGTCCGCGGTAGACGATCTCGCCGATCTCGCCCTGGGGGACGTCCTCCATCGCCGGGTCCACGACGCGCACGGACACCAGCGGCACCGGCTTGCCGATGGAGCCGATCTTGGTGATGGCGTCCTCGCCGGGGAGCACGGTGGTGATCGGCGACATCTCCGTCTGCCCGAAGGTGCACACGTTCGGCACGCCGGGGAACGCCTCGGCCATGGCGCGCAGCACCGCCGGGGTGGCCGGCGCCGCACCCCAGGCCATGCTCCGCAGCCGGATGTCCCGGCCGGGGATGGTGGGGCTGGCGCAGACCGCCTGCCACTGCGTCGGGACCAGGAAGGCGCTGGTGGCGCCCTCGGCCTCGAGCAGGTCCAGGAACGCCTCGGGATCGAATGCCCCGGTGGGGGTGATCACGGTCGTGAAGCCGAGGACGAGGTTCGGCACGAGCGCGCCGACGGCGGCGATGTGGAACATCGGCGAGGTGACGAGGCTGATCTCGTCGTCCCGGACCAGGCGGAACGCCTGCACCAGCGTGAGCGTCTGCCCCAGCAGGTTCTCGTAGGTGAGCATCGCCCCCTTGGGCAGCCCGGTCGTGCCGGAGGTGTACATGATGAAGGCGACGTCCTCGAGCCGGTCGGGGCCGGCCGCGGGGTGCGGCTCGGAGCCGGTGAGCACCTCCTCGTAGCGCTCGGCACCGGGGCCGGCACCGGCGACGTCCTCCCCGACGACGAGGCAGGGCAGCCCGCCCGCCCGGTCGGCCCGGACACCGGCGACCAGGGGCGCCAACGGCTCCTCGACGACGACCGCGCAGGAGCCGGAGTTCTCGGCGAGGAAGGCCACCTCGGTGGCGACCAGGCGGAAGTTCACCGGGACGGCGATCGCGCCGAGCCGGTTGACCGCGATCAAGGTCTCGACGAACTCCGGGCGGTTGGTGAGCAGCATCAGCACCCGGTCACCGGCGCCGACCCCGCGGTCCTCGAGCGCCCGCGCGAGCCGCCGGGTCCGGTCCTCGAGCTCCCGCCAGGTCGTCGTCGCGCCGCGGAAGCGCAGCGCCGCGCGCTCCGGGTGGGTGGCGGCGTGCTTGGCGACCTGGTGCACCCAGGTGAGCCGCTGCTGCGGGTGGTGGGCGGTGTCCATGCCTGTCGTGTCCTCCCTGCTGGTGCGGACGGTCACCGGGTGGCCGTCCGCGGGTCGTCGTCGATGTCGTCGGAGAGGTGCTGCGGGTTCCAGACCAGCAGCCGGTCGGTGGTCATCGCGTGGAGCGCGGCGGCCAGGTCCGGGTCGGCGACGTCGACGTCGCCGACCCGGATGCGCTCGGCCAGCTCCGTCTCGTCGCGCACGCCGAGGTCGGCGAGCAGCTGCTCGTACCGGGCCTGCGCGGCGGGGCCGAGCTCGAGTTCGCGTTCCAGTGCGGCCAGCAGGTTGGCGGCGACGCGGGCCTGGAAGGAGAGCGTGCCGGTGGTCCCGGGCATCACCTCGCGCTCCAGGAACTCCCGGACGGCGACGACGACCTCGCGGGCGTCGGGGAACGTGTGCAGCATCAGGCCGGCCTCCCGTCGGCGGTGCGGCGGCCGAGCATGCGGAGCAGGTCGAACTCCTGCTCGGCGACCCGCCGGCCGATGGCCGCGAGCTCCACGGAGCGGGTCGCCCCGGAGAAGTGCCGCTGCGCCTGCACCATCGATCCCACGCCCCAGTTGAGGGTGCCCGCGACCTGCCACCAGTGGACGACCTCGGGATCCGGGCGTGCGCCGCCGGCCTCCTCGTAGGCGTCGAACAGCTGGCGGAACCCGCCCACGCCGGCGACCGGCCGCGGGCCGCCGAACCGCCAGGCGCGGATGCTCAGGTAGCCGAGGTCCTCCATCGGGTCCCCCCGGTGCACGAGCTCCCAGTCGAGGACGGCCCGCAGCCCGGTGGGGCCCACGATCACGTTGCCGAGCCGGAAGTCGCCGTGCACCAGGCACGGGTCAGCGGCAGGTCCGGGCCGCGATGCCGCGAGCCAGGCGAACGCCAGCTCCAGCACCGGCCGGGCGACACCGACGGCCTCGTACCGCGCCCGGAGGTCCTCGACGAGGTCGACCCGGGGGATGTCCGGGACCTGGTCGGCGGCGATGCCGTGGATGCGTGCGGCGGCGCGACCCAGGTCGGCGGCGAGCACTTCCCGGGCGGGCGCGTACCGGTCGTCGCGGAGGATCCGGCGGGCGATCGTCTCGCCCTCGACGAAGGACATGAGCAGGTAGGGGGCGCCCAGGACCTCCGCGTCGGCCGACCAGTCGAGCAGCTCGGGGACCGGGACGCCGTGCCGACGGGCGGCACCGATCGCGAGCGCCTCGCGCCGCATCTCGTCGGGGCGCGGTTCCGACGGCGGGTCCCGCCGGAGGACGAGCCGCGGGCCGGACCCCTCGTCGCCTGCCGCGGTGAGCGTCCACGTCTCGCGGCTCGCACCGCCGGACAACCGGCGCAGATCGCGCACGGTGACCGGACGCCCGAGGACCTCCGCCAGCCGGCGCCCGAGCGCGACCGCCAGCCGGTCCACCTCCGACGGTTCGCCGCCGACGGCCACCTCCGGCCGCATCGCCGCCACCTCCACGGGCACCTTCCTTGAACGCTCGCTCAGGGCACGCGACTCCAGCGGCCGCAGCCAGTGAACGGGATCACGTCGGACCGGCGCAAGGGGTTGACATGGATCACAGTTTGCATTGTCCTATGTAGCGCTCGCTCAGTGAGCGTCCAACCCGTGGAGCCGCGTCTGAGGCGGTTTCCGCCCAACAGTGGAGGTTGCCTTGAGCCGCCGTCGTCCCGTCGTCGCCATGACCTGCGCCGCTCTCGTGCTGACCGCCTGCGGAGGGCGCGCCGACAGCACGGCCGCCTCCGCCGACGGGGGCGAGTGCGACCCCGGGATCACCGACTCCACGATCCGGATCGGCTCGAGCCTGCCCATGTCCGGCGCGGGCGCGGTGTACGGCTCCATCGGCCGGGCCGCCCAGGCGTACTTCGAGGACCTCAACGCCGCCGGTGGCGTGGAGATGGGCGACGGGGTGACCCGCACCGTGGAGTACCGGGCGATGGACGACGCCTACGACCCGGCGCGCACGGTCAGCAACACGCGCACCCTGGTCGAGCAGGACCAGGTGTTCGCGATGATGAACGTCCTGGGCACCTCGCCCAACCTCGCCATCGGCGACTACGTCGCCGGCAACGGCGTGCCCAACCTCTTCGCCATGACGGGCACGGACGAGTTCATGGCCCAGGACGAGTACTGGTCCATGGGGTTCCTCCCGCAGTACGAGTTCGAGGCCCAGGTCATGGCCGACTACGTGCTGGAGCAGAACCCCCAGGCGAAGGTCGGCCTGCTCTACCAGAACGACGGCTTCGGAAAGGGCATGCTGGCGAACTTCCAGCGGGAGTTCGAGGGCACCGGGGTCGAGATCGTCAGCGAGCAGGCCTACGAGCAGTCCGGTGGATCGGCCGACTCCCAGGTCGTCAACCTCGCCAACTCCGGCGCCGACGTGTGGCTCAACTACGCCACCGGCACCTTCATGACGCAGTCGCTGAAGAAGGCGCACGAGATCGGCTGGCAGCCGTTGACCCTGGTGACCTCCGGGACCAACCACGCGCAGGCCGTCATGCAGCCGGCCGGTGAGGGCGCCGTGGACGCGGTCTCCTTCACCTGGCTCAAGGACGTCTCCGACCCCGGCTGGGCCGAGGACGAGGGGATGCAGGCCTGGCAGGCGTTCGCGGAGAAGCACGGCGGGGACTTCGAGGCCGCCGACTCCACGGCGGCGAACGGCTACACCGTCGCGCAGGCCATGGTGGAGGTGCTCGAGCAGATGGAGGGCTGCACCCGGCAGGACATGCTCGACGCCGCCCAGAACCTCTCGGGTGTCGCGCCCGACCTGTTCCTCCCCGGCGTGACCATGGAGACCTCGCCCGACTACCCCTACACCACCACCCAGGTGCAGATGATGACCTTCGACGGCACCACCTGGGAGCTGCAGGGCGACGTCATCGAGCGGTCCCGGTGACCCGGTGACGGCGACCACCGCGGACCCCGCCCCGGTCGGGGATGCGTTCCTCTCCGTGCGCGACGTCCAGCTCCGCTTCGGCGGCGTCGTCGCCCTGGACGGCCCGTCGTTCGACCTCCGCCGGGGCACCATCTGCGGGCTGATCGGCCCCAACGGTGCCGGGAAGACGACGCTGTTCAACTGCATCAGCCGTCTGTACGAGCCGGACTCGGGCGCGATCGAGCTCGAGGGGCGCAACCTGCTGGCGCTGCGGACCGAGCAGATCGCCGAGGTCGGCATCGCCCGGACGTTCCAGAACCTGGGCCTGTTCGGATCGATGACGGTGCTGGAGAACGTGCTCGCCGGCGGCTACCACCGCACCCGGGCGGGGTTCTGGCCGAGCGCGCTGGGGCTGCCGGGGGTGCGGCGGGAGGAGCGGGCGGAGATCGACCGGGCGCGGGCCCTGCTCGACGACCTGGGGCTGTCGCACGTCTCGTCGTCCCTGGCCGCCGGCCTGCCCTACGGGACCCTCAAGCGGGTCGAGCTCGCCCGCGCGCTGATGGCCAGGCCCCGGCTGCTCATGCTCGACGAGCCGGCCAACGGGCTCATCCACGAGGAGGTCCTCGAGCTGGCCGACACCATCCGGGGGCTCTGCGACGCACACCGCCTCTCGGTGCTCCTCGTCGAGCACCACATGGCGATGGTCATGCGGGTCTCCGACCAGGTCGTGGTGCTGAACCTGGGCCGCAAGATCGCCGACGGGACGCCGGACCAGGTGCGCGCGGACCCCGACGTGGTCGAGGCCTACCTGGGGGCACCGGCATGAGCCTGCTCGAGGTCGAGGACCTGGACGCCGGCTACGGGCCGGTCGAGGTGCTGCACGGGGTGGGCCTCTCGGTGGACCACGGGGAGGTGGCGGTGGTGCTCGGCGCCAACGGGGCGGGGAAGACCACGCTGCTCCGGGCGCTGTCGGGCATGATCCGCGGCAGCGGCCGGGTGTGCTTCGACGGGCAGGAACTCGTCGGGCTGCCCAGCGAGCGCATCGCCGCGCTGGGTGTCGCGCACGTCCCGCAGGGCCGGGGCACGTTCGGCTCGATGACGGTGCAGGACAACCTGCGCGTCGGGGCCTACCTGCGCACCGACCGGGACGAGCGCCGGCACCTGGACCACTGGTACTCGGTCTTCCCGCGCCTGGGTGACCGCCGCGACCAGCAGGCCGGCAGTCTCAGCGGCGGCGAGCAGCAGATGCTCGCCATCGCCCGGGCGCTCATGCCCTCGCCCCGGCTGCTCCTGCTCGACGAGCCGTCGCTGGGCCTGGCCCCGAACACGACCCGCTCGCTGTTCGAGTCGCTGCGGCAGATCAACGCCGAGACGGGCACGGCGATGCTCGTGGTCGAGCAGAACGCCCAGCTGGCCCTGGACATCGGCAGCTCCGCCGTGCTGCTCGAGGCCGGCCGGGTCGTCTCCTCCGGACGGGCCGCGGACCTGCGCGACAACGACGACATCCGCCGGGCCTACCTCGGCTACTGACCCTCACACGGCCCTGCCCCCGGGTGCGGCCGAAGGAGCACACATGGAACTGCTGTTGCAGCAGGTGGTGGACGGCATCGCCACCGGAGCGCTGTACGGGGCGCTCGCGCTGAGCGTCGTACTGGTGTACCGGGCCTCGGGGATCGTCAACTTCGCGCAGGGCGAGATGGCCATGTTCGCGGCCTTCCTCACCTGGCAGCTCTACGCGTGGGGGACCCCTCTCGCCGTGGCGATCCTGATCGCGATGGTGGTCGCCTTCGCCTTCGGCGCGGGCGTGGAGCGGGTGCTCATCCGCCCGTTCGGCACGAGCCCGTCGGCGCATCTCTCCCTCATCATCGTCACGCTGGGGCTGATGCTCTGCCTGACCAGCGGGGCCGGCTGGGTGTGGGGCTACCTGACCAAGGAGGTGCCGCCGGTCTTCGGCTCGGGCGCGGTCGACCTCGGCCCCGCCGCGGCGTCCCGGCAGGCCCTGGGCATCGTGCTGACGGTGGCCGTCGTGGCCGGGCTCCTCTACTGGTTGTTCCAGCGCACCCGGCTGGGGCTGGTCATGCGCGCGGCGGCGAACAACCCGGAGTCGGCCCGCCTGTCGGGCGTGCCCGTGGGGCGGATGCTGCTGCTCGGGTGGGGGCTCGCCGCCGCGATCGGGGCCCTGGTCGGCTCGCTGGCCGCCCCCCAGCTGTTCCTCCAGCCGAACATGATGGCCGCGATGCTGCTCTACGCATTCGCCGCGGCGACGCTGGGCGGCTTCGACAGCCCGGTCGGGGCGCTCGTCGGCGGTCTCATCGTCGGCGTGGTCGAGAACCTGGCGGGCACCTACGTCGACGTCATCGGCAACGACTTCAAGCAGGCGGTGGCCCTGGTGATCATCATGGGCGTCCTGCTCCTCAAGCCCGAAGGGCTCTTCGGCACCAGGACGGTGGCACGGGTATGAGCACGAGCACGAGCACGAGCACGAGCACCAGCGCCGGCACCCGCACGAGCGCCCGGCCACCGGCGCCCGGCCGCTCGCTCTCCGGCCGGCTCGCCCTGCTCCGCCAGGCGCAGGCGCCGCTGGACGCACCGACGTGGCTGCGCACCGCCGTCTTCTCGGCCGTGGTGGCGGTCGCCGTCCTCGTGCCGCTGTACTCGCCGCCCTACGTCAACTTCGACCTGAGCATGGTCATGATCTACGCGGTCGTCGGCATGGGTCTGAACCTGCTGACCGGCTTCAACGGGCAGATCTCCCTCGGGCACAGCGCCTTCTTCGCGACCGGCGCCTACATCGGAGCGGTGCTGATCCAGGAGGGCTGGCACTACCTCGCGGTCCTGCCGGTGGCGGTCGTCGCGACGTTCGTCATGGGGTACCTCTTCGGGCTGCCGGCGCTGCGGCTGCAAGGGCTGCAGCTGGCGCTGGTGACCTTGGCGCTCGCGATCGTCACGCCGGCGGCGATCAAGCGGCTGGACGGCATCACCCAGGGCCAGGAGGGGATCAACGTCTTCACCGCCCAGCCGCCGGAGTGGACCGGGCTGGCGCGCGACCAGTGGGTGTACCTGCTGTGCCTGGTCGCGGTCGTGGTGGCCTGGGTGCTCACCCGGCGGCTGGCCACCGGCCGCATCGGCCGCTCGCTGGTGGCCGTGCGCGACCACGAGACGGTGGCGCGCACGCTGGGGGTCCGCAGCTCCCGGACCAAGACGACCGTCTTCGCCATCAGCGCCGCCTACGCCGGGGTGGGCGGCGTGCTCTACGTCTACGCCGTCCAGTTCGTCGGTCCGGACTCCTTCGGCCTGGTCATGGCGATCGCGTTCATCTCGCTCATCGTCGTCGGCGGCCTGGGCACGATCGGCGGCGCGGTGCTCGGCGCCTTCTTCATCACCTACGTGCCGGAGTGGACGGCCGACGTCAACCAGGCCGCGGCCGGGCTGGTCTACGGCCTGTCGCTGATCCTCTTCATGTTCGTCATGCCCTACGGGATCGCCGGGCTGTCCCGGGCGGTGCTCCGGCCGGTGGTCGACCGCATCCCCGGACGCAGGGGGCCGCTGAGCGGCCGGGCGCCGGAGACACCCGCTCCCGTCACCGCGCCGGACACGACGGCGCGCCCACCGGGTGCCCGGGCGGGCTGACGCCCGCCGGACCCCCCGTCCCGACCCCGCCGGCCCGGTCGTCCGCGCCGGCAGAACAGGAGGCCCCCGTGCCCGCTGCGACCGTCGCCCACGGCGAACCGGATCTGCAGGACATCTCGCTGGAGGTGGTCGACGGGATCGCGACGATCACGCTCCAGCGCCCGGACTCGCTCAACGCCTTCACCGACCGGATGGAGGTCGAGCTGCTCGAGGCCCTGGACCGCTGCGACGCCGACGACGCCGTGCGCGCCGTCGTCCTCACCGGGGCAGGGCGTGCCTTCTGCGCCGGCATGGACCTCTCGGCGAGCACGGCCGCGTTCGACGGCTGGCGGACCGACGAGGACGGCGAGGGGCCGCGGATGCGCCGCGACGGCGGTGGCCGGGTGGTGCTGCGCATGTACGAGCTGCACAAGCCGATCATCGCGGCGATCAACGGGCCGGCGGTGGGCGTCGGCATCACGATGACGCTCGCCGCCGACGTGCGCATCGCCGCCGAGGACGCCCGGATGGGCTTCGTCTTCAACCGACGCGGGCTGGTCCCGGAGTCGTGCTCCTCGTGGTTCCTCCCGCGCGTGGTCCCGCTGCAGACGGCGCTCGAGTGGGTGCTGACCGGCCGCGTGTTCCCGGCGGCGGAGGCCCGCGCCGCGGGGCTCGTCCGCAGCCTGCACCCGCGGGCGGAGCTGCTGGAGGTCGCCTACGCGCTCGCCGCGGAGATCGCCGACAACACCGCGGCGGTCTCGGTGGCCCTCGCCCGGCAGATGCTGTGGCGGATGCTCGGCGCGCAGCACCCCGTCGTCGCGCACGAGGTGGAGACGCACGCCCTGAACGTCCGGGGCACCAGCGACGACGCCCGGGAGGGCATCGCCGCCTTCCTGGAGAAACGGCCGGCGCGGTTCCCCGGCGTGGTGTCGCGGGACCTGCCCGACGTCTTCGCGGGGCTGCCCGCCCCGGAGTACCGCGAGCCGCTGACCAGCGATCGGGAGGCACGGTGAAGCGCACCCTGTACACGACCGACCACGAGGACTTCCGCGGCGTGGTCGCCGAGTTCGTGGCCCGCGAGGTGGCGCCCCACCTCGAGCGGTGGGACGACGAGCGGCTCATCGACCGCGAGGTCTGGCTCAAGGCCGGTGAGCAGGGCGTCATCGGGCTGTCGGCGCCGGCCGAGCACGGGGGCGCCGGGATGGCGGGCGACTACCGCTACCGCTTCGTCGTCCTCGAGGAGCTGGCCAAGGTCTTCGCCGCGTCGGTGGCCTCCGGGTTCTCCCTGCAGGACGACATCGCGATCCCCTACATCGTCTCCCTGGGCACCGAGGAGCAGCAGCGGCGCTGGCTGCCCCGGATGTGCGCCGGCGAGATCATCGGCGCGATCGCCATGACCGAGCCGGGCACCGGCAGCGATCTGCAGGGCATCCGCACCTCCGCCCGCAAGGTCGAGGGCGGCTGGGTGGTGAACGGTGCGAAGACGTTCATCACGAACGGCATCCAGTCCGACCTGGTCATCACCGTGGCGCGCACCGATCCCGCCGGCGGGCCCGGTGGCTTCAGCCTCCTGGTGGTGGAGCGGGGCATGGCCGGATTCACCCGGGGCCGCAAGCTCAAGAAGGTCGGGCTTCAGGCGCAGGACACCGCCGAGCTGTTCTTCGAGGACGTCTTCGTGCCCGACGAGAACCTGCTGGGCGCCGAAGGCGGCGGGTTCCGCCAGCTCATGTCCCACCTGCCGCTGGAGCGCCTCTCCATCGCCGCCCACGCGGTGGCCGTCGCCGGGGCCACGCTGGCCGCGACGCTGGACTACACCCAGCAGCGGACGGCCTTCGGGCAGCCCGTCGCAGACTTCCAGAACACCCGCTTCGAACTGGCCGACGTCTCGACCGAGGTCGACGTCACCCAGGTCTACGTCGACCGGGCGGTGCTGGCGTACAACGACGGCGAGCTCGGCGCGGTGGACGCCGCCCGGGCCAAGCTCTGGGGGAGCGAGGTGCAGAACCGGGTGATCGACCGGTGCCTGCAGCTGCACGGCGGTTACGGCTACATGCTCGAGTACCCGGTGGCGCGGGCCTTCCAGGACGCCCGGGTGCAGCGCATCTTCGGCGGCACGAACGAGATCATGCGCCAGATCATCGGCCGCGACCTGGTGGGCCGGAAGTGAGCGCCGCGGGCCGGCCCGGTCGGCCGGGAGGACACGCGTGAAGCTCGGACTGGCCCTGGGTTACTGGGGTGCGCGGCAGCCGGAGGGGCAGGCGGAGCAGGTCGCGCTCGCCGAGGAGCTGGGCTTCGAGTCCGTCTGGACGGCCGAGGCCTACGGCTCGGACGCCCTGACGCCGCTGGCCTGGCTCGGCAACCGCACGGCGCGGCTGGAGCTGGGGACGGCGGTGGTGCAGTTGTCGGCGCGCACCCCGGCCGCGACGGCGATGGCGGCGATGACGCTGGACCACCTCAGCGGCGGACGCTTCGTGCTGGGCCTCGGCGTCTCGGGGCCGCAGGTGGTCGAGGGGTGGTACGGCCAGCCGTACCCCAAGCCCCTCGCGCGGACCCGCGAGTACGTCGAGATCCTGCGCCGGGTGATGCGGCGGGACGTGGTCCGGTTCGAGGGGGAGCACTACACCGTTCCCCATGCCGGGGGCACGGGCCTCGGCAAGCCGCTGCGCTCGACCGTCCACCCGGTCCGCAGCGACATCCCGGTGCTGCTCGCCGCGGAGGGGCCGAAGAACGTCGCGCTGGCGGCGGAGATAGCCGACGGGTGGATCCCGCTGTTCTACTCGCCGCACGACGACGCCCACTACCGCGCGTCGCTGGCGGAGGGGTTCGCCCGGCCGGGCGCCCGTCGCACCCCGGACGACTTCCGCGTCCCGTGCATGGTCGGCGTCGAGATCGACGACGACGTCGAGGCCGCCGCCGACCGGGTGCGCCCGATGCTCGCGCTCTACATCGGGGGGATGGGCGCGCGTGGCGTCAACTTCCACTACGAGGTGCTCGCCCGCATGGGCTTCGAGGCCGAGTGCGCCCGCATCCAGGACCTCTACCTCGACGGACGCAAGGACGAGGCGGTCGCCGCCGTGCCGTTGGCGATGGTGGAGAAGGTGGCCCTGGTCGGCCCCCGGGAGAAGATCGCCGACGACCTCGCCGCCTGGGAGGAGTCCCTGGTGACCACGATGCTCGTCAGCGGATCGGCCCGGACCCTGCGCACCATGGCCGAGATCGCCGGCTGAGCCGCCCGGCGGCGGGGGGAACCGCCGCCGGGCCGGCCGGCGGGTGCTCAGCGCCGCGTGTAGACCGGGGACCGCTTCTCGACGAACGCGGCCGTCGCCTCGCGCGCGTCCGCGGTGAGCGCGGTGATGACCTGCTGCCGGTTCTCGAACTCGATCGCCGCGGCGAACGACGCCGTCTCCAGGGCGATCCACATGCCCTGCTTGGTGAGCTCCACGGACGCCGGCGGGTTGCGCAGGATCTCCTGCGCCGTGGCCAGCGCGCGGTCGACCAGCTGGTCGTCGGCCACGACGTCGACCACCAGGCCCATCGTCCGCGCCTCCTCGGCGGTGAACCGGCGCCCGGTGAGCATCAGCTCGTGCGCGCGGCCCGCCCCGACGATGCGGGGGAGCAGCCACGACACCCCGATGTCGCACGCGGAGTACCCGGCGCGGATGAAGCCGACGGCGAAGACGGCCGATCGGGCGGCGATGCGGATGTCGGAGGCGCAGACGAGCGCCAGACCGCCACCGGCCGCCGGGCCGTTGACCGCGGCGATCACCGGCTGCGGGAGCCGGTGCAGCTGCTCGGCGAGCCGGGCGATCTCCCGCTGCCGGTCCAGCGCCGCCAGCACGGTGCCGTCGCGCTCGACCCGCTGGTCGTCCCCGTCGTAGCCGTGCAGGTCCAGGCCGGCGCAGAACGCCCGCCCGGCGCCGGTCAGCACGACGACGCGGCACTCGCGGTCCGCGGCGATCGAGGTCAGGGCGGCGCCGAGCTCGGCCACCAGCTCGGCGCTCATCGTGTTGAGCCGGTCGGGGCGGTCGAGGGTGACGGTGGTGACCCCGGGAACGGGTGTCGTCAGCCGGACGAGGGCCATGGCGCACTCCCTTAACGATCGATCACTACCAGCCTAGGGTGGGTGGGCCAGCGGAACCAGGGTCCTGGGAGGAAATCGCCATGGGTGAGCAGCAGCGGGTGACCACCACGGTCGTCGACGGGGTCGCGTCGGTGACCCTCGACCGCCCCGACAAGCTGAACGCACTCGATCCGGCGATGTTCGAGGCGCTGGTCGACGCCGGGACCGCGCTCATCGAGCGGGACGACGTCGGCGCCGTGGTGCTCGCCGGCGCGGGCCGCGCGTTCTGCGCCGGCCTGGACTTCGCGCAGTTCGCGGCGATGCGGGACGGCGCGCGCGGGGACGTGGTGGCCGACCGCCCGCAGCTGGGCGCCGCACGAGCGCTGGCTCAGCAGGCGGTGCACGTCTGGTCGCTGGTCCCGGCCCCGGTCGTCGCGGCGGTGCACGGCGTGGCCTTCGGGGGAGGGCTGCAGGTCGCCCTCGGCGCCGACATCCGGATCGTCGCCCCCGACACCCAGCTGTCGGTGATGGAGATCCAGTGGGGGCTGGTCCCCGACATGATGGGGACCCAGCTGCTGCCCGAGCTGGTCGGCCGGGACGTCGCGAAGGAACTGGCCCTCACGGGGCGCAAGGTGGACGGCGCGGAGGCGGTGCGGATCGGTCTGGCCACGCGGCAGGCCGACGACCCGCTGGGCGCCGCCCGGGCGCTGGCCGAGGAGATCGCGGGGCACGGCCGCAACGCCCCCCGCGGCGTGAAGCGGCTGGTCGACCTCGCCGGCCGGGTGCCCCTCGAGGAGGGGCTGCAGGCCGAGCAGGACGTCATCCGCGCCCTCATCGGTTCCGAGGAGCAGGTGGCCGCCGTCCGCCGCCGTCTCGCCCGCTGACCTGGTGCCCGCATCGGCCGGCGGCCGCCCGAGGGCAGCCGCCGGCCGATGCGGTCTCAGGCCTGGTGCCGGCGCCGCCCGGCGAAGCCGAAGAGCGTGCCGGCGACCTTGCGGATCTGGATCTCCTCCGCGCCCTCGGTGATCCGGTAGCGCCGGTGGTGCCGGTAGATGTGCTCGAAGGGCTGGTTGCGCGAGTAGCCCTCGCCGCCGTGGATCTGCATGGCCCGGTCGGCCGCGTCGCAGACCAGGCGGTTGGCCCGGTAGTTCGCCATGGAGACGTACTCGCTCACGTCCGTCGGATCGCCGGCCTCGTCGAGGGTCCAGGCCGCCTTGCGCACCAGCCCCCGGACCATCTCCGCCTCGGTGTGCAGCTCGACGAGCGGCCACTGGATCGCCTGGCGGCGGGACAGCGGCTCGCCGAACGTGACGCGCTCCCGGGCGCGGGCGACGGACCGGTCGATGCAGAACTGGGCGGCGCCCAGGCTGGAGGCGGCCTGGCGGATCCGGTTCTCGTGCAGGAAGTGCTGGGCGATGGTGAGCCCCTCGTCCTCGGCCCCGAGAATGGTGCTCGCCGGCACGCGGACGTCGCGCAGCGAGACGTTCGCGTGATCGGTCGGCATGTTGAAGGTCCAGTCGTAGCTGGTGACCTCCAGGCCGGGCGTGCCCATCGGCACCACGAAGGCGGTGATGCCGCGGGCGTCGCCGTCCTTCCCGCTGGTGCGGGCGAAGACGACGTCGTGCGTCGCGCTGTGCACCCCGGAGTTCCAGCGCTTGCGACCGTTGATCACCCACGAGTCGCCGTCCCGCACGGCGCGGGTCTCCATCCACGTGGCGTCGCTGCCGTGGTCCGGCTCGGTGAGGGCGAAGGCCACCCCCCGGGTGCCGGTGATCATGCCCTCGATCAGGTCGTCCTTCTGCTCCTGCGTGCCGAACTCGTGGACGATCATCACGAACGGGAGGTTCGCGACGACCGAGGACTCGTTCTGCAGGTCGTTGTGCAGGCCCAGGCCGCGGTGGGCCAGGTGCTCGCGGACGACGGCCATCTCCAGGTTCGTCGCGCCCCGTCCGCCGAGCTCCGCAGGCAGGGCGTACCGGAAGAAGCCGGCCGCGTCGGCCCGGCGTTTCATCTCGGCGAGCAGCTCCTCCCACTCCCGTCGGGGGGTGCCCCCGGCCTCCCAGTCGGTGCGGGCCCACTCCCGCCGGTGGTCGAAGTACTGCTGGTTCTCCTCCTCCAGCGGGAGGATCTCCTTGTCGATGAACGCGTCGAGCTCGTCCAGGAAGCGCTGCAATCGGTCGGGGAGCACGAAGTCCATGGTCATCCGTCCTAGCGTGTGTTTTAGTGAGCGCTAGGTTAGGGCCCTCCGGGCGGGGCGTCCAGGGTCTGCGGCGCCGCGGATCCGAGGGGCCGCCGGGGGGCCGGCCACCGGACGCGTCCGGGACTGCTCCGTCATCGCCACCTGGTCCGCCGCGGCGGACCGACCACCACCGGGAGAGCTGGTGCACCGTCATCCCGACCTCGCGATCGATCTCCTCGCGCCCTCCGCCGCGCTGAGCCGGCGGGCCGGAGCCGCCTCCGCACCGGCCGCCGGGAGCACGCGGTGAGCGGGCTGTTCGACCTGACCGGGCGGGCCGCGCTGGTCACCGGCGGCGGCTCCGGCATCGGGCTGGGCATGGCCAGGGCGCTGGCCGGCGCCGGCGCGGCCGTGACCCTGTGGGGGCGCAACGGACAACGCGTCCGTGCGGCCGCCGACGCGCTCCGCGGCACCGGCGCCGACGCGCACGCGCAGCAGGTGGACGTGTCCGACGAGGCCGCCGTCGCCCGCGGGATGCGCGCGGCGGCGGACCTCCTCGGCGGGCTCGACGTCGTCGTGGTCAACGCCGGTGTCGGGTTGCCGCTCGCCCCGCTGGTCCAGGCGTCCACCGAGGACTACCGGGCGACGATGGCGACCAACCTCGACGGCGCCTTCTGGACCGTCCGGGAGGCCGCCCGGGTGATGCTGGAGCGCGGCAGGCAGGGGCGCCCGGGCGGATCGATCATCGCCGTGGCGAGCCTCGCGGCGATCGAGGGCGCCGGGCGCAACCACGCCTACGGCATGGCCAAGGCCGGCCTCACCGGGCTGGTCCGGTCCTCGGCCGTCGAGCTGGCCCGCCACGGCATCCGGGTCAACGCCGTCCTCCCGGGGTGGATCGCCACGGACATGACCGCCGCCGCGCAGACGTCGTCGACCGTCACCGACCGGGTGATCTCCCGCGTCCCCGCCGGCCGCTGGGGCGAGCCGGACGACTTCGCCGGCGTCGCCGTCTACCTGGCCGGCGACGCATCGGCCTACCAGACCGGCAGCACCGTGGTGATCGACGGCGGCTACAGCGTCTTCTGAGCACCGGCTCCCGATGCTCCGGTCGCGGGGCGGTCGAGGCCGTGCCGACCAGCACGACCAGCCGGCCCGGTCAGCAGGTGCGCGCCGGGGGCGGTGCGGGGCCGATCCGGGCCGGGCGCCGTCCCGGAGCGGCGCCCAGTGCGCTCAGCGACCCCGCGGTGGCCGGGCGCGGCGCAGCCGGCCGAGGAACCGGCCGGGCGCCGTGGCCTCCGGGCGCTCCGTCGGGAGGGCGATCGAGCCGGCCGTGCGCCGGAGCTCCGTCTCGAGGTCGGACCGCCGGCGCTCGAGCTCGGTCACGTCGGCCAGCAGCGCGGCCCGGCGCTCCGCGGCCTGCGCATCCAGGCGGTCCCGGAGCGCCGCCGCCTCGTCGTCCGCGCGCCGGCGTTCCGCCCGGGCGGTCGCCAGCATCCGGACGACCTCGTCCCTGCCCTGCACGCGGAGGTGGGCCACATCGGCCGCGGCCTGCTCCCCGAGACGAGCGGCTTGGTCGGCGGCGCGCTGCTCCACGGCGCGCGCGGCCGCCGCGCGGGCCTCCGCCTCGGCCGCGGCGTCACGGCGGGCCTGTTCGGCGTCGTCGACCACCCGCTGCGCCGCCGCGACCATCGCCTGGGCCCGCGTGGCGGCGTCGGCGATCGTCTCGCCGGCCCGCGCCCGGGCATCCGCCAGCTCGGCCTCGGCGCGGGCCGTGAGCTCGTCGGCCTGCCTGCGGGCCGTGGCGCGGAGGGCCTCCGCCTCGGCCGTGATGCCCTCGGCCTGGTCGGCCGCCGCGGCGAGCATCGACCCGATGCGGTCCGACAGCCGCAGGAACTCGCCGCCACCGGCGGAGTGGTCGAGCAGCTGGCGCGCGTCGTCGAGCGCGGCCTGGGTCTGCAGGCAGCGGGCGAGCAGGTGCTCCCGCTCCCGGTCCGCCGTGGCGAGTTCGTCCTCCGCCCACTGGACGTAGGTGTCGACCTGGAACCGGTCGTAACCGGCCAGCGCCCGGCCGAACATCGGCGCGGCCCGGAAGATGGTGGGCAGGTCCCCGGAGACGTTCGGCGGCGTGCGCTCGGCCGGCGGTGCGCTGCCGATGACCTCGACAGCGCTCTGGTCCTGCGTCGCAGTGCTCATGCCGCTGCCTTCTCCTGTGCTGTTCCGGCGACCATCGCGCTGACGCTAGGTCGGCGGAGCGGCGGCGCGCCCGTCCAGCACGGGGCTCGTCACCCGGCGGGGTGGGGTGCGCACCCGGTCCGGCCGTCGCGTCCGGTGGCCGTCGCCCTGCGTGACGTCCCCCGGTGGGGTGAGTGGCGCCGCGCGGGCGTTCACGGCCGGCCGGCGCGGGGCACACCGTGGCGCATGGCACCGTCCAGCTCCGCCCCGGCCCCGGGCAGCATGACCGTCGACGTCCTGTTCCAGTGGGAGGTGCTGGCCACCGTCGTGCTGGTGGCGGCCGTCCTGGCGATCGCCGCCGTCGTGGCGCTGTCGGCCGCACCGGGGGCGAGCGACCGCTCCGAGTGGCAGCGCTGGCTGGCCGCGCGGTCGCGGACGGGTGCGGAGCCGGGCGGACCGCGCGCGGACGGCTGACCCGCCGCAGCGCGTCGGGCGGAGCCCGGTCAGGCCGTGGAGAGCACGACCTTGTACTGGCCGGGACGCGGCTGGATCGCCGCCGCGAAGGCGGCCTGGACGTCGTCGACCGGGTGGACGTCGCTGACGTAGACGTCGCGCAGCTCCGGGTGTGCGGCGAGGTAGGTGCCCGCGTCCCGCAGCACCCGCGCGCGCTCGAGCGTGACCCCGGCGCGCAGGGTCAGGTTCTTCCGCAGGAAGGTGATCATGTCCAGCGGGTAGACCGGGTCGTCGGGGATGCCGAAGTAGAGCAGTTCGCCGCCCGGTGCGACGGCGACCAGGCAGTCCTGCAGCGTCGTCACCTGGTGGCCGACGGCCTCGACGACGACAGCGGGCCGGTCGGCGTCGCCGAGGGACGCCGCCCACAGGCTCGCGCCGGCGGTCACCGTCTCGTCGACGCCGAAGACGTCGGCCGCGGCGCTGCGGTCGACCCGGTCGACCCCGACGACGACACCGGCGCCGCGTTGCTTCAGCACGTGGCTGAACAGCAGCCCGATGGGCCCCTGGCCGACGACGGCGACCACCTTCCCCCGCACGTCACCGAGCTGCTCGGCGGCGTAGAGGACACAGGCGAGCGGCTGCAGCATCACGGCCGTGGTCGGCGCCAGCGCGGTGTCGTAGCCGGCCAGCCCCTCGCCGTCGGTGACGACCAGCTCGGCGATCCCGTCGAAGGCGGCCGCCCAGCCGACGACCAGGTCACCGGGGGAGTGCGCGGCGTGCCGGCTGGCGACGACCTCGCCGACGACCTCGTGCAGCGGGAAACCGGGCGCCCGCCTCGTCCGGTTCGCCGGGTCCGCGGCGTGCAGGAACGGCGCGCCCTTGAAGAACGGCAGGTCGCTGCCGCAGATGCCGCCCGCCCTGGTGGCCAGCAGGACCTGCCCGTCCGCCAGGTCCTCGGCGCGCGGCGCGGTGACCTCCACCCGCTCGAAGGTGAACGGTCCGCTCAGCCGCTGCGCCCACACGCCGGTCGCCTCCCGTCGCCACGGTCGCCGTGGCGCGGCCGTCCGGGAAGTGAACCAGCGCCCGGCCCGGAGCGCAGCGGGACACCGGTCGAAGGCCGGGTCGGTGCCGCCGGGATACTGGGCAGGCCGCGCACGCGCGGCGACGCGTCGGCGCACCGGGCCGGCGGTTCCACGGTCGAGGAGGTCCCGGACGTGCCCAGAGCGCTGCTGCTGGAGAACATCGACCCGGTCGCGACCGAGATCCTCGGTGCCGCCGGTTACGAGGTCGAGTCGTTGCGGGGTGCGCTGGACGAGGCCGACCTGATCGCCGCGCTCGACGGGGTCGACGTGCTCGGTATCCGGTCCAAGACGCAGGTGACCGCCGAGGTGCTGCGCAGCCGTCCGGGCCTCTCGGCGCTGGGCGCCTTCTGCATCGGCACCAACCAGATCGACCTGACCGCGGCCGCGGCGGCGGGCGTGGCGGTGTTCAACGCGCCGTTCTCGAACACCCGCAGCGTGGTGGAGATGGCGATCGCCGAGATCATCATCCTGGCCCGGCGGCTGGTCGACCGCGACCGCGCGCTGCACGCCGGCACCTGGGACAAGTCGGCCGCCGGCAGCCACGAAATCCGCGGGCGGACGCTGGGCATCGTCGGTTACGGCAACATCGGCAGCCAGCTCTCGGTGCTCGCCGAGGCGCTCGGCATGCGGGTGCTCTTCTACGACCTCGAGGACAAGCTGGCCCTCGGCAACGCGCAGCGCTGCGAGACCCTCGACGAGCTGCTCGAGCGGTCGGAGACCGTCACGCTGCACGTGGACGGACGGGGCGGCAACGCGGGCATGTTCGGCGCCGAGCAGTTCGCCCGCATGCGGCCGCGCAGCCTGTTCCTCAACCTCTCCCGCGGGTTCGTCGTCGACCACGAGGCGCTGCGCGAGAACATCCTGAGCGGGCACATCGCCGGAGCGGCGGTCGACGTCTTCCCCGAGGAGCCGCGCGAGCAGGGCGACGCGTTCACCTCCGTGCTGCGCGGCCTGCCCAACGTGATCCTCACCCCGCACGTCGGCGGCTCGACGCAGGAGGCCCAGCACGACATCGGGCGGTTCGTGGCCGGCAAGCTCGTCGACTACACCGCCACGGGGACGACGACGCTGAGCGTCAACCTCCCCACGGTCGTCCTGCACAGCACCTCCGCCGACCGCTTCGCGCTGCTGCACCGGAACGTCCCGGGCGTCCTGGCGCGGGTCGACGCGCTCGTCGGCGAGCACGGCCTGAACGTGGACGCCCAGGTGCTGGCCACGCGCGGGGAGCTGGGTTACGCGGTCACCGACGTCAGCGACCCGCTGCCGGCCGAGCTGCTGGCCGGCCTCGCCGCCCTGCCGGAGACCGTCCGCCTGACGAGGTTCGGCCCCCGGGCGGACTGACCCGCGCGGCCTGGCCGGGGGGCCGGCGCCTCGGTACGGTCGCGGCGTGCGGCTCCCCGACGGTCTCGTGGCCGTGGTGAAGCGCGACTGCCCCACCTGCGTCCTCGTCGAGCCGGTGCTGCGGCAGCTCGGCGCCGCCGTCTGGTGCCAGGACGACGCCGGGTGGTTCGACGGTGACGACACCGGCCTGGAGCTGTCCTACCGGCTGGGCATCGAGACCGTGCCGACCCTGCTGCGCGTGGCCGACGGCGCCGAGACCGCCCGGGTGGTCGGGTGGAGCCGCGAGCAGTGGGTCGAGCTGACCGGGGTCCCGGGACTCGGTGCGGGGCTGCCCGAGCACCGGCCCGGCTGCGGCTCGCTCTCGGTGGACCCCTCGCGCGTCGACGGGCTGGAGGCCCGCTACGGCGGCAGCGGGCTGGCGAGCCGGCGGGTCGAGCTCGCCGAGCTGGAGGACGAGCACGAGGCGCTGTTCGACCGCGGCTGGACCGACGGGCTGCCCGTCGTCCCGCCGACGCCGGAGCGGGTGCTGCGGATGCTGCGCGGCACCACCCGCGATCCCGCCGAGGTCGTGGCCGTGGTGCCGCCCGACCTCGTCGAGTGCACGGTGGAGAAGGTGGCGGTCAACGCGGTCATGGCCGGCTGCCTGCCCGAGCACCTGCCGGTCGTGCTGGCCGCCCTGGAGGCCGCCGCCGCCGCGGAGTTCGCCCTGCACGGGCTGCTCGCGACGACGTACTTCTCCGGGCCGCTCGTCGTGGTGAACGGACCGGTGGCCGCGCGGATCGGCATGAACAGCGGGGTCAACGCCCTGGGGCAGGGCAATCGCGCCAACGCCACCATCGGCCGCGCCCTGCAGCTGGTGGTCCGCAACGTCGGTGGCGGCCGCCCCGGTGAGGTCGACCGGGCGACGTTCGGCAACCCGGGCAAGTTCACCTTCTGCTTCGCCGAGCGCGAGCACGACAGCCCGTTCACCCCGCTGGCCGCCGACCGCGGCGTCCCCGGGAACGCCGTCACCGTCTTCGCCGGGTCGGGCGTGCAGCCGGTGGTCGACCAGCTCAGCCGCGATCCCGGGTCGCTGGCCCGCACGTTCGCCGCGTGCCTGCGGGTCAACGCCCACCCCAAGCTGCCGATGGCGTTCGACGCGATGCTGCTGGTCTCGCCCGAGCACGGCCGGGTGTTCCGCGACGCCGGCTGGGACCGCGCGCGGCTGCTCGCCGAGCTCGAGGACCTGCTCACCCTCCCCGCCGACGAGCTGGTGCGCGGTGCCGGTGGCATGGCCGAGGGGATACCCGCCGGTCCGGCCGGGGGCGACCTGCCCAAGTTCCGGCCCGGCGGTCTGCTGGTCGCGCACGCCGGCGGCGACGCCGGGTTGTTCAGCGCGATCATCGGGGGCTGGGTGGCCGGGGAGACCGGGAGCGTCCCGGTGACCAGAGAGGTGCATGCATGAGGACCGTCCTGGACCCGACCGGGGAGCAGCGGGCGGCCGCCCGCGAGCTGCTGCCCCGCCCTGCCTCGCTGCGCGGCCGCCGCGTGGGGCTGCTCGACATCAGCAAGGCGCGCGGCGACGTCGTCCTCGATCGCCTGGCCGAGCTGCTCACCGCTGACGGGGCGGTCGTGCGCCGCTACCGCAAGCCGACCTTCGCCCGCACCGCCCCGGTGGACCTGCGGCACGAGATAGCCGAGCAGTGCGAGGTGGTCATCGAGGCACTGGCCGATTAGGGCTCGTGCACGTCGTGCAGTGTGCACGACATCGCCGACCTCGAGCGCCGCGGCGTCGTCGGGGTCTTCCTCGCCAGCGAGGCCTTCGCCGAGGCCGCCCGGGTGCAGGGTGCGGCGCTGGGCTTCCCCGCGCCGTGCGTGCTGGTGCCGCATCCGGTCCAGGACCGCACCGACGCGGAGCTGCGGTCGGCCGCGGAGTCGGCGTACCCCGCGGTGCTCGCCGCCGTCACCGCGGCCTCCGGCGGGTGACGTGGGACGCCCGCGCTGCCAGGGTGGGCCGATGACCGAGATGCCGATCAGCCGCTTCCCCCTCCGGTCCACCGGCGAGCTGCCCCCCGACCTCGCCGAGCGCTACGCGGAGGTCGCGGAGCGATCCGGGTTCCTGCCCAACGTGTTCGCCGCGCTGGCCTGGCGGCCGGACGAGGCCCGGGCGTTCTTCGCCATGCACGACGCGCTCATGGACAAGGAGACGCCGGGGCTGTCGAAGGCCGACCGGGAGCTGATCGTGGTGGCCACCAGCGCCGGCAACGACTGCCTGTACTGCGTCGTCGCGCACGGCGCCGTCGCCCGCATCCGCACGAAGGACCCGCACATCGCCGACCACGTCGCGGTCGACTGGCGCAAGGCGCCGCTGTCCCCGCGCATGCACGCCGTGCTCGCGGTGGCCACCCGCCTGGCGGCCGACCCGGCGGCGGTCACCGCCGAGGATCTGGCGGGTCTCGCCGAGCACGGGCTCACCGAGGACGACATCTGGGACGTCGGCATGATCACGTCCTTCTTCGCGCTCTCCAACCGGTTGGCGCACTTCGCGGCGATCACCCCGAACCCGGAGTTCTTCCTGATGGGCCGGCTGCCGCGGACCGCCGAGGCACCGTCCACCTGACCCTCGGGCGGGTGCGCGCTACGGTCCGCCGGTGACCGCTCCGACGACGTCCGTGCTCGCCGACGACCTCGGCTTCCCGGAGGCCCCGCGCTGGCACGCGGGCCGGCTGTGGTTCTCCGACTTCCACGACCGCGTGGTGCGCCGGATGCCCGCCGCGGGCGGCCCCGAGGTGGCGCTGGAGCTCGACGACAGCCCGTCGGGGCTGGGCTGGCTGCCCGGGGGTGACCTGCTGGTCGTCTCCATGGTGCGGCGGGCGCTGCTGCGGGTGGGGGAGGACGGCACCCGGGTGCATGCCGACCTGACCGCCGTGACCCGGTTCCGGGCCAACGACCTGCTCGTCGACGCGGCCGGCCGGGCCTACGTCAGCAGCTTCGGCTTCGACCTCGAGGGCGGCGACGCCCCCGAGGCGACCGATCTGGTCCGCGTCGACCCCGACGGCTCGGTCTCCGTCGCCGCGGCGGACGTCGTCTTCCCCAACGGCATGGTGCTCAGCCCCGACGGCCGCACCCTCGTCGTCGCCGAGACCTACGGCGCGCGGCTGACGGCGTTCGACGTCGCGCCGGACGGGGCGCTCTCCGGTCGCCGCGTCTTCGCCGAGCTTCCGGGGGTCGCCCCCGACGGCATCTGCCTGGACGCCGAGGGGCAGGTGTGGGTGGCCACCGCACGTACGCCGGAGGTGCTCCGGGTGCGCGACGGGGGAGAGGTGACCGCCCGGGTCGAGGTGGGCAGCGGCTCGCTCTCCTACGCCTGCGCGCTGGGCGGGGAGGACGGCCGAACCCTCTTCGTGTGCACCGCGCCGAGCTGGCGTCCGGGCCCGCGCGCCGGCCGCATCGAGGCCGCCCGGGTGGAGGTCGGCGCCGGCTGAGTGCCGCGGCTGGACGTGCCCTGCTCGCGCGGGCGGTGCCGCTCGGTCGCGCACGCCGCGCCGTGCGCGCAGGATCGAACCGGTTCGGGTGCGGAGAGGGAGGGCCGGATGGCGGGCAGCGCGGCGGGGTTGCGACGGCGGTGGTCGCAGGGCCGGGCCTGCCACGGGCTGTGGAACGTGCTGCCCGGGGCGGTGACCGGTGAGCTGCTCGCGCGGACCGGCGCCGACTACGTGGTCGTCGACCTGCAGCACGGGGCGACGACCGAGGCCGAGCTCCCGGGGATCTGCGCGGCGGTCACCGCCGCCGGCTCGGTGCCGCTGGCCCGCACCCGCAGCGCCCTGTTCCCCGACGTCGGGCGGCCCCTGGATCTCGGCGCCGGTGGCGTGATCGTGCCCAACGTCCGTGACGCCGAGCACGCCCGCGAGATCGTCGCCGCCTGCCGGTACGCGCCGGGCGGGGGACGGTCGGTCGGCCGGCTCTCCGGCGGGGCGGAGGAGCCGCTGGTGTTCGTGATGGTGGAGGCGGCGTCCATGCTCGCCGATCTCGACGCCGTCCTCCGCGTGGAGGGCATCGACGGTCTCTACGTGGGCCCCGGCGACCTCGCGTTGTCGCTGGAGCTGACCGGCGCCGACCGGCGGACCGAGCTGCGCACCGTCCTCTCCTCGATCATCGCCCGGGCGCGGGCCGCCGGGGTTCCCGTGGGGGTGCACGCCCGCAGCGGCGAGGAGGCGGCGGGCTTCGCCGCGGAGGGCGCCACCGTGGTCACCGTGGCCGTGGACGCCGTCTCGCTGGGCGAGGCCGCGGCGCACCACCTCGGCGTCGCCCGGGACGCCGGCCCCGGCTGACCGTCACCCGAACGCGGCGACGGTCCGGTCCAGGAAGTCGTTGCGGAAGGCGCCACGCGGATCGAAGCGGCGGACCAGCTCCCGGAACGCGGGCATCCGCGGGTACAGCGCGGCGAGCTCGTCGGCGCCCGTGGTGAAGAGCTTCCCCCAGTGCGGTCGGGCGCCGAAGGGGCGCAGCGCCGCCTCGATCTCCGGCAGCAGGGCGCGCACGGGCGCCTCCTCGGGCAGCCAGGTGAAGTGCAGCGCCAGGACGTCCCCGCCGTAGGCCGGGCTCAGCCACAGGTCGTCCGCCGCCACGGTGCGCAGCTCGCTCACCTGGAGGAGCGGGGCGATCCGCGGCGCGAGGGAGCGCAGCGCGTCGCAGGCCTGCTGCCCGTACCGGCGCGGGACGAAGTACTCGGTCTGCAGCTCGTCGCCGTTGCTGGGGGTGAAGCCGGTCCGGAAGTGCGGCAGCCGTTCGTGCCACTCGCCGGGCAGGCCGAGCTGGTCGGTCAGGTTCTCGACCGGGGTGCCGGGCAGCATGTGCGTGGGCTCCGTCGCGGCCCGGGCGCCGAAGAACTCCTCCGGCGTGACGTCGTGCTCGTCGGTGCGCGCCTTCACCCACACCTGCGTCACCTCGTGCCAGTCGGTGAACACGCTGACGCTGTAGGCGGCGTCGGCCACCGCGTCGAAGTCGGCGAACAGCCGGTCCCAGGTCAGCCCGACGAAGACGGTGGTGCGGACCTGGAAGGTCGGCTGGAAGCGCAGGCCGATCCGGGTCACCACCCCGAGCGCACCCAGGTGGACGACGGCGCCGGCGAGGTCGGGGTGGCCGGCCCCCAGCGTCACTCGCTCGCCGTCGGACCGGACGAGCTCCAGACCCGCCACCGCGGTGCTGAGCGAGCCGCTCCGGTTGCCCGACCCGTGCGTTCCGGTGGCCGTGGCCCCCACGACGGTGATGTGCGGCAGCGAGGCGAGGTTGTGCAGCGCGAAACCCTGCTCGGCCAGGCGGGGCACCACCTCGCTGTAGCGCGCGCCACCGGGGATCCAGGCGACGCCGCCGGCCTCGTCGCTGCCCCGTTCGACCGTCACCTCGCCGGGCAGCGCGTCGAGGGCCACCAGCTCGGCGGTGGTGTCGGCGATGTCGTTGAAGCAGTGCCGCGAGCCGAGCGCCTTGACCCGGTGGCCGGCGGCGACGACGGCCTGCAGCTCGGCGAGGCTGGTCGGCCGGTGCAGCCGCGCCGCGCGGTAGGAGACGTTCCCGGCCCAGTTGGTCCCCGGCCCCGCGGTACCCGCCGGGGCACCGGACGACATCTCGTGCATGCTCACTCGCGATCTGCTGGGGGAGGGCGACCGGCCGCCCGCCGGAGGAGTCGATGATGCGCGACGCGGGTCGCGCGCCCTCCGGCCGCCCCGTGGACGACGGCCACGGCCTAGTGGGCGCCCCGGCGGGGTCGGCGGCGTGCGCCGGCTCGCGGACGCGGTGTGGCAGGCTGCTCCGGCCCGGTTCTCTCGGAGGTGGCATGCCAGGCGCGGAGCAGGAGCAGCTGCCGGTGACCGACCGGGGCCGGCGGACGCGGGCCGCCCTGCTGCAGGCCGGACGCGAGCTGTTCGAGGAGCGCGGGTTCGCCGACGTCCGGATCGACCTGGTGGCGGAGCGGGCCGGCGTCTCGCACGGCACCTTCTACACCTGGTTCGACTCGAAGGAGTCGCTGCTCCGGGCGATCGTGGCCGTCGTCGTCGAGGACGTGTTCGCCGCGACGACCGTCGGCTCGCGGCTGCCGCCGGACGACGCGTACGGGCGGATCGAGGCGGCCAACCGGCTCTACCTCGGCGCCGTCACCCGGCACGCCCGCATCCTCCGGGTGCTCGACTCGCTGGCCGACACCCGTGAGGAGTTCCGGCGGCTGCGGGTCGACGTCCGCGAGGCCTTCGTGCGCCGCGGGATGGAGGGTCTGCTTCGGCTGCAGGAGCTGGGGCTGGCCGACCGCACCCTTCCGCCGCGGGCCACGGCCAGCGCCCTCGGCGCGATGGTCGAGTCGTTCGCGCACCTGTGGCAGGACCCCGTGGAGGACCTGGACGAGGACGCCGCCGTGGACGTCCTGACGCGGCTCTGGGCCGGGGCGATCGGCCTGCCGCCCGCCGCCTGGCCGGACGGCGGGGCCGGTCGCCCCGGCTGAGCTCAGGCGTCGAGGCCCCAGGCCGGTCGGCGCTTCTCCAGCAGCGCGGCGATGCCCTCCCGCGCCTCGGCCGAGGCGAACCGCTCGGCGGACACCTCCGCCATGCGGCGGAAGTCGTCCTGGAGGTCGGCGCCGGGCAGCTCGCGCAGCAGCCGCTTGGTGACCGCGAGCGCCTCCGGGGCGCCGCGGCCGAGCTGCTCCACGAGCTCGTCGACGGCGGCGTCGAGCCGGTCGTCGGGCACGACCCGGTCGAGCAGACCGGCCGCCCCGGCCCGGGCACCGTCGAACGGCTCGCCGGTGAGGAACAGCTCCCGCGCCGCCCGCGGGTCCATCCGCCGCAGGACGGGGACGGCGATGATCGCCGGCGCCACACCGATCCTGACCTCGCTGAACGCGAAGGTCGCCGCCGCGGGGCCCACCGCGAGGTCGCAGGCCGCGATCAGGCCGAGTCCACCGGCCCGCGCCGGCCCGTTCACCCGGGCGACCACGGGCTTGGGCCCCGTCAGGAGCAGGGTCAGCACCTCCGGCAGGCCGACCGCGCCGGGAGCCCCGCCGGCCCGCTGCTCCTTCAGGTCGGCGCCCGAGCAGAACACCGGGCCCGCCCCGGTCAGCACCACCACGCGGACGGCGGCGTCGGCCAGTGCCGCACCCAGCGCCGCGTGGAGCTGCTCGACCAGGGCACGCGAGAGCGCGTTGCGGTTGTGCGGGGAGTCCAGCGTCAGCACGGCGGCCGGCCCCCGCCGGGCGACCTGGACCAGGCGGTCGTCAGGCACGGAACTCGTCCCGCAGCTCGTGCTTCTGGATCTTCCCGGTCGCCGTCTTCGGCAGCCCGGCGCGGACCTCGATCCGCTTGGGCACCTGGAAGCCGCCCAGGTGCTGCCTGCAGTGGGCGAGCAGCCGCTCGGCCAGCGCGACCGGGTCGGTGTCCGGGTCGGCCGGCACGACCACCGCGGTCACTGCCTCGCCCCAGCGGTCGTCCGGCACCCCGATGACCGCCGCCTCGGCGATCTCGGAGGAGGCCAGCAGCACCCGCTCCACCTCCACCGAGGAGACGTTCTCGCCGCCGGTCTTCACCATGTCCTTGACCCGGTCGGTGAACCAGACGACGCCCTCGTCGTCGAGGTGGCCGACGTCGCCGCTGTGGAACCAGCCGTGCGCGAACGCGGCGGTGTTGGCGGCCGGGTTGTTCCAGTAGCCGCTCATCACGTGCGGGCCGCGGTAGACGATCTCGCCGGTCTCGCCCGCGGGCAGCAGGGCGCCGGCCGGGTCCATGATCCGGGTGTCGACGGTGACCGTGGACGGACCCCAGGACGCCGCCTTGGTCTCCTGGTGCGCCGGCCACTGGAACACCGTCGCGGGTACGCACTCGGTCTGCCCGGAGCCGAGCAGCACCTGGGCGTTGGGGAAGGCGGCGGCGATCGCGGTGATCCGCTCCTGGGGCATGGGGGCCATGGCGTAGATGCACAGCCGCACCGAGGAGAGGTCGCGGGTCCGGATCCCGGGGGAGGCCAGGAGCGCGCCGTACATCATCGGCAGCAGCATCAGGTGCGTCGCCCGCCGTTGCTCCACGACCTCGAGGAAGCCCTCCGGCTCGAACCCGCGGGGGAGCACGGCGGTGCCGCCGGTGAGCAGGATCGGCAGCAGGAGGGTGTCCAGCGCGGTCGTGTGGAACAGGGGGAGCACGATCGGCAGGACGGAGAACTCGTCCCCCCGCCGGTGGCCGGTCTGCAGCGCGTTGCTCAGCACGCCCACGTGCACCGAGAGGTGGCTGGTGAGCACGCCCTTGGGCCGGGCCGTGGTACCCGAGGTGTAGAGGCAGTGCAGGGTGTCGCGGTCCTCGACGATCACCTGGACCGGGGTGGGGTCGGTGGCGACGTCGTCCCAGCGCCGCACGTCGCGGCCGGCGACCGACGCCGGGGCCTGGTCGCCGGTCACGATCACCGTGGTGATCTGCGGCAGCTGCGGCAGCACCGCCTCCAGCAGCGGGAGGAACGGCGGATCGGCGACGACGGTGCGGGTGCCGGAGTCGGCGAGGATCCAGCCGATGTCCTCCGGTGCCAGCATCAGGTTCACCGGGAGCGCCACCAGCCCCGCCTTCGCGCAGCCGAAGAAGCTGGCGGCGAAGCGCCACGAGTTGCCCAGCAGGAAGGCAACGGGCTCCTGGCGGCCCACGCCGGCGTCGAGCAGGCCGCGACCGAACGCCTCGGCCGCCCCGTCGAGCCGCGCGTAGCCGATCTCCTCGTCGCCGTCGACGATCGCGGTGCGGTGGGCGAACAGCTGGGCGGTGCGGGTCAGCATGTCGCCGACCGAGAAGCGGGTCGCGAGGTTGAGCTCCAGGGGGTCGACCCCGGACAGGTCAGGACGCATGGCTGTTCCCTTCGGTCTCGGTCTGCGGTGCGGGGGGTTCGCCGACGACCGCGAGGACCGCGCCCGTCTCCACCTGCCGGCCCACGTCGGCGTGCAGGTGGGTGACCACCCCGTCGGCCGGCGCGACCACGGGGTGCTCCATCTTCATGGCCTCCAGGACCAGCACCAGCTGGCCCGCGGCGACCTGCTCGCCCTCGGCCACCGCCACCCGGACCACGGTTCCGGGCATGGCGGCGGTGAGGGATCCGGGCTGCACGGCGGCGCCCGGCTCCGGGAACCGGGGCTGCTCGACCAGCGTGCTGCCGCCCTCGGGACCGTCGACGTGCCAGCGGTCGCCGTCGGCGTGCACGTCGTAGGTGCTGCGCAGCCCGCCGAGCTCGAGGTCCAGCCGCACCCGGCCGGGGGCCGGGACCGACGTACCGAGGACTGTGAGCGGCACGGGCTCGCCGTCCACGTCGGCGGTGACGCCTGCCGAGCCGATCCGGTAGCGCACCGTGCCGGTGTCGAAGACCGTGACCTGCGGGGCCGTGGGGTTGTTGCGCCAGCCCGACGGCAGCCCGCCCAGCACCGGCGCGCCGGCCCGCCGCAGCGCCGCCCCGGCCAGCGCGGCCACGACGGCGTGCCGGCGCCGGGCGGCCTCGTCGACCAGCGGGGCGGCCAGCTGCGCCAGCCCGTGCCGGTCGAGGAACCCCGTGTCGGTCTCCCCGGCGAGGAAGGCCTCGCTGCGCAGCACGCGCACCAGCAGGTCGCGGTTGGTGGTCAGCCCGTGCAACCGCGCCCGGGCCAGCGCCCCGGCCAGCGCCAGCGCCGCCGACGACCGGTCGGGCGCCCAGGCGATGACCTTGGCCAGCATCGGGTCGTAGTGCACGCCGACCTCGCCGCCGGCCTCCACCCCGCTGTCGACCCGGATGCCGGGCCCGGCGGTGGTGCGGAAGGCGGTGTCGGCCGGGATCGCGAAGTCGGCGAGCCGCCCCGACTGCGGCAGCCAGCCGCGCGCCGGGTCCTCGGCGTAGAGCCGCACCTCGATCGCCGAGCCGGACGACGTGGCCGACACGGCCGCCGCCGGCAGCGGACGGCCGGCGGCGACGTCGAACTGCAGGCGGACCAGGTCCAGCCCGGTGACCGCCTCGGTGACCGGGTGCTCGACCTGCAGCCGGGTGTTCATCTCGAGGAAGAAGAACTCGCCCGACTCGTCGAGCAGGAACTCCACCGTGCCGGCGCCGACGTAGCCGATCGCCCGCGCGGCGGCCACCGCGGCCTCCTGCAGCCGGGCCCGGAGCTCGGGGCCGACGGCGGGGGAGGGGGCCTCCTCGACGACCTTCTGGTGCCGGCGCTGGATGGAGCACTCCCGCTCGAACAGCGCCACCGTGGTGCCGTGCCGGTCGCCGAACACCTGCACCTCGACGTGCCGCGGCCGCTCGACCAGGCGTTCGAGGAAGACGGTGCCGTCGCCGAAGGCCGAGGCCGCCTCCCGGCCGGCGCCGGCCACCGCGTCGGCCAGCTCGTCCGGCCCGCGCACGGCCCGCATGCCGCGGCCACCCCCGCCGAAGGAGGCCTTGACCAGCAGTGGGTAGCCCACCTCACCGGCGGCCTTCTCCAGGGTGTCGCCGGACAGCCCCGTGGCGTCCACGCTCGGCAGGGTCGGCACCCCGGCGCGGCTCATCAGCTCCTTCGCGGCGAGCTTGCTGCCCATGGCCTCGACGGCCTCGGGGTCGGGGCCGACGAACACCAGCCCCGCCGCTGCGACCGCACGGGCGAAGTCGGCGTTCTCGGAGAGGAAGCCGTAGCCGGGGTGGACGCAGTCGGCGCCGGCCCGCAGCGCGGCGGCCACCACGAGGTCGGCGCGCAGGTAGGTCTCGGCGGGCGTGCTGCCGGGCAGCCGGACGGCGACGTCGGCCTCGCGGACGAACGGCGCGTCGGCGTCGGCGTCGGAGTGCACCGCCACCGTGCGCAGGCCCATGGCGCGGGCGGTGGTGAAGACCCGCCGCGCGATCTCGCCCCGGTTCGCGACCAGGACGCAGCTCAGGGTGCGGCTCACAGCCGGAACACCCCCCATCCGTCGTGGAGCCCTCGGACCGGTGCGTTGGAGATCGCCGAGAGCGCCAGCCCGAGGACGGTGCGGGTGTCGCGGGGGTCGATGATGCCGTCGTCGTAGAGCCGGCCGGAGAGGAACAGCGCCAGTGACTCCGCCTCGATCTGCTGCTCCACCGCGGCGCGCATGGCGGCCGCGGCCTCCTCGTCGTAGTCGCGGCCGCGGGCCCGGGCGCTGGCCCGGCCGACGATGTCGAGCACGCCGGCGAGCTGGGCGGCGCCCATGACCGCGCTCTTGGCGTTGGGCCAGGTGAAGAGGAAGCGGGGGTCGTAGGCGCGGCCGCACATGCCGTAGTTGCCGGCGCCGTAGGAGGCGCCGATGTTGACGGTGATGTGCGGGACCGCGCTGTTCGAGACCGCGTTGATCATCTGCGACCCGGCCTTGATGATCCCGTCCTGCTCGTACTCGGTGCCGACCATGTAGCCGGTGGTGTTCTGCAGGAACAGCAGCGGGGTGTCGGTCTGGTTGGCCAGCTGGATGAACTGCGCGGCCTTCTCGGCGTCCTGCCGGAACAGCACGCCGCGGGCGTTGGCCAGCACGCCGATCGGGTAGCCGTGGATGCTCGCCCACCCGGTGACCAGGGAGGTGCCGTACAGCGGCTTGTGCTCGTCGAAGCGGCTGCCGTCGACGATGCGGGCGAGCACGTCGCGCGGGTCCAGCGGCTGCCGCAGGTCGGCGGGCGCCAGGTCGAGCAGCTCCTCGGGGTCGTGCAGCGGGGGGTCGGCCGGGCGTGAGGGGCCCGGGCCCCGCTTGCGCCAGTTGAGGTTGCGCACGATCTGCCGGCCCAGCCGGATGGCGTCGACCTCGTCGACGGCGAGGTGGTCGGCGCTGCCGGAGACGCGGGCGTGCATCGACGCCCCGCCGAGGGACTCCTCGTCGGCCTCCTCGCCGGTGGCCATCTTCACCAGCGGCGGTCCGGCCAGGAACACCTTGCTGCGCCCGTCGATCATCACCACGTGGTCGCTCATCCCGGGGACGTAGGCGCCCCCCGCGGTGCTGTTGCCGAAGACCAGCGCGACGGTGGGGATGCCCTGGGCGGAGAGCCGGGTGAGGTTGCGGAAGCCGCGGCCGCCGGGGATGAAGATCTCCGACTGGGTGGGCAGGTCCGCACCGCCGGACTCGACCAGGCTGACGAACGGCAGCCGGTTGGTCTCGGCGATGTCGTGCGCGCGCTGCGACTTGCGCAGCGTGTACGGGTTGGAGGTGCCGCCGCGGACCGTCGGGTCGTTGGCGGAGATCATCACCTCCACGCCCTCGACGACGCCGATGCCGGTGACGGTGCTCGCGCCGACGGGGAAGTCGGTGCCCCAGGCGGCGTAGGGGGAGAGCTCCAGGAAGGGGCTGTCGCGGTCGAGCAGCAGCTCGATCCGTTCCCGCACGGTGAGCTTGCCCCGGTCGCGGTGCCGGGCCACGGCGCTCTCGCCGCCGCCGGCGTTGGCGCGGCCGCGCTCCACCTCCAGCTCGGCCAGTCGTTCCAGCAGGGCCGCGCGGTTGCTCGCGGCCCGTTCGTCCAGCATCGTCATGAGCCCACCTCCGGGGGCAGCAGCCGGGCCGGGACGTCGACCACGCGGGAGCGCAGCCACTCGCCCACGGCCTTGGCCTGGGGGTCGAACCGGGTGCCCGCGGCGACGCCGTCGCCGAGGAGACCGGGTAGCTGGAACAGCAGCGCCCGCAGGCCGGGCAGCAGCTCGCGGGTGACCGGGAGGGCGGCGGCCTCGGGGAGCAGCGCCCGCAGCCGGTCGGGGGTGAGGAACGCGGCGAGCCAGGCGTAGCCGTCGTCGGAGCGCGCGTAGACGCCCAGGGTCGCCGCCCCGCCCTTGTCGCCGCTGCGGGCACCGGCGACCCGGCCGAGCGGGACGGCCGCGGTGGTGGCGTCGCCCGCCCACGTCGGCGCGGCGACAGGGTCGGGCGGCGGCGCGCCGGGAGCCGCCGCGGGGGCCGGGGACAGCGTCTCCGTCGTCCCGTCGGGCAGGCCGACGACCTGCGGCACCTCCCCGGCCGGCACCCAGGCCGCCGAGTACACCCCGTACGGCGAGGGGCTGGGCGGCGCGGCGGTGGCGTGGAAGCCCGGGATGCTGGCCAGGCCGAGCTCGATCACCGGGACGGTGAAGCCCTTGCCCACCTTCCGGCGGTCGCAGTCCTTGACCGTGACGTGCAGCAGGGCCGCGGCCTCCTCCTGCACCGCCGCATCCGGCGAGTCGGTGCGGGCGAGCGCCACCGTGACGTCCTCGATCGCCTCGAGCGCGGGGGCGAGCTGGCGGCGCAGCAGCTCCGCCTTGCGCTCGACGTCCAGACCGGTCAGCGGCAGGGTCATGGAGTTCCGGAAGCCGCCGAGGCGGTTGACGGCCACCTTGAGCCACTCCCCGGCGGGCAGCCCGCGGGCGCCCGTGATCTCGACCCGGTCGGGGCCGGCCTGCCGCAGCCGCAGGCCGTCGAAGCGGGTGACGACGTCGGGGCCGCCGTAGGCGCTGCCGGTGAGCTCGTAGAGCAGCTGCTCGGTGACCGTCTCCACGGTGACCGCCCCGCCCGTGCCCGGGTGCTTGGTGATCACCGAGGTGCCGTCGGCGGCGATCTCGGCCAGCGGGAAGCCGATGGAGTCCAGCGCCGCGGGGTCGGCGTCGAGCAGCTCGGCGAAGAAGCTGAAGTTCCCGCCCGTCGCCTGGGCGCCGCACTCCAGGACGTGCCCGGCGACGGTGGCCCCGGCGAGCGCGTCCAGGTCGTCGGGCCCCCAGCCGTGGTGCCAGGCCGCCGGGCCGACGACGAGGCTGGCGTCGGTGACCCGGCCGGTGACGACGACGTCCGCGCCGCCCTGCAGGGCCCGGACGATCCCCCGGCACCCGAGGTAGGCGTTGGCGGTGAGGGCGTCGGGAACCTCGCCGTCCCCGGGTGGGGTGTCACCGGCGCGGAGCAGGCCGCGGTCGCGCAGGTCCGCGAGGCGGGGCAGCAGGTCGTCGCCACCGACCGTGGCCACCCGCACCGGCGTCCCGAGGCGCCGGCCGAGCTCGGTGACCGCCGCCGCGAGCCCCTGCGGGTTGAGCCCGCCCGCGTTGCTGACGATCCGGACGCCGCGCTCCAGCGCCGTGCCCAGGCACTCCTCCAGCTGGGAGAGGAAGGTGCGGGCGTACCCGGCGGCCGGGTCCTCGGCCTTCTGCCGGCCGAGGATGAGCATGGTCAGCTCGGCGAGGTAGTCGCCGGTGAGGACGTCGACCTCGCCGCCGTCCAGCATCTCGCGCATGGCGCTGTGCCGGTCGCCGTAGAAACCGGAGACGTTGGCGATGCGGAGGGGTGCGGTCACCGGGCACCGCCCAGCGGCTGCCGACCCGCGCCGGGGGGACCGGCGAAGGCCTGCGCGATCGACATCCACTCCTGCGCGGCCGGCCCGGTGACCTCCAGGGCGAGGTCGTCGCGGTGCCGGCGCTGGGTCACCAGCAGGCAGAAGTCCAGCGCCGGGCCGCGGACGGTGTCGGCGGCGTCCGCGGGCCCCCACGTCCACCGCTCGCCACCGGGCCCGGTCAGCTCCACGCGGACCGCGCGGTCGGGCACCGGCAGCCCGCGGACGGCGTAGGAGAAGGGCCGCGCGCGCACGCCGATCTCGGCGACCGAGCGCAGCCGCGGTGTGCCCGGGCGGTCCTGCCCGAGGGCGTCGACGACGTCCTGACCGTGCGCCCACGTCTCCATCAGCCGGGCGGTCACGAACGACGCCGGGCTCATCGGCGGGCCGAACCACGGCACCCGCACGCCGGGGTCGGTCGCGCGGAGGGCGGCTGCCAGCGCCTCCCGGCCGGCCCGCCAGTCGGCGAGGACCTCCGCGGGGGGCGTGTCCCGGCCCTCGGCGGTGCGCCGCTCGACGTAGTCGCCGGCTGCGTCGCCGAGCCCCTCGACCAGGGCGGCGAACCCGGCGGGGTCGGTCACGGCCAGGAGGGCGTCCCGGTCGAAGAACCGCAGGTGGTTGATCGTGTCGCGGACGTCCCAGCCGGCCGCGGGGGTGGGCGTGCGCCACCCGGCGTCGTCGAGCGGCGCCACCCGGGCGTCGAGGTCGGCGGACTCGGCCGTGAGGTCGTCGACCAGGGCGGCCAGCAGGGCGCTGCGGTCGCTCACGCGGAGAACCCCTGCATCCGGGCGAGCACCTGCAGCATCACCTCGTCGGCGCCGCCGCCGATCGAGGCGAGCCGGCTGTCCCGGAAGAACCGGGCGGTCCAGGTCTCCTCCATGTAGCCCATGCCGCCGTGGAACTGCAGGCACGTGTCGGCCACTTCGCGCAGCAGCCGGCCGGCGGTCAGCTTGGCCACCGTGGCCTGGCGGGTGGTGTCCTCGCCGTTCAGGTAGGCCTCCGCGCACGCGTAGTTGTGCGACTGCAGCAGGTCGACCTGCGCGGCGAGTTCCGCCAGCCGGAAGGCGATGTACTGGCTGGCCAGCAGCGGCCCGCCGAAGGCCTGGCGCTGCTGGAGGTGGTCCCGGGTGCGCTCCAGCGCCATCCGGCAGCTGCCCACCGCGCCGTAGGCGGCGAACATGCGCTCCACCACGAACTGCGACATCTGCTGCTGGAAGCCGCGGCCGACCGTGCCGATGGTGTTCGACACCGGCACCCGCACGTCCTCGAAGTACAGCTCGGCGGTGTCGGACGAGCGGTTGCCCAGCTTGTCGAGCTTCCGGGAGACGGCGAAGCCGGGGACGTCGGTGGGCACGATGATCTGGCTCATCCCGCGGTGCCCGCCCTCGTCGGAGGTGCGGGCCAGCAGGCACAGCCAGTCGGCCTGGGTGCCGTTGGTGATGTACAGCTTGCTGCCGTTGATGACCCACTCGTCGCCGTCCTGCACCGCGCGGGTGCGCAGCCCGGCGACGTCGGAGCCGGCGCCGGGCTCGGTCACCGCGATGGAGCAGACGGCGGTGCCCCGGATCGCGGGCTCCAGGTAGCGGTGCTTGAGCTCGTCGCTGCCGAACTCGTGCAGGGACGGCGTCGCCATCATGGTCTGCACGCCGATCGCCATCGGCACGCCGGCGCACCCGGAACGGTGCAGCTCCTCGCACAGGATCACGCTGAACAGGTGATCGGCGCCCTGCCCGCCGTACTCGGGGTCGTACTCAAGCCCCAGCAGGCCGAGCTCGCCGAGCTTCGGGAACAGCTCGTGGGCCGGGAAGGTGCCCGCCGCCTCCCACTCGTCGACGTGGGGGGCGATCTCCCGGTCGACGACGTCGCGCACCAGCTTCCGGAAGGCGTGGTGCTCGTCGGTGAAGCGCATCGGAACTCCCGGTGGGAATGGCCGACGGCAGCGCCACCGGCCGAACTTGACGACGCCGTCAGGTCTATCAGCCGGGTGTGACCCGCACAACAACCCGCTGCGCTAACGTCGCGCCTCGTCGCCGGCGCCCACGCCGGTCGACCGCCGTCGCACGGCACGCCGGACAGGAGGGGGCTCGATGAGGCTGGGGCTGTCGCTGGGGTACTGGGGGGCCGGGCCGCCGCCGGGTCAGGCCGAGCTGGTCGCCGAGGCCGAGCGCCTGGGCTTCGAGTCGGTGTGGACCGCGGAGGCGTACGGGTCCGACGCCCTCACCCCGTTGGCCTGGCTGGGCAGCGCGACCACCCGGTTGCGGCTCGGCACCTCGGTGGTGCAGATGTCCGCCCGGACGCCGACGGCCACCGCCATGGCGGCGCTGACGATGGACCACCTCTCCGGCGGGCGGTTCGTCCTGGGCCTCGGGGTCTCCGGGCCGCAGGTGGTGGAGGGCTGGTACGGCCAGCCCTATCCCAGGCCGCTCGCCCGCACCCGGGAGTACGTCGAGGTGCTGCGGCAGGTGTTCGCGCGGCAGCCCGTGCGCCACGACGGCGAGCACTACCGCATCCCTTTCCCGGGCGGCACCGGGCTGGGGAAGTCGCTGCGGCCGACCGTGCACCCGCTCCGCACCGACATCCCGGTCCTGCTGGCGGCCGAGGGGCCGAAGAACGTGGCGCTGGCCGCGGAGATCGCCGACGGCTGGATCCCGCTGTTCTACTCACCGCACGACGACGGGCACTACCGGGAGTCGCTCGCCGAGGGCTTCGCCCGCCCGGGGGCCCGCCGGGGCGCCGACGGCTTCGAGGTCGCCTGCATGGTCCAGGTGGAGGTGGCCGACGACGTCGACGCCGCGGCCGACCGCGTGCGGCCGATGCTCGCCCTCTACGTCGGCGGGATGGGTGCCCGGGGTGTGAACTTCCACTACGAGGTCTTCGCGCGCATGGGCTTCGAGGCCGAGTGCGCTCGCATCCAGGAGCTGTACCTGGCCGGCCGGAGGGACGAGGCGGCGGCGGCCGTCCCGCTGGCGATGGTGGAGAAGGTGGCGCTCGTGGGGTCACGGGCCAAGATCGCCGACGACCTCGCGGCCTGGGAGGAGTCGCTCGTCACCACGATGCTGGTCGGTGGCTCTCCGGAGACCCTGCGCATGATGGCCGAGCTCACCGGCTGACGACGGCGCCGGGAGTTCACCTGGACACCCTCGCCCCCGACCGCTGGAGCCGTCGGCGTGCAGCGGACAACGCGACGGCGCGCCGGCGCGGACGGTGGTGGTGACCGCCCGCGAGGACCTCGAGATCCGCTGCCAGGTGGTGGCGCTGCTCGCTCCCGGCTGACCGGCCGGGCGGCGGCGCCGAGGCGACCCGGTTCCGAGTCGCGGGAGGCCCGCTCTTCCGCCAACTTGGACGGTGCGCGACGAGGCGCAGGGGGAGGGCGGTGCCATGCCGGAATTCGACCTCGCGACCGTTGACCTCGTGGTCATCGGCGCCTACGTGGTCATGATCATCGGGATCGGTTACTGGGTGTCCCGGCGGACCTCGGACTCCGACGACTACTTCCTCGCCGGCCGCGGCATGGCGTGGCCGCTCGTGGGCTTCTCGCTCATCGTCACCAACTTCTCGGGCACGCAGTTCCTGGGGCTGGCCGGAGCCGGCTACGACACCGGGATCGCGGTGTGGAACTTCGAGTGGATGGCCACGCTCGTCCTGCTGGTCTTCGCGGTGCTCATCCTGCCGATCTACCTGCAGTCGAAGATCAGCACCGTCCCGGAGTTCCTCGAACGGCGGTACGACCGGCGCTCCCGGTACGCGTTCTCCGGGTTCACGGTGCTCACGGGCATGCTCATCGACTCCGCCGGGGGCATGATCGCCGGCGCGCTGGTACTGAACCTGCTGTTCCCCGACGTCCCGATGATCGTGCACATCGTGGCGATCGCCGTGCTGGCGGGCGTGTACGTCATCCTCGGCGGGCTGCGGGCGGTGATGATCACCGACACGATCCAGGGCGTGCTGCTGTTCCTGGCGGCCGGCATCATCTTCGTCATCGTGTTCCGGGAGTTCGACTTCCAGTGGTCGGTGTTCCCCGAGCTCGCGCCGGAGGACGGCTTCACCATCGCGCCTCCACCCGACGACGACTTCCTGCCGTGGCCGGGCATCTTCACCGGGGCGATCTGGCTCGGCTTCTACGTCTGGGTCGCCAACCACGTCGTCGTCCAGCGGGTGCTGGCGGCGAAGAACCTGGACCACGGCAGGTGGGGGGCGCTGTTCGCCGGCCTGATGCAGCTGCCGCTGCTCGTGCTGCTGATCTTCCCCGGGATCCTCGCCCGCGACGTCTTCCCCGACCTGGAGAACCCGGACCTCGCCTGGCCCTCGCTGATCTTCGAGTTCATCCCCGTCGGCCTGCGCGGGCTGATCGTCGCCGCGCTGCTCGCCGCCCTGATGTCCACCCTGGACTCGGTGCTGAACGGGGCCGCGAGCCTGGTGATCAACGACTTCGTCAAGACCCGTGACAAGGAGTACAGCGAGAAGCGGCTGCTGCTGATGAGCCGGGTGCTCGTCGGCATCTTCATGCTCATCGCGGTGGCCTGGGCGCCGGTCATCCTGCAGTTCGACACGATCGTCCAGTACTTCCAGTCGTTCCTCGGCTACGTGACGATGCCGATCGTCGTTGTCCTGCTCGGCGGCATCTTCTGGAAGCGCGCCACCGCGCCGGCCGCCTTCTGGACGCTGGTCGTCGTGGTCCCCATCGGGGTGATCGGCTTCGTCACCGGGGAGATCTTCGAGCTGTACGGCGTCCAGTTCCTGTACGCGACCGGGATCATGCTCCTCCTGAGCGTGGTCACCCTGGTGGCCATCACGCTGTCCACCGAGGCGCCGGACCGCGAGAAGATCGCCGAGGTGGTGTTCGACCGGCAGACGTGGCGCGAGGAGTCCGGGGAGCTCCGCGGCAAGCCCTGGTACAAGAACTACCGCCACCTCTCGCTCGGCCTGGCGGTGCTCACCGTCGCGGTCGTGGTGCCGTTCATCTGAGCCGTTCCGCCGACGCGCGGTTACCGGCGGGGTGCCGCGGGGTGACGAGGGCGCTGAATATGTGTAGTGGGCAGCCGAAATGGGCAGACCCTGGGGCGATGATGTACCGCGCTGCCGCTGCTGTGCCGTTCTCCGACCGGGACCGGGTGACCGCCGGGCTCCGCGGGCAGCTGCGGGTGATGGCCGCCGCTGCGGGAGCGGACCCGGACTGGTCGACGCTCCGGGTGCAGGGGCCGGCCCGACCCGTTCAGGGCCAGAACACGGAGCTGACCGAGTGGACGGCGACCGTGGTGGTCACCGGGGGAGCGGCGGCCCTCGACGACCGGTTGATCGACGCGCTCCGGCCGGGGGTTCCGCGGCGGGCGGCGGCGAGCGCCGAGGCGACGTCTCCGCTGGTCGATCACTGAACCGCACGACCATCTGGTTGAGCGTTCTCTCACATTTGCCCGCCCCGCTGGCAGCCGGCCGAGCGGCGCGGCATGCTCGACGGGTGCCGAGGAGTGTTGCGTTGACGCGTCGTCGCGCCGTCGACCTCCTGCGCACGGCGAGCCTGCTCTAGCGCGCCGCGCCGCCCACCCTTCGCGGAGACACCGCGCGCCGCCCGTCGTCGGCGCGCGCCACCGCGCCGGTCCGGGCCCCGTCCGCGCCCTGCCCCGCCGAGCCATCCAGAGGCCCCCGTGATCGAGCTGTCCGACGTCCGCAAGGTCTTCCCCGCGCGCCGGGGGGCACCCGAGGTCGTCGCCGTCGACGGCGTGAGCCTGTCGGTCGCCGACGGCGAGTTCGCCGGCGTCGTGGGCCCCAGCGGCTCCGGCAAGAGCACCCTCGCCCGGCTGGTCAACCTGCTGGAGCGGCCGACGTCGGGGCGGGTGGTCGTCGACGGTCAGCCGCTCACCGACCTCGACGCCGACGGCGTGCGGCGTGCCCGACGCACCGTCGGCATGGTGTTCCAGCACTTCAACCTGCTCGACTCCCGCACCGCCGCCGGGAACGTCGAGCACCCCCTGGAGCTCGCCGGCGTCGGCCGGGCCGACCGCCGCCGCCGGGTGGCGGAGCTGCTGGACCTGGTGGGACTGGGCGACCGGCACGCCGCCCGGCCGGCGCAGCTCTCGGGTGGCCAGAAGCAGCGCGTCGCGATCGCCCGCGCGCTGGCCGCCCGGCCGAAGGTGCTGCTCTGCGACGAGGCGACCAGCGCCCTCGATCCCGCGAGCACCACCGGTGTGCTCGACCTGCTGCGGCAGGTGCGCACCGACCTGGGCCTGACCGTTCTGCTCATCACCCACGAGATGGCGGTGGTCCGGGCGGTGTGCGACAGCGCGGTGCTCATGGACCGCGGCCGGGTCGTCGACGGCGGCCCGCTGACCGAGGTGCTGACCCGCCCCCGGTCACCGCTGGCCGCCCAGCTGCTCCCGGCCCCACCCGTCGCCGGCCGGGCCGGCGACCTGGTCCGGGTCACCGTCACCGACGCCGCACCGGAGGGCCGGGTGCTGCGCACCCTCGCCGGCGAGCTGGGGCTCGACGTCGAGGTGGTGGGCGGGTCGGTGGAGACCGTCGCCGGCCGCCGCTTCGGTCGGCTGCTGCTCTCGGTCACCGGCGACGACGGGCGGCTGGACCCCGCGCTCCAGCGCCTCCGGGACGGCGGGTCCCTGGTCGAGCGCGCCCACCCCGGCGACGAGCCGGCGGCGTGGCGGGAGCAGGAGCAGCCGGCAGCCGGGCCGCCGGACGGACCCGACGAGCCCCGATTCCTCGACGCCCCGGAGGTGCAGCGGTGAGCAACTGGGACCGGATCGCCCCGCAGCTGGCCGATGCCACGTGGGAGACGCTGTACATGGTGGGCGTGAGCACGCTGCTCACCGTGCTGCTCGGCGTCCCGCTCGGCGTGCTGCTCACCGTCACCGCACCGGGCGCGCTCTCCCCGAGCCCGGCGCTGCACCGCGTCCTCGGCCTGGTGGTCAACCTGGGCCGGTCGCTGCCGTTCATCATCCTGCTGGTGCTCGTCGCCCCGGTCACCCGGGGCATCGTGGGGACCACGATCGGGTCGACGGCGACGATCGTGCCCCTGACCATCGGCGCCGTCCCGTTCCTCGCCCGGCTGGTGGAGACCAGCCTGCGGGAGGTCGGGCACGGCAAGGTCGAGGCGACCCTGGCGATGGGCGCCCGCCGGCGCGACGTCGTCCGCACGGTGCTGCTGCCCGAGGCGCTGCCGTCGCTGGTCTCGGGCATCACGGTCACCGTCGTCGCCCTCATCAGCTACTCGGCGATGGCCGGCGCCATCGGCGGCGGCGGCCTGGGCGACTTCGCCATCCGCTACGGCTACCAGCAGTTCCGCACCGACATCACCGTGGTCACCGTCGTCCTGCTGCTCGTGCTGGTCCAGCTGCTCCAGTGGGCCGGCGACCGCTGGGCCCGACGGCTCGCGCACGCCTGATCCTCCGCACCACCCGACCTCTCGCTAGGAGAACCCCGCACATGCTCCGCCCCACCCGGACCACCCTCGCCGTCGCCACCGCCACGCTGCTCGGCCTGACCGCCTGCGGAGGTGGGGAGGCCGAGCTGTCGGCGGCGGACGAGCCCCTGCGCGTCGGCGCCTCCCCGGTGCCGCACGCGGAGATCCTGCGGTTCGTCGACGAGGAGCTCGCCGACGACGCCGGCCTGGACCTGGAGATCATCGAGTTCACCGACTACGTGCAGCCCAACGTCGCCCTCGACGACGGCTCGCTGGACGCCAACTACTTCCAGACGGTGCCCTACCTGGAGGAGCAGGAGGCCAGCGCCGGTTACGACTTCACCGCGCTGGAGCCGGTGCACATCGAGCCGCTGGGCATCTACTCCGCCTCGCTGACCACCCTGGCCGACCTCCCCGACGGCGGTACGGTCGCGATCCCGAACGACCCGACCAACGCCGCCCGCGCCCTGCGGCTGCTCGAGGCCAACGACCTCCTCACCCTGGCCGACACCGGCGACTCGGCGCCGACGGCCCTGGACATCGAGGGCAACCCGAAGGGCCTGGAGATCGAGCAGGTCGAGGCCGCACAGCTGCCGCGCTCGCTGGCCGACGTCGACGCCGCGGTGATCAACGGCAACTACGCGATCGACGCCGACCTCTCCCCGGCCGAGGACGCCCTCGCGCTGGAGGAGGCCGAGGGCAACCCGAACGCGAACCTGCTCGTGGTCCGCAGCGGCGACGAGGACGCCGAGCGAATCGTCGCGCTGGAGGAGCTGCTGCACTCCGCCGAGGTGCGGCAGTTCATCGAGGAGAACTACTCGGGCGCCGTCCTGCCGGCGTTCTGAGCCGGCCCGGGGCGCCCCGACCGGGCGCTGCCACCTCCTGAGCCGGTGCCGGCGGGGACGCCGGCACCGGCCGTCCGGCCGAACAGGGCCGCGAGGGAGGCGTCGGAGGCGGCCAGGGCCGCCCGGTCGAAGGTGCTGCCCGCGGCCACCAGCTCGGCCGCCCCGGTGCGGTCGAGCAGTTCCGCCAGCCGGCTCTCCACCTGGGCGGGCGTGCCGGCGACCGCCGCCGCAGCCGTCTCCTCGAGGTACTGCTGCTGGCGCGGGGTGCGGTGCGCGGCGCGGACGGCGGCCACCGGCTCCAGCGCTGGGAAGGTGCCGGTGGTGCGGGCCCGGGCCATCGCCCACGCCTCGGGCAGCAGCAGGTCCGCGGCCTCCGCCGGGGTGTCGGCGACCAGCACGTCGAGGCTGATCGCGACGCGCGGCACCGGCTGCTGCCCGGAGGGCCGGAAGGTGCGCCGGTACTCGGCCAGCGCGGCCAGCCCGGGCTCGGGGTCGCCGGCCAGGCCCAGCAGCGGGCCGCCGACGATGACGGGGAGCCCCAGCTCCGCCGCGACCTGCAGCCCGCGCCCGGTCGCCAGCACGTGCAGCGGCACCGGGCCGACGGGCTGCGGGTGCAGGGTGATCTCCGCCGCGCCGGTGAGGTAGGCGCGCAGCTCGGCGAGATCGGCCGGGAAGTCCCGGTCGGCCTCCCGCAGGGCGCGGCGCACCGGCGCGGTGAACCCGGGGGAGCGGCCCAGCCCCAGGTCGACCCGGCCCGGCGCGAAGGCCGACAGGGTGGCGAACTGCTCGGCGACGACGAGCGGCTGGTGGTGCGGCAGCATCACGCCGGCCGAGCCGAGCCGGATCGTCGTCGTCCGGCCGGCGACGGCGGCCAGCACCACTGCCGGTGCGGCGCCGGCGATCCCCGGCACCCCGTGGTGCTCGGCGACCCAGAACCGCTCGAACCCGAGCTGCTCGGCGTGGACGGCGCGCGCGACGCTGCCCTGGAGCGCCGCGGCGTCGGGCTCGCCGATCCGGGTGCGGGAACGGTCGAGCAGGGACAGCCCCGGGGACGTGTCGGTCACGTCGGCGCCAGCGCTCCTCGGCCGTGAGGTGTTCCAGTGGCCGCCAGGGGCCGCGCGGTCGGCAGGGACCGGCGGCGCGCCCCTCGGCACCTCGGCCGCCGTCACGCCGCTCCGGTGCTCACCCCGCGAGCGCCGGGGCCACCTGCCGGTTCACGTGCTCGTACGCCCAGGCGGCAAGCGTGCCGGGCGTCGTGGTCACCAGGCTCCGGCCGTCCTCCGGGACGAACCCGTCGCGGAGACCGGTGCTCATGCCGAGGATCGCCTCGACCTGGGGATCGGTGAGGCCCGCGGCCCGCAGCCCGGCACGGATGGCGTCGTCGGGCACGCGCTCGACGCGAACGGAGCGTCCGGTCGCCGCGGCCACGACGTCCGCGACCTGGGCCCAGCTGAGGTCCTCGGGCCCGTGGACGGCTTGGACGTGCCGCCCGGACCAGGTGGTGGACAGTAGGCGCACGGCGGCGACGTCCCCGACGTCCCGCGGGTCGACCCACGGCAGGGGCATGTCCACCGGCAGGGCGACGCGGAAGACGCCCTCGTCGAGGCCCGGGTCGAGCAGCAGGTTGGTGAAGAACATGCCGCAGCGCAGATGGGTGACCGAGGCGCCGGTGCCGTCGAGCGCCACCTCGGTGGCGGCCAGGCCGTCGATGTCCCCGACACCCGTGCGCTTCTCCGCACCGACGCTGCTCTGGAACACCGTGCGCGTGATGCCGTTGTCGACCACGGCGCGGGCGGCGATCCGGCCCAGCCGGCGCTGGGCCTCGATCGGGTCGTCGTCGTCGGTGGGCGGGTTGACCCAGTACAGGGCGTCGGCGCCCTCCGTCGCGCGCAGCACCACGTCGAGGTCGCGCTGGTCGCCCTCGACCGTGTCGACCAGGGCGCGGGTGGCCGGGTCGAGCCGGCCGGCGTCCCGGAGCAGCAGCGTCGGCCGCTGCCCGGCCTGCAGCAGCAGGCGCACGACGCGCGAGCCGACGGAACCGGTGGGCGTGGTGACGACGATCTTCACTGGTCCTCCTCTGCGTGCGGGAACCGCCATGGACTGCACCCGCGGCTCGTTCCCCACCGGTGCCGCCAAGACATGCTGGTGCGGGGTACCGACAAGAACGGCGCACGGCGTGGTCGCCCGTGCCGGCGCCGGGAGCCCGGCGGCGAGGACGACGCGCCGGCGGAGGTCACCACGGCACGATGCCGTCGGCGTCCAGGAAGGTGCCCGACGGCGCCTCGGCCGGCAGCGTCGCCGCGTGCACCACGACCCCGGCCGCCTGGGCGGGTGTGAGCGGCGCCTGCTCGCGGTTGCCGGGGGCCAGATCGGTCTGCACCCAGCCGGGGCAGACCGAGGTGACCTTGGCGGAGCTCCCGGCCAGGTGCTTCGCCAGGCCGATGGGGATGCTGTTCAGCGCGGCCTTCGACGCCTGGTACCCGGGCACCACCATGCCGTAGTACGGCGAGTCCGGGTCGGACTGGTCGGTCAGCGAGCCCACGGTCGAGGAGACGTTCACGACCCGGGCTGCCTCGCTGCGGCGCAGCAGGGGCAGGAAGTGCTCGATGACGGTCACCGCGCCGGCGACGTTCGTCTCCAGGTGCGGCCGAAAGCCTCGAGATCGGTGAACTCCTGCGTTGCCGGCGCGGTCGCCTCCGCAAGGATCCCGGCGTTGTTGACCAGCACGTCGAGACGGCCGTACCGGGAGTCGAGCTCCTTGGCGGCTGCAGAGACGCTCTCCGATGACGTGACGTCGAGGGCGACGTACGCGGCGTCGTGCCCCTCGTCCCGCAGCCGGTCGGCGACTCCCGGGCAGCGACGGCGTTCCGGCCCGCCACGACGACCGTGTGGCCGCGACGGGCGAGCTCTGCGGCGGTGGCGCGGCCGAGGCCGCGGGTGGATCCGGTGACGAGTGCGATCCGGGACATGGGGGTGGGTCCTCTCTGCTCGGGCGCCGATGGGGCGTCGCCGTGGTCCCCGGCGCTGGTGCCGGTACCGAGCAGACGTTCGGGCGGGGTCGGATGTGAGGTCGTCCGGCACCGCCGCGCTGCCGGACCGTCAGGCGGCGCCTTCGAGGGAGAGCAGGCGCTGCTTGGCCTCGGCGCCACCGATGTAGGCGCCGATCGTGCCGTCGGTGCGGACGACGCGGTGGCACGGGACGACGACCGGCAGCGGATTGGTCGCGCAGGCGGTCCCGACGGCCCGCACGGCCCGTGGACTCCCGACTGCGGCGGCCACACCGGCGTAGCTGCGGGTGGTGCCGTAGTCGACGGTGCGCAGGGTCTCGAGCACGCTGCGCCGGAACCCTGAGGCCAGCCGGAGATCCAGCGGGATGTCGAACTGCGTGCGGCTACCGGCGAAGTACTCCTCGACCTGCCGGGCCGCGACCTCCAGCCGAGCGGGGGCGCGCAGGACCCGCGGGCCGATCCTGGTGGCCAGCGTGGCCAGCACCGCAGCGTGGTCCTCACGGGCGTAGGCGACGCGCACCAGCCCGTGTTCGGTGGCCGCGAGGAGCAGCGGCCCCACCGGTGTGTCCATGACGCGGTAGGCGACGTCGAGCAGTCCCTCGTGCTCGGCCTCGGCCACCAGCCGGGCGTGCAGGCGCTCCAACGCCGGGGCGAGGTCGTCGTCGAGCCGGGCGAACAGCCCGGGATCACGGTCGTCCATCGACGGTCTCCTCCAGTCCGACATCGTGGTAGCGGGCGCGCAGCGCCCTGATCCCGTCGGCCGAGGCTCGACGGGCGGCCGCTTCGGTGCCGCCCAGCACGGCGGCGACCTCGCGGTGCGGCAGACCGGCGAGGTGGTGGTACGCGACCGCCTGGCGTTGCTTGTCCGGCAGCCGGCGCAGCGCGTCGTACAGGTCGCCGTGCCGGTCGACCTCCTCGTCCGCCCCGTCGGCGCCCCCGGCGGGTTCGGGGACCGGCTCGACGGGCACGGCCCGGCGTCGTGCGGCGCGGTGCAGGTCGACGGCCTTGCGGTGGGCGACGGTCACCAGCCAGGCCTCCCAGTTCGTGTCCTCCGGGAGCCCGGGGTAGGCGCGGAGGGCGGCGAGGAAGGTCTCCGACCACGCGTCCTCGGCGTCGACCGAGCCGACCCCGGCCCGGCACACGCGCAGGACCGTAGCGCCGTGGCGGGCGACGATCTCTTCGAAGGGCAGCACGGCAGGTAGACGCCTCGGCGGGTCGATCGGTGAGGTCTGCGGTGTCGCAGTGTCGCTCATCGAAGTCGGCGGACGGTCTCGCGGCCGGACATGGCCACCTCGGCACGCGCGGCGACGTCCGGGCCGAGGGTGGCCCGACGCCGGCGCCCGCGCAGCCACCAGCTGAACATGAGCGCGGCCACGGTGGAGTTGAAGGCGTGCAGCGCCCATACCGGGCCGACCGGCAGGTGCACCAGGTACAGCCAGTGGATGACGTTCCCGGCATTGGCCAGGGCGAGGTTGCCTCCGCTGTAGGACGCGAGGTCCCTGGTGCGTGCCGCCTTGACCACCATGGGCAGGGACGCGAGGGCGAACACGCCCGTGGACACGGCTCCGGCGATCACCGACCAGCCGCTCATCGATCGACCTCCTGCAGGTTCCGGTGCTGCCCGCCGCTCGGGCTCGGAGGGCAGACGCCGGCCGGTGCTCCGGTGTGAGGTCCGGAGCCGCGCGCCGGGCTCCCGAGCGCGCTCGCGGCGGCGAGCCCGGCCACCCGCGGCCGAGGACCCGATCGGGGCGTCCCGGGGGGTGGGCGTTGGTCCCCGCCCTCGGCGCCGGGCAGACTGCCGGTGTGACGGGCGGCGGCGAGGCGAGGACCGATCCCGGGCTCAGGCTCTCCGCCCCGCCGGGTGGGGACGTCGGTGCGCCCGAGCAGGGCGCACGGCTGCTGGTCCCCGGCGAGACCTGCTGGCGGATCGAGCAGGCCACCCGGTTCGCGGTCTTCGTCGACGCGGCCGGGTACTTCGCCACCCTCAAGCGCGCCGTGCTGGGTGCCCGGCGCCGGGTGCTGTTCATCGGCTGGGACTTCGATCCCCGCATCCGGCTCGACCCGCTGGACGGCGGCCGGCCCGAGAACGACCGGCTGGGCGACGTGCTCGAGCGGGCGGTGGAGCAGAACCCGGACCTGCACGTCGGCGTCCTGCAGTGGGACCTGGGGATGCTGCGCGCGCTCGGCCGGGGGCTGAAGCCGATCGTGCTCCTGGACCGGCGCGCCCCCGAACGGCTCACCCTCGCCGTCGACACCCACCACCCGGTCGGCGGCGCGCACCACCAGAAGATCGTGGTGATCGACGACTCCCTGGCGTTCGCCGGCGGCATCGACGTCACCGCGGACCGCTGGGACACCTCCGACCACGCCGATGACAACCCGCACCGCTGCCGGCCGGCGACCGGGCCCGCACCGGGTCGGCTCACCGGACCGTGGCACGACGCGACCAGCATCATGACCGGCCCTGCCGCACGGGCTCTCGCCGAGCTGGCCCGCGAACGGTGGGAGAGCGGCACCGGTGAGCGGCTCGAGCCCCTGCCCGAGGAACGGGACCACTGGCCCGAGGGTGTCGAGCCCCTGCTCACCGACGTGGACGTGGCGATCTCCCGCACCCGGCCCGAGCACGGTGGCACACCGCTGGTGCACGAGGTCGAGCTGCTGTGGCTGGCCCTGATCGCCGGTGCCCGCCGGGCGCTCTACGTGGAGAGCCAGTACTTCGCCAGCCGGCGGATCGCCGAGGCCATCGCCGAACGGCTGCGCGAGCCCGACGGCCCCGACGTGGTCGTGGTCAACCCCTGGACGGCCGACGGCTGGCTCTCGGAGAAGGCGATGGGCACCGCGCGTGCCCGGGCGCTGAAGATCGTCCGCGAGGCCGACGTGCACGACCGGTTCCGGATCTACACCCCGGTGACCGAGCGGCGCGCGCACATCTACGTGCACGCCAAGATCACCGTCGTCGACGACCGGCTGCTCCGCATCGGCTCCAGCAACGTGAACAACCGCTCGATGGGCCTGGACACCGAGTGCGATCTGGCGATCGAGGCGGTCGAGGGACGGCCCGGGGCCGACGGGCTGGCCGACACGATCGTCGCCTTCCGGGACCGGCTGATCGCCGAGCACCTGGGCTGCGCGCCGGAGGAGGTCACCGCCGCGATCGCCGGCACCGGCTCCCTGGTGCGGGGCATCGAGCGACTGCGCCGCCCGACCGGCCGCTCGCTGGTGCCGTTCGAGCCGCCGCAGCTCGGCCCGGCCGACCGGGCGCTGGCGGAGTCGGAGGTCATGGATCCCGAGAAGACACCGAACCGGTGGCGCCGGGTCGAGCGCTTCTTCGCCCGCCGCCGTCGGCCGGGGAACCGGGTCCGCGCCTGACTTCCCGCGCCGATCGCCCCGGACCGGTGCTCGGGCGGGCACTCCGCCGGCGCCCGGCTCGTTCATCGGAGACAGGCCGGTACGGACGTCAGGAGGCGTAGGCGCCAATCGCCTCGGTATCCGAGGGAGGGACCCTTCCGATGACCCGCAGGAGTGACCCGCAGCGATCGACCACGACATCGCCGTCGCCGGCGGACCGGCGGGCCGTGCGGAACCGGGTGCTCATGGTGCACCGCGTGGGAGCGGGCGTCGTGGGTGTCGTCCTGCTGGTGTTCGCGGTACTCGGCTTCGCCCGCGGGCTGCCGTTCTTCTCGACCACCGGCGAATCGGTGGTGGGCATGTCGACGAACGGTCTGCTGTCCACCGTCTCCGTGATCGTCGGGCTCGTGCTGATCGGCGGCGCGCTGGCGGGAGCGCGGGTCGCCTCGACGGTCATGATCGCCGTCGGGGTGCTGTTCCTCGTGTCGGCACTGGGCAACCTGGCGGTGCTGCGCACCGACTTCAACGTCTTCGCCTTCGACTTCAGCAACGTGGTCTTCTCGGCCGTCGTCGGCCTGGTCCTGCTGCTGCTCGGCGCTTACGGCCGGATCAGCGGCAACCTCCCGGCCGAGAGCCCCTACCGGTCACCGGAGCAGCCGGGGGACGAGTCCAGTCCGGTGGAGGAGACCCCGCAGACGCCGGCGGAGTCCGCGGCCGAGGAGGCGATGCACGAGGCCGAGCGGGCCGTCGCCCAGGGGAACGCGACCGACGAGCAGCGTCGCCGGGTGGAGGCCATGACGCAGGCGCGCTCCCGGAAGGACCGGCGGAGAACGTGGATGGAGTTCGACTCCGGAGCCCGCTGACCGGCCTCGTCGGCCGCTACCGCTCGACGTCCATGCGCCGCACGAGGTGACCGTCGAAGGTGTAGACGTGGCGGACGTCGGAGCGCTCCAGGACGAGACCGCCGGGGTCGCGGAACACCTGCCGGACGTCGACCTCGACCGAGCCGTCCCCGCGTTCGGAGACGGCGGTCGGCCGCAGGTTCGGCCGGATCTCGGCCCACTGGCGCTCCCAGTACTGGCGGACGGCGTCACGCCCGACGAGCCGGCCGCCCTGCCGGCCGTTGGGCCAGTCCACATCCGGCGTCATCGCCGCCACCACCGTCTCGATGTCGCGCGCGTCGAACGCGTCGTACAGCGAGCGCAGCAGGGCCTCGCGGTCGGCGGTCACCTCCGGTCCACCTCCGGGACGACGTCGTAGGAAGGGCTGCAGCAGCGGGCCAGGACGCGGACGGTAGCGCGGCCGGGGACCTCGTGGGCGCTGCTGCGGCGCCCGTCGGCGCACGGTCCCGGGAGCGCGGTGGGCGGGTGACCGGGATGCCGGAGGGGCCGGCGCGTACCGGTTCAGTCCTCGCCCGGGTACGGCGGCGCGCTGTCGGCCACGACGGCACCTCGTCGGCCGAGCGGCTGCTCCGGCCCGACCGTCGAGTCGCGCACGGTCTGCCGCTCGGTCTCGGCGTTCACCGCGGCACCGAGGAAGATGAGGGCGACCGTCGTCCACAGCCAGAACATGCTGATCGCCACGCCCGCGAGGGAGCCGTAGGTCGACTGGTAGCTGCCCAGGCTCTGCACGTAGGAGAAGAAGGCCAGGGTGGTGCCGAGCCAGACCAGCGTCGTCAGCACCGATCCGGCCGTGAGCCACCGCCACCGCGCGTCCCGGCGGTCCGGGGCCAACCGGTAGAGGACCGTGAGGGCCGCCACCATGAGCACGGCCAGCGCAATCCAGGACAGCACCGACGCGGCGGCGCGGACCGGACCGGGGGCGCCAGCGAGCCGGGCGCCGACGACCCCCGCCGCGGCGATCAGGCCGGCGAGCCCCACGGCGCCGGCGAGCACGAAGAGCAGGGCCAGGCCACTGCGGCGCAGCAGACCGCGCGTCTCCGTCTGGTGGTAGGCGATGCAGACGCCGTCGATGAGGTACGTCATCGCGGTCGTCGCCGTCCAGAGGGCCACGAGGAGGCCGGTGAGCCCCCGGAAGGTGAGCACCTGGGCCGACGCGGCGGTGATCGTCGTGAGCTGGTCGGCGACGATCGACTCGAGGTCGTCGGGCAGCACGTCCGCCACCTCGGACAGCTGCTCGAGCGCCGTTCCGGGGGTGTTCACGACGCCGTAGATCGACACGGCGGTCACCAGCACCGGGGCGACCGACAGGACGGCGAAGAACGCCACCCCGGCGCTCTGGACCATCAGCCGATCGGTGAGCAGCTGCCGGACGGCTCGCGCCAGCAGAGCCCGCCAACCCGCGGCGGAGATGCGGTGCGGCGAGTCCGCGTCGTACCGCTCGGTCCCGTCCTCCCGGTCCTCGGTGCCGGTCGGGGGACGCCCGTGCCGGGCCACAGCCATGACTCATCCCACCCCCGGAGGCGGGTGGTCGCAACGGCGACGGGGCCGACCGCGCGCCTCGCCGTCGCCGGTGCGCGTCAGCCCTCCTCGGGGCGGAGCACCGTCAGCGTGACCCCGGCGGCCAGGCGGTAGGGGTTGGTGGTCACCAGGCCGCCGACCACCTTCCGCAGCCGGGACATCTCCGCCCGGACGGTGACGCAGTGCGCCGCGTCGCCGAAGAGCGCGGTGCTCAACCGGTCGGCGCCCAGCCCCGCCCGGCCGGCCTGGTGCAGCAGGAGCAGGAGGTCGGCGTGCCGGCGGGTCAGCGGGGTGACCCACGGGTCACGGCGGGACCGGAGGCGGAGCACGGGTGGGCCGGTGAGGTCCAGTTCGGCGGCGACGGCGTCCCCGGGGTCGTGCGGCCGGACCAGCCAGCCCTCACCGACGCGTTCGGGCGTGCACAGCCCGAGGCCCGGGACGGCGAGCACCGTGCCATCGCGCGGCACCGCGACCCGGTCGCGCGCGGCGATACCCGACCGGTGCGCGACCCAGCCGTGCTCGTCGACCAGCAGCAGCGGGCCGGAGACGGTGGCCAGCACGCCGCGGGCCGAGCGGCGCAACCGCTCCAGGCGCTGCTCGTGGTGCCGCCACAGCTGGGCTTCTGCCAGCCGGACGGCGGTCTCGACGAGCGCCGCGATGACCGGGTGCAGGGTCAGCGCGGGCCCGCTGACATCGACGACGCCGAGCAGCTCACCGCTGACGGGGTGGTGGATCGGCGCGGCCGTGCAGTACCAGGGGTGCTGGGCCTGCTCGAAGTGCTCGGCGGAGAACAACTGCACCGGCGCCGCCTCGGCCAACGCCGTCCCGATGGCGTTGGTGCCGACGGTCTGCTCGGTCCACCGGGCGCCCTCGGTGAAGCCCAGGGCGTCGGCGCGCAGCCGCACCCGGGCCGATCCCTCCCGCCAGAGGAGGACGCCGTCGGCGTCGGTGACGACCATGAGGAAGGCCGACGCGTCCGCCACGCTGCCGAGGACCTGCCGCAGCTCACCGATCACCGGCAGCAGGGGCGAGCACCGGCGTCGGCGCTCGACCTCGGCGGGGCACAGCGGTTCGCGGGCGTTGGTGCGCGACGGGTCGAGCCCGAGGCCCAGGACCCGTGACCACGAGCGCGCGACGACCCCGCGGGGGCGGACGGGCGGCCGGCTGCCCCCGATCACCGCGTCGTGCACGCGCACCAGCACGCGGGCGTGCTGCGACAGGTCGGTACCGGGAGCGATCGCCGAGTAGCCGGTCACGCCGCACCTCCACCTCGCCCCGGCCGCGTGCAACACGCTGCAACGCTTCCGCCGCCGACCCCCGGGCGCTGTGCTGCACATCACACCACGTCGACCCGTGCCCGCGGGAGGTAGCCATGACGCAGACCCTCGACACGACCACGCAGGCCCCGGCGCAGCGGGGCGAGCGCTGGCTCGCCGACTTCGCCGACGCGCTGCGCGCCCGCGACGTCGCGCGTGCGGCCGGCATGTTCGCCGCCACCAGCTTCTGGCGCGACCTGATCGCCTTCAGCTGGAACATCACCACCGTCGAGAACCCGGCCGGCGTGAGCGACCTGCTGACCCAGACGCTGGAGCGCACCGACCCGTCGTCGTTCACCGTGGCGGAGCCGCCCGAGGAGGCCGACGGCGTCACCACCGCGTGGTTCACCTTCGAGACAGCCGTGGGCCGCGGCACCGGGCTGGTGCGCCTGGTCGAGGAGGACGGTGCGCCGAAGGCGTGGACGTTCCTCACCACGATGCACGAGCTCAAGGGCCACGAGGAGCCACGTGGCGCCGCTCGGCCGATGGGCGCCGAGCACGGGGCGAACAAGCACCGCCTCACCTGGCTGGAGCGGCGGGAGAAGGAGGAGGCCGAGCTGGGGGTCAGTGTCCAGCCCTACGTGCTCGTCGTCGGCGGCGGCCAGGGCGGCATCGCTCTGGGCGCCCGGCTGCGGCAGCTCGGCGTGCCGGCTCTCGTCGTCGACAAGCACGACCGGCCGGGGGACCAGTGGCGCGGCCGGTACAAGTCGCTGTGCCTGCACGATCCGGTCTGGTACGACCACCTGCCGTACCTTAAGTTCCCGGACAACTGGCCGGTGTTCTCACCCAAGGACAAGATCGGCGACTGGCTCGAGTCCTACGTCACGGTCATGGAGGTCCCGTACTGGGGCAGCACGGTGGCCACGACGGCCGCCTACTCGCCCGAGAAGGGGGAGTGGACCGTCCAGGTCGAGCGGCACGGCAAGCCACTCACCCTGCGCCCGGCGCACGTCGTGCTGGCCACCGGGATGTCCGGCAAGCCGAACGTCCCGGTCATCCCCGGCCAGGACGTCTTCCGCGGCGACCAGCACCACTCGTCGGCGCACCCGGGCCCCGACGCCTACGCCGGGAAGAAGGCGGTCGTCATCGGCAGCAACAACTCCGCCTTCGACATCTGCGGGGCCCTCTGGGAGAACGACGCCGACGTCACCATGGTGCAGCGTTCCTCGACGCACATCGTCAAGAGCGACACCCTCATGGAGATCGGGCTCGGCGCGCTCTACTCCGAGCAGGCGCTGGCCGCCGGCGTCACGACGGAGAAGGCGGACCTGATCTTCGCCTCGCTGCCGTACCGGATCATGCACGAGTTCCAGATCCCGCTGTACGACCAGATGAAGGAGCGCGACGCCGACTTCTACGACCGGCTCGAGAAGGCCGGGTTCTGGCTCGACTTCGGCGAGGACGGCTCCGGCCTGTTCATGAAGTACCTGCGCCGCGGCTCCGGCTACTACATCGACGTGGGGGCTGCCGAGCTGGTCGCGAACGGCGAGGTGAAGCTGGCCCACGGGATCGTCGACCACCTCACCGAGGACGCCGTCGTCCTGGAGGACGGCACCGAGCTGCCGGCCGACCTCGTCGTCTACGCCACCGGGTACGGGTCGATGAACGGCTGGGCGGCCGACCTGATCAGCCAGGAGGTGGCCGACAGGGTCGGCAAGGTGTGGGGCCTCGGCTCGGACACCACCAAGGACCCCGGGCCCTGGGAGGGCGAGCAGCGCAACATGTGGAAGCCCACCCAGCAGGAGGCGCTGTGGTTCCACGGCGGGAACCTGCACCAGTCGCGGCACTACTCGCTGTACCTCGCGCTGCAGCTGAAGGCGCGCTACGAGCGGATCCCGACCCCCGTCCACCGCCTCCAGGAGGTGCACCACCTCAGGTGACCGCCGCCCGGCACCCGCTCCCGGCGGAGCGGGGGCCGCAGGCCCCGCCGCGCCCCGCCACCCGGGCGGCGGGGCGTCAGACGGAGATGCCGACGAGCTTGGTGTCGAGGTACTCGTCGATGCCCTCGTACCCGCCCTCGCGGCCGAGGCCGCTCGCCTTCACCCCGCCGAAGGGCGCCGCGGCGGACGTGGGATTGATGTCGTTGATCCCGACCATCCCGAAACGCAGCTGCTCGGTCACCCGGATCGCCGTCGACAGGTCGTTGGTGTAGACGTACGCGGCGAGGCCGTACTCGGTGTCGTTCGCCCGGGCGATGACCTCGTCCTCGTCGTCGAACGGGGTGACCGCGGCGATCGGGCCGAAGGTCTCCTCGCGGGAGACGAGCATGTCCGGCGTCACGTCGGCCAGCAGCGTGGGGGCGAAAAAGGTCGTCCCGTCGAGCCCGTCGACCTGGACCCGCTCGCCACCGACGACGACCCGGGCGCCCCGGGTGCGCGCGTCGAGCACCTGGGCCTCCATCTTCGCCACGGCGCGCTCGTCCACGAGCGGGCCGATGGTGACCCCGTCCTGGTCGCCCTGGCCGATGCGGAGCGCCGCGATCCGCTGCTCGAGCGTCGTGAGGAAGGTGTCGTAGAGGGAGCGGTGCACGTAGATGCGGTTCGGGCTGATGCACGCCTGCCCGGTGTTGAGGAACTTCACCAGCGCCGCGCCCTTGGCCGCGCGGACGGGGTCGGCGTCGGGGAACACGAGGAACGGTGCGTGCCCGCCCAGCTCCACCGACACCCGCTTCAGCGTGGCCGCGGCCTTCGCGGCGAGCATCTTCCCCACCGCAGTGGAGCCGGTGAAGGTGAGCTTCCGGACCACCGGTGACGCCAGCAGCGTGTCGCCGACCTCCGCCGCCCGGGTGGTCGTGACCATGTTGACCACGCCGGCGGGAACGCCGGCGTCGGCGAGCAGCTGCACCGTCGCGACCGCGCAGAGCGGCGTCTGGTCCGCCGGCTTGAGCACCGAGGTGCACCCGGCCGCGATGGCCGGCGCGAGCTTGCGGGTGAGCATCGAGATCGGGTAGTTCCACGGGGTGATGGCCGCGACCACACCGACCGCCTGGCGCATGGTCAGGAACCGCTGGTCGGCCCGCGCCGAGGGGATCGTCACGCCGCCGATGCGCTTGGCCTCCTCGGCGAACCAGGCCAGGAAGTCCGCGGCGTACGCCACCTCGTTCATGGCGGCCTTGAGCGGCTTGCCCTGCTCCCGGGTCATCAGCGCGGCCAGCTCCCTGCGGCGCTCGCGCATCAGGCCGTCGGCCTTCGCCAGCACGGCCGCGCGCTGGTAGGCCGTCGCCCCGGACCACGCCGGCAGCGCGCGCTCCGCGGCGGCGATCGCCGCTTCGGTCTCCGCCCGGCCACCGTCCGCGGCTTGCCCGATGACCTGCCCCGTGGCCGGGTCCGTGACGTCGAAGGAGGCACCTCCGTCGGCCGGGCACCACTGCCCGTCGACGTAGATCGTGCGGCCCTGGTCCTGCGTCATCACACGCCCTCCACTGGGTGTCCTGCGCGTCCGGAGCCCGGGCCCGCCTGCTCGGAGCGTCGGGGCCGGTACTGCGAGCGGTCCTGCTGCCTGGGCGATGGTGACACGCGCCACGGTGCGCTCGGCGGAGTGGCCCGTTCCGGCACGCGTGCGTGGGACGGCCGCGCGGAGCGGGCAGGGACCTTCCGCCCTGCCCCCGCGGCGCCGGGAGGAGCACCGTGGTCCTCACCAGCGGCCTCGAGGAGGCGGGATGACCACCAGGGAGAACGCACAGGGGGGACCGGGGGCCGGGCGCGGGCGCCGGGCGCCGGATCCGCTGCAGATGACGGAGTTCGAGAAGCGGGTCTGCGAGTGGGAGGCGCGGCACGACGTCGCCGCCCGCGGTCACCGAGCGGCCCCGGACGTCGTGCAGCACTACCTCGCCCACGAGCGGCTCACCGAGGCCGCCCGGCCCCGGCCGGCCGGCGCGCACGCCGTGGGCGCGCGGCAGCGCCCCCGGCCGCCCGCGGAGCAACCGCCCTCGCGGGTCGGGGAGCTGTTCCGCCGCCCGGTCGACCGCGGCTGAGGCGCGGGGAGCGGGCCCGAGGCGCCTGAGACGCCCGGGCGCTCGCGCGTCGACGTCCCACCCTGGCCACCCCCGCCCGGAGCGCCGTCGGACCCTCCGTGCCCGGGCGCGGGGCCCGGCCTCTTGTCCCGAGGGGGCGGGGGCGGACACACTGCGGCCGTCCCGACAGAACCGGCGCCGGCCGGACGCCGTGCGGATCCCAGGAGCGCCCCGATGCTGTTCTACGTCAGCCTCCGCGTCGACCACACCCGGCTGGACCGGGACGCCTTCTGGGACGAGTGGGAGCGGGAGACGGAGGCGGCGCTCGGCGCGATGGAGGCGGGGCTCGTCAAGAACCTGTACAAGGTCGCCGGGCAACGCCGGGTCATCGGGGTCGTCGACGTTGAGTCGCACGACCAGCTCGACCAGGTCGTGATGGGCGCCCTACCGATGAGTCACCACCTGACCCTGGAGGAGGTGCTCCCGATCCGGGAGTACGCGGCCTTCGCCGAGGACGTCCGCGGACGCTGGCAGCCCTGACCCCGGACGCCCGGCCTCCCGGGCTCACCCGCGGCGATCTCGTATCGTCCTCCGCCATGCGCCCCTCGGCAGCCGTCGACACGGGCCGTGGCTGGGTCATGGTCGCCGCGGCGTTCGCGGGCATGTTCGTCTCGTTCGGGATCGCCTACTCCTTCGGCGCGTTCCTCGAGCCCATGGCGGCGGAGTTCGGCTCCGGCCGGGGTGCCACGTCGGCCTTCTTCGCGCTGACCTCGCTCACCTACTTCGGCCTCGGCGCGCTCAGCGGCGTCGCGGTGGACCGCTACGGCCCCCGGCGGGTGCTGCTGGTCGGCGGCGTCGCGCTCGGGGCCGGGCTGACCGCGACCTCGCAGGCCGGCGAGCTGTGGATCGGGCTGCTCACCTACGGCCTGGGGGTGGGCATCGGGGTGGCCTGCGCGTACGTCCCGATGGTCGCCGTCGTCAGCGGGTGGTTCGAGGGACGGCGGACCATCGCCGTCGGGGTGGCGGTGACGGGGATCGGCCTGGGCACGCTCACCGTCGCGCCCCTGGCGGCTGCCCTGATCGGCGAGCTGGGCTGGCGGAACACGCACCTCGTGCTCGGACTGGCCGGCGCGGTCGTCCTGCTGGTGTGCGCCGCGGTCGTGCAGCGCCCGCCGGTGCAGACCGGCCCGGCGGCGCTGACGCTGCGTGAGGCCGTCCGGAACCGGGACTACCGGCGGCTGTACCTGGCGTCGGGCCTCATGGCCGTCGCGCTGTTCGTGCCCTTCGTGCACCTGCCCGGGTACGCCGAGCAGGCCGGGATCGACCGGGTCGCGGCGGCCGCGCTGGTCGGGGTGATCGGCGCGGCGAGCACCGCCGGCCGGCTGCTGCTCGGACTGGTTGCCGCGCGGACCGGGACGTTGCGCGCCTTCCAGGGGTGCTTCCTGACGATGGCCGTGAGCTTCGCGCTGTGGGGGGTCGGTGGCGGGTACGGCGTGCTGGCCGCCTTCGCCGTGGTGCTCGGGGTGGGCTACGGAGGGTTCGTCGCGATCGGTCCCGCGGTCGTCGCCGAGCGCTTCGGCACCACCCGCCTGGGCGGCCTGCTGGGGGTGCTGTACACCAGCGCCGGCCTCGGCTCGGCCGTGGGAGCGCCGCTCGCCGGTGCGACCGTCGATGCCTCCGGGTCCTACGCCCCGGTGATCGCCGGCTGCCTCGCCCTGGGGCTGGCCGCCTACCTGACCGTGCTCAGCGTCGGTCGCACCTGACCGCGGTGCGGGGTCGGGGGCGCCGCTCCTGCACCCGACGAGCGAGGTGACGTCTCGGGGTCGACGCCCTCACACCGCGTCGTAGGTAGCCGCGGATCGGGTAGCCGCCGCGCGGACCGGTGCCGTGCCCGATTGCGGACGGGAGGGACCGGCATGTGAGCTGGATCACGCGTTGGTCGCACCGCTGCGGAGGTCCCGATGCCGGTCAGCCTGGTGGGGCGCCCTCGCCGCCGACCCTCAGCACGGCTCGCCCCGCCACGCCAGACCGCGCCCCGCGACCGGAGCGGTGGGTGACGCGGCGCCGCCCGACCGGACGGCAGAGACGTCCGCGCCGATCGGCGCGGGGGACCACGGAGGGGACGCGCACGACGCGGGCCGTCCAGGACCAGAGGAGGAGCGCGGTGGCAGGGAACAAGGCCGTCCGGTACATGGGACCGGGCAAGGTGGAGGTCGCGGACCTGGACTACCCCAAGCTGGAGCTGTCGAGCGGCCCGGGGGTGCACCCGTCCAACGTCGGCCGCAAGACGCCGCACGGGGTCATCCTCAAGACGGTCACCAGCAACATCTGCGGCAGCGACCAGCACATGGTGCGCGGGCGCACGACCGCTCCCGAGGGGTTGGTCCTCGGGCACGAGATCACCGGGGAGGTCGTGGAGAAGGGGCCCGACGTCGAGTTCCTGGACGTCGGCGACATCGTCAGCGTGCCGTTCAACATCGCCTGCGGCCGCTGCCGCAACTGCAAGGAGGGGCGAACCGGCCTCTGCCTCACGGTGAACCCGGACCGTCCGGGCTCGGCGTACGGGTACGTCGACATGGGCGGATGGACCGGAGGTCAGGCCGAGTACGTCATGGTTCCGTACGCGGACTTCAACTGCCTGCGCTTCCCCGACCGCGACCAGGCGCTGGAGAAGATCCAGGACCTCACGATGCTGTCCGACATCTTCCCGACCGGCTACCACGGCTGCTACACGGCCGGGGTGACCACCGGGTCGACGGTGTACATCGCCGGCGCCGGTCCCGTGGGACTGGCAGCGGCCGTGTCGGCGCACCTGCTCGGGGCCGCGGTCGTGATCGTGGGCGACCTGATCGAGGACCGGCTGGCCCAGGCCCGCAGCTTCGGCTGCGAGACGATCGACGTCTCCAAGGGCGACCCGAAGGACCAGATCGCCCAGATTCTGGGCGAGCCCGAGGTCGACTGCGGCGTGGACGCCGTGGGCTTCGAGGCCCGGGGGCACGGCGAGGGGGCCCAGCAGGAGGCGCCCGCGACCGTGCTGAACTCGCTGATGGAGATCACCCGGGCCGGCGGTGCCCTCGGCATCCCCGGGCTCTACGTCACCGGGGACCCGGGCGCGGCCGACGAGGCGGCGAAGACCGGGTCGCTCTCCATCCGGCTGGGGTTGGGCTGGGCGAAGTCGCACGTCTTCACCACCGGCCAGTGCCCGGTCATGCGGTACAACCGCCAGCTGATGATGGCGATCCTGCACGACAAGGTGCAGATCGCGAAGGCGGTCAACGCCACGGTCATCCCGCTGGAGGACGCACCGCGCGGCTACACCGAGTTCGACCAGGGCGCGCCCCGCAAGTACGTGCTCGATCCGCACGGCATGGTGGGCACGGCCGCCTGATCGGGGCCGGTTCCCCGGCGTCCCCGCACCGCCCTGGCCGGCGGTGCGGGGACGCCCGGCCGCGCCCGGACCTAGGACCGGCCAGCCGTGCGCGGGGAGCGGCGCAGGAAGTCGTCGGCGATCTGGTCGAACGTCGCCCAGCGGACGCCGTCGTGCCCGTTGATGTGCTCGATCAGGCGTTCCAGCATGAGCAGCACCTGCGGTCGTCCGGCGACGTCCGGGTGGATGGTCATGGTGAAGGCCGCGTAGTCCATCTCCCGGTGCACCCAGTCGAACTGGTCGCGCCACATCTGCTCGATGTCCCGCGGGTTGACGAAGCCGTGGCTGTTGGGGCTGGACTTGATGAACATCATCGGCGGCAGGTCGTCGAGGTACCAGTTGGCGGGGATCTCGACCAGATCGGTCTCCTCCCCGCGGACGAGCGGCTCCATCCAGCTCTCCGCGGGCGCCGAGTAGTCGATCTTCGTCCACGAGTCGCCGACCCGGACGTAGTAGGGCTCGAAGTCGCGGTGCATCAACGAGTGGTCGTACGTGATCCCGCGCTCGAGCAGCAGCTCGTTCGTGACGCCGCTGAACTCCCACCACGGCGCGACGTACCCCGTCGGGCGGCGCCCGGCCCTCTGCTCGATCAGCCCGATGCAGCGGTCGAGCACCGCCTGCTCCTGTTCCCGGCTCATCGCGATCGGGTTCTCGTGGCTGTAGCCGTGGACGCCGATCTCGTGCCCGGCCGCGACACAGGCGTCGAACTGCTCCGGGAACGTCTCGATCGAGTGCCCCGGCCAGAAGAACGTCTGGGTGAGCTCGTTGCGCCGGAAGAGCTCGAGGATGCGCGGGACGCCGACCTCGCCGGCGAACACACCCCGCGAGATGTCGTCCGGGGAGTCCTCCCCGCCGTACGAGCCAAGCCAGCCGCCCACGGCGTCGATGTCGACACCGAAGGCCACGAAGATCTCCTTGCTCATCGTCGTCGCGCTCCTTCGCGTAGGCCGCCCCGGGCCGGGGCGGGGGTTCAGCCGGTGAGGTGCTGGGCCAGGACCCGCTGCGGATTGTCGGGGGCGAGGGCGAGCGCCGCCGCCAGCAGCAGCCGCCCCTGCCACGGGCTCAGATCACCGGCGAACACGGCCCCGCCGCGCGCCAGGCGGGCTCCGCCGGCGGCGTAGAGCGGTGCCACGGGGCCCGATGCCACCCGGGAGCACACCAGGACGGGGATCCCGCGGGCCACGAGCTCCTCGGCGGCCTCGGCGATCGCCGGGGGGACGTTGCCGGCGCCGAAGGCCTGCACGACGACGCCCGCGGCGCCGGCGGCCACCGCCGCGTGCAGCAGCGACGCGTCCGCGCCCAGGTAGCAGGCCACGACGTCGACGCGGGGCAGCTCCGACCGCAGGTCGAGCGGGAGGGATGGGCGGCGCGCGGGCGTGGCCAGCGGCAGCACCGACTCGCCGGCCAGCCGGATCACCGGCCCACGCCCGGGAGCGCCGAACGCACCGCTGCGCAGGGTGTCGACCTTGCGCACCCCGCGGGCGGCGAAGGCCAGGCCGTCGAAGCAGAGCAGGGCGCCGAGGTCCCGCGCGGCGGGGGAGGCGGCGACCCGCAGCGCATCGGCGAGGTTGGCGGGACCGTCGGGAGCCGGGCTGTCGAACGGGCGTTGCGCCCCGGTGAAGACGATCGGGCGCGGGTCGTCGTGGACGAGGTCGGCGAGGTACGCGGATTCCTCCATGGTGTCGGTGCCCTGGGTGACGACGACGCCGTCCACCCCGCCGGCCAGGCAGCGTCGCGCCTCGGCCACCAGCTCCCGCAGGTCGGACGTCGTGAGCGCGAAGCTGCCGACGGTGCCGAGGTCGCTCGTCGTCACGCTCAGGCCAGCCAGGGGACCGGCCGCCTCGAGCAGTTCGGCTGCGGGGGTGACGGCCGCGAGCCCCTCGGGCCCCTGCCGGCTGGCGATGGTGCCGCCTGTGGCGAGCAGGTGGACACGTGCCACGCGACCTCCGTCCGGGCTGGAACTCCATGCGGCGACGACCTGCCCTACGTTCCTCCCTCCGTCGCAGGTCGGCGACCGGAGACGCACCGCGCCGCGCACGAGGGGGCGTGCGTCGATCCCGCCCGCTCGCGGTCGGCCGACCGGACCGATGAGAACGGGTGGCGGCGGGGGTCTACCGCTCGTCAGCGACGCGGAACGGCAGGAGCCCTCATGACCAGCACCCCCACCACCTCGGCCACCTTTCGCACCACCCTCTGGGCGAGCGGCGGGAACAACGTCGGCATCGTCGTTCCCGACGACGTGCTGCGGAGCTTCGGCCGCGGTGCGCGGGTGCCCGTGGTCGTCACCGTCGACGGCGGCCACACCTACCGCACGACCACCGCCTCGATGGGCGGCCGGTTCCTCGTGACCTTCAACGCCGCGACCCGCGCGGCCACCGGCCGTGGGGCGGGGGACGAGGTCGAGGTGCGGCTCGAGGTCGACGACGCGCCGCGCACGGTGGACCTCCCGCCCGCGCTCGCCGAGGCCTTCGCCGCCCACCCCGCCGCGGCCGACGCCTGGGCGGTCCTCTCGTACAGCAAGCAGCGGGCGCACGCGGAGTCGGTGGCCGGTGCCCGCACTCCGGAGACGAGCGCCCGCCGCGTCACGAAGGTGCTCGCCGCGCTCACGTGACCCGATCCGCTGGACGGCGGGGTTCCCCGCCGCGTCGTCGGTACCGGAGCGGTGCCGGGTCCCGCACGTCCGGCCGGCCGGGCGGGGAGTTGGCAGGATGCGGCCATGGCTTCGACGCAGGTGCCGGCCGGTGGAGGAGGCACGGCCTTCGTCCTCGGCGGCGGGGGAGTGCTCGGAGCGGCCGAGGTCGGGATGCTCGAGGCCCTCTTCGAGCACGGAATCCGCCCGGACCTGATCGTGGGCACGTCGGTGGGCGCCATCAACGGCGCGCTCGTCGCGGCCGACCCCACGCCGGCCGCGGTGGACCGGATGCGCGCCGTCTGGGAGGAGCTGGCATCCGAGGGGGTCCTGGCCGGCTCCGTGCTGGCGCGTGTCGGGACGCTGGTGCGGACCCGCACCCACCTGCACCCGCGGGAGCCGCTGCGCGACCTGCTCGCCCGGCACCTGCCGGTGGAGACCTTCGGCGAGCTGCAGGTCCCGTTCCAGTGCGTCGCCGCCAGCATCGAGCGGGCCGCCGAGCACTGGTTCTCCGACGGGCCGCTCGTCCCCGCGGTGCTCGCGTCCTGCGCGGTGCCCGGCCTGCTCCCGCCGGTCGAGCTCGACGGCGAGCACTACCTGGACGGCGGGCTGGTGCACAGCATCCCGGTGGGGCGGGCGGTGGCGCTGGGCGCCGACACCATCTACGTGCTCCACGTCGGGCGGATCGACCGGCCGCTGCGCCCACCGACCCGGCCCTGGGAGGTCGCGACGGTGGCGTTCGAGATCGCCCGGCGGCACCGGTTCGCCGCCGACCTCGCGGCGCTGCCCTCGGGGGTGGCGCTGCACGTCCTGCCCTCGGGGGAGCAGGCCGAGCCCTCGGCCGGTGACCTGCGGAACCTGCGCTACCGCGACTTCTCCGGTGTGCGGAGCCGGATCGACCGGGCCCGGGACGCCGCCCGTGACCACCTGGCGCGGACCCATCCGTCCGAGGACAGGACTGTCTGACGTGCTCCCACCGCGCCCCGTGCGCCGCCTCGCCGCCCCCCTCCTGCTGGGTGCCCTCATGGCCGGGATCGTGCTGCTGCCCGTGCTGGTGCTGGTGGCCGCGATCGTCTCGGTGTGGCTCCCCGGCCGCTGGCGGGCGCTGCGCCTGCTGCTCTTCGTGCTGGTCTACGTGGCGATGCAGGTCGCCGGCCAGGCGGCCGGCGCGGTGCTGTGGACGCTGCGGCGGGCGGGCCTGCTGACCCGGTCGGCCTACCGTGGGGCGCACTACACCGTCCTGCGCGTGCTCCTCGACGTGCTCATGCGGGTGGCGCAGCGGATCTTCGCCCTGCGGCTGGTCACCGACGGCGCGTCCTGGTCACCGCTCGACGACGGCCAGCCCGGCTCGACGAACGCCATGATCGTGCTCTCCCGCCATGCGGGGCCGGGGGACTCGCTCCTGCTCGTGCACACCCTGATGAACCGCGACCACCTCCGCCGGCCGCGGATCGTGCTCAAGGACTTCCTCCAGCTCGACCCCTTGATCGACCTCTACCTCAACCGGCTGCCCAACCACTTCGTCGCGGCCGGGCCGGGGGCTTCCGAGGCCTCCGTACGGGCGATCGCCGACCTGGCCCGAGAGCTCGGCGAGGAGGACGCCCTCCTGGTCTTCCCCGAGGGGGCGAACTTCACCCCGCAGCGTCGCTTCCGGGCCATCGAGCGGCTGCGCTCCCGGGGGCTGCTCGCCGCGGTCCGCCGGGCCGAGGCGATGCAGCACGTGCTGCCACCGCGGCCGGCCGGCGTCGCCGCGGCGCTCCAGGCGGCCCCGCACGCGGACGTCGTCTTCGTCGCGCACACCGGGCTGGAGCACCTCAACACCGTGCGGGACCTGTGGCGGGGCCTGCCCATGGACAAGACGCTGCACCTGCGCTGGTGGTTCGTCCCGGCGGCCGACGTGCCGCGCGAGGCGACCGAGCAGGTCGACTGGCTATACCACTGGTGGGAGGGCATCGACGCGTGGATCGACGAGACCCGCCGCCGGGAAGCGGCGCACGAGCCGACGCCCCGCGGGCGGTCCGGTGCGGTGACGAGGCGCACCACCGGAGGCGCCTGACCGTCGCACCCGTGCAGCAGCGGCCGGCCACGCCGCCGCTCTGGGGCGAGGCGTTCCCGGCCGGTTCCCGCGGGCTGGCAGCATGGCGGGGTGCGCGCCATGGTCGTCGACGCTGTCCGGGCACAGCCGCTCGTGCGGGAGGTGGCGGTGCCCGCCGCGCCGGCGAACGGGGTGGTCGTGCGGGTGATGGCCACCGGGATGTGCCGCAGTGATTGGCACGCCTGGGCAGGCCACGACGACATCGCCTTCCCGCACGTACCGGGGCACGAGCTCGCCGGTGTGGTGGTGGAGCGAGGTGCCGGTGTCCGTCGCTGGCGGATCGGTGACCGCGTCACCGTGCCGTTCGTCTGCGGCTGCGGCCGGTGCGCGTGGTGCCGGGCCGGGGAGGCCCAGGTCTGCCCCGATCAGCAGCAGCCCGGCTTCACCCACTGGGGATCGTTCGCCGAGTACGTGGCCCTGCACGCCGCGGACACCAACCTCGTGGGCATCCCCGACCACGTCGGGTTCGCGGCCGCGGCGGGCCTCGGCTGCCGGTTCGCCACGGCGTACCGCGCCCTGGTGGGCCGTGCGCGGGTCCGAGAGGGGGAGTGGGTGACCGTGCTCGGCGCCGGCGGTCTGGGGCTCAGCGCGGTCATGATCGCCCGCGCGCTGGGCGGCCGGGTCGTCGCGGTGGACCGCAATCCCGAGGCGCTCGACGTCGCCGCCGCGCTGGGCGCGGAGCACACCCTGCGGGCGGACGGCATCGACGTCCCCGCCGTGGTCGGCGACCTGACCGGTGGCGGCAGCCACGTCGCAGTCGACGCCGTGGGCAGCGAGCAGACCTGTGCCGACGCCATCCTCGCCCTGCGCCGTCGGGGCCGGCACGTCCAGGTCGGGCTGCTGCCACCCGTCGGCGGGCACCCCCGGGTCCCGATGGAGCGGGTGATCGGCTGGGAACTCGATCTGCTCGGGAGCCACGGGATGGCGGCTGCCGACTACCCGGGGATGCTGGCCCTCATCGAGCAGGGTGCGCTCGACCCCGAGCGGCTGGTGGAACGCACGATCGGACTGGACGAGGCGGCTGCGCTGCTCCCCGGGTTCGACCGTGCGACGGTGGCGGGCATGACCATGGTCGATCCTTCTCGCTGACCGGCCGTCTGCCGGTCGGGAGACCGGGCTCCAGGTTCGGCGGGGGCCCATCGTGGCGCGGTCTCGCGCGGAGAGCCACTCCGGTGGACCCCGTCGGGCAGGCGGGACGTTCCGGCGGCGCCGCCCGACGTCTCGGCGGCGAAGGCCGCGCTCACCCCCGGGCGGTGGCCAGGTAGACCGTGTTGGCGGCGGGGCGGTCCTGCAGCGGGTTGGGAAAGTTCACCACCTGCGCGTCGACGTCGACGAAGACCGCCGACAGCGCGGCCAGGTACTCCTCGTCGGGTGGCTCGTTCGACCACAGCGAGAAGACGCCGCCGGGCCGGAGGAGGGCGGCCAGCCGTCGCATGCCCGAGGGGCGGTAGAAGGGTGCGTTGCCCTCGTCCAGCAGGTGCCCGGGGGAGTGGTCGATGTCCACGACGACGGCGTCGAAGACCCGGCCGGGGGCCGCCGGGTCCAACCCGTCTCCCGCGACCATCGCGAAGAAGTCGCCGTGCACCAGTCGGCACCGCGGGTCCGCGGCGACGGCGCGCCCGAGCGGCAGCAGCCCCTGCTCGTGCCACTCGATGACCGGCTCCAGCAGATCGACCACCACGAGCTCGGCGACCCGGGGGTCGGCGAGCACCGCCTGGGCGGTGTAGCCGAGCCCCAGGCCCCCGACCGCCACGTCCAGCCGGTCGCCGTCCAATCGCGCCAGGGCCAGCCGGGCGACCTCCACCTCGGCGACCGTGAACAGGGAGGACATCAGGAATTCGTCGCCCAGCTTGACCTCGAACACGTCGGCCCCCGTCACCGGGTCCCGGCGCCGGCGGAGGCTGAGCTCGCCGATCGGCGTGGGGCTCCAGGCGAGCTCCTCGAAGCGCTTGCCCACCGACACGCGTCCCCCCTCGCTGCTGCACCGGGCCGCAGTCGTCCCGGTCGGGGCCACTGTTCCCGGCTCGCGCGGGCGGGGAACGTCGGGCGGACCCGACGCCATCTCCCCGTAGATGCCCGGGCGAGCACATGCGCCCGTCGTTGACGAACTTCTGCTACCGGCAGAGCAGAAGCCTTGCTAGCTTCGTGACGCAGCACACACCCGGGGCCTCAGGGGTCGTCGTCCGGCGTGGCCCCCCTGAGATCTCGTCACGAACGGCACGCCGAACGGGCGCTCCCTGCGCTCGGTGACGCGCGCCGTCACAGCCACTCGAGGGGAATCCGTGAAGGTGATGAAGAGACTGCGCCACACGCTGCGGGCCGCGCTGTTCGCTGCGCTGTCCGCACTGCTGTTCCTGGGACTCGTCGGCACGGCGAGTGCGGCACCGCCCGCGCCCGGGGCGTCCGGGACCTCCGACTGCGCCGAGCGGCCCGTGCCGGCGAGCAAGGTCTCCGTCCAGCTGTGGACGTTCGCCGAGTACATCGGCTTCGGCACCGACGCCGCCACGCAGGCCCGTCACGAGGAGGTCCTCCGCCGGCTCAGCGAGATGGGCTACCGCAACGTCGAGCCGTTCACCCTGAGCGGGATGACCGCGGAGCAGTACGCCGACCTGCTCCGGGAGTACCGGCTCAAGGCCTCCGGGCGGCACGTCGGCGTCGGCACGCACGCCGAGCCGGCGGACATCGCGCAGATCCTCGAGGAGAACCGGGTCCTGGGCGTCCGCTACTTCGGCTCCGGTGGCACCCCGCAGCTCACGACCGAGGCCGAGTGGATCGCCTACGCCGAGTACCTGGACGCGGTCGGTGCGCAGGCCCGCCAGGCCGGGCAGTGGCTCATGGTCCACAACCACAACTGGGAGTTCGAGACCACCTTCGGCGACCGCAGCGCCTTCGACATCCTCATGGAGCACACCGAGCGGCGGCACGTCGTGTCGCAGCTCGACCTGTACTGGGCGGTCTTCGCCGGCGCCGATCCGATCGAGATCATCGAGGAGTACGGCAACCGGGTCCGGCTGTTCCACGTCAAGGACCTGAACGAGGAGCTCGACCGGCGGATCGAGATCGTCGGACGCGGGGACATCGACTTCGCGCCGATCTTCCGGGTGGCCGGCGGCAGCACCCGGTACTTCGTCGTCGAGCACGACCCGCGCTTCGGCGACCCCACGTTCGACCCCTTCGAGGCGGCGCGGGAGGGCTTCGCCTACCTCACCTGCTCGACCCGCTGACCGAGGGCGCAGCGCGCCCTCCCGAGGAGGCGGTCCCGGACGTCCGGGGCCGCCTCCTCCTGTGCGAGGGCGGTCCCGAGGGGTGACGCCGGAGCTACGCCCTGACCAGGCCGAACTGCGCGGCGTGCTCCTCGGCCCACTGCGCGAAACTCAGGGCCGGGCGACCGGTGACCGCGAGGACGTCGTCGGTGGAGTTCTCGGGATCGCCGACCAGCGTGGCCCAGTGCGCCAGGGACGCCTCCAGGATCGGGCGCTCCTCCGGAGCGGCGGAGTCGATGATCTGCTGCGCGGTCAGCTCCTCGATCTGGAGCGGCCGTCCGGTGGCCTTGGGGGTGTCGCCTTCACCTCCGCCTCGATCGGGCGGCTCAGGCGACGACTGCGACCCGCCTGCCGTGCGCCCTCACGCGCTCGTACTCGTGGCGGCGTCGGCGCTGAGGTGGGTGACCGGGACGCCGCAGCTCTTGCGCAGCCGCGCCGGTAGATCACGGCGGAGCCAGTGGGAGAGCGTGTGCGGCAGCGTGGAGACGACGATCTCGTCCGCCGGGAAGTGGCCGAGGGTGGCCCGCACGGCCTGGAGCGCGTCGGGGTCGCCGACCTCGCCGTCGACCTGGGCGCCCAGGGCGCGGAGGTCCTCCAGCGCCCGGTCGAGGCGCTGGCGGGCGAGCGCGTACGCGCGGTCGGTCACGGAGGGCCCCAGGCCGGCGTAGGCGCTGGGGCCTTCCACCTCGTCCTCTGCCGGGGTGGCGGGCGCGACGAGGTGGAACGCGTGCGGTTCGGCGGTGATCCGGTCCTGGACGGCCCGCCGGAGCGCGTCGGCGGAGAGGGTCTGGTTGGCGACGATCAAGCAGCGGCGCATGGCCCGGTGCTCCTGTTCGGTGGACGCCTCGACGACAGGAGTGTGACGCGCGTCATGGCGATGGTCCACCCGGTGGCGTCGCGGCATCCCGGTGCCCTGATCCGTCCAGGCCGCGCTGCCGCCGGGCACGTACCCCGGGCCCATCCGTTTACCGCTGCGTGGGCTCCCGGACCGGGGGTTCCGGCGACGGGGACGGGACCCGGGGCAGCGGCGGCGCCACCGGCTGGGCGGTGAGCTCCTGGTAGGCGGTGGTGTGCGCGCGGAGCGCCGCGACCGCGTCGGCGACGTCGGTGGCCGGCCTCCCGGCCGCCGACGCGACGTCCTCCGCCTGCCGCACCGCGTCGCAGACGTCGGCGACCATCTCGAGGTACGCCCGGGCCTCCGGCTCCGGGTCGGCCTGCTCCGTCGGGTTCGGGAACAGCGCCCGTTGCCGCAGGCGCTGCTCGAGGCGGCTGCCCTCGGCCTCCAGCGACGGCAGCAGCTCGGGGACGTCGCCGAGATGCGCACCGGCGGCCTGGGCCGCGACGACCTGGCGGCGCAGCCCGTCCCGGGCTCGGGCGACGTCGAGCTGGAGCTCCGCGGCCGAGCGCCGCTGGCCCGGCGGCAGACGGCGCGCGGCGACGGCGGTGGCCCCCTGCACACCGAGCACCCGGCCGCGGGCGGCGAGCTCCCGGCCACGGGCCGCGAGCGGGCTGCGCCGGAAGCGCCTGAGCACCAGCCATCCGGCGAGAGCGGCGACCAGCAGGAGCACGAGGAGCACGCCACCGAGGACGGCGACCACCGCGGGGTCCAGCGAGAGCAGGAAGGACAGCTCCTCGTCGGCCCGCACGTCCAGGGCGCCGGCGGTGCCGGTCGGCAGCGGGGTGGTCATCGGGCTCCTCGTCTCAGGCGGTGGGGGCGCCAGGGACAACGTCCTCCACCCGGCCGGTGGTTCCCGGGCCGGCTCGGCCGCCCGGTCCGGCGCGAGGCACCCATGGCACGTCGACGCGGACCGCGAGGCGCTGCATCGACCGTCCGTGGCGGGGGTAGCCGAGTGGCGCAGTTACGACAGCGGACGACCAGTGACAAGGAGTCAGCGATGACCACCAAGGCCGAGAAGTCGATCCAGGTCGACGTACCGGTGTCCACGGCCTACAACCAGTGGACCCAGTTCGAGGACTTCCCGTACTTCATGGGCGGGGTCAAGGAGGTGCACCAGCACGGCGACAAGCGCCTGCACTGGGTGGCGGAGATCGCGGGCGTCCGGCGCGAGTGGGAAGCAGTCATCATCGAGCAGGTGCCGGACCAGAAGATCGCCTGGGCCGCGCAGGAGGGCGCGACGAACGCCGGCGCCGTGCGGTTCGAGCCGGTCGGCGCAGGGTCCACCCTCGTCCACCTGTCGCTGGAGTACGAGCCCGAAGGGCTCGTGGAGAAGGTCGGCGACAAGCTCGGCGTCGTGGAGCGGCAGGTGGAGTCCGACCTCCAGCGCTTCAAGTCCCTCGTGGAGAGCGAGGGCTACGCCACCGGCGGATGGCGCGGCACGATCAACCCCGGAGAGGACGTCGGCACCCCCGGGGTGAACGCGGCCTTCACCTCCCGCGGCGACAGCGGGAAGGCGGGGGTGTCCGGCAAGGCCGTCGCCGCGGGGGCGGCCGCGGTGGCCGGCGTGGCGGCCGCGGGTGCTGCCGCCGCCGCGTCCGGGAGCAGTCAGGGCGGCGGCCAGGAGAAGGCACAGCCCCCGCAGGAGGACGTCGCGGTCGTTCCGCAGCCGCCGAGGGAGGCGGTGCGCGACGAGGTCGTCGTGGACGAGTCCGACCCCGCCGGCTTCACCGCTGGCACCTCCACCGAGGGCGTGGAGCGGGGAACCAGGGATTCCGACGACGACCCCATGATCGGGGGCGGCAGCCGCTGACCCGCACGGCGGTCGGGTCCGGGACAGCTCCCTCGGACCCGACCGCCACGCGGCGGCCCGGGGCCGCCGCCACTCCGTCGGTGGAGCCCTTCCGGGCACCGCGACCCCGAGCCGGAGCGCCGTGGCCGGATGCGGGTGCCGGCCCATCGCGCCGGGACCTCGTCCGGACGGCCGGGTCCGCCTGGCCGGAGCGGAGGGTCGCCCACCCCGTACCGGTGCGGCCGGGGCAGGTCACAACAGGGACAGGTCGAGCCGTTCCGACAGCAGGTGCAGGGCGGCCCGTCCCGCTCGTGAGTTGCCCTTCTCGTCCAGCGGCGGCGACCACGCGCACACACCGAACCGGCCCGGCACGTCGCCCATGACCGCGCCGGCGACGCCGCTCTTGCACGGGAATCCCAGGTCGTAGGCGAACTGGCCGGCCGCGTCGTACGTGCCGCACGTCAGCATCAGCGCGTTGACCCGGCGCGCGAGGGGCTCGGAGAGCACCGTGGCTCCCGTGCGTGGCTCGACGCCGTCGTTGGCCAGGAAACGAGCGGCTCGGGCCAGCGTCCGCGTGGTGACCGTGAGGGAGCACAGGCGGGCGTAGAGCTCGATGACCTCGTCGACCTCGTGGTGCAGGTTCCCGAACGACCGCATGAGGTGGGCGATGGCGCGGTTGAGGTGGCTGCCCTCCCGCTCGGCGTCGAGTGCGGTCTCGTCGACCACCAGCTCGTCGCCGACCAGCTCGCCCAGGAGGCCGGCCACCGAGCCGACGGGATCGTCCGCCACGTCGATCAGCACGTCGCTCACCACGAGGGCCCCGGCGTTGATGAACGGGTTCCGCGGCACGCCCTTCTCGTGCTCGAGCTGGATCAGCGAGTTGAACGGGTCCCCGGACGGCTCGCGGCCCAGCCGCTCGAACAGCTCCTCACCCACCCGCTGCAGGGCAGCCGTGAGCGCGAAGACCTTCACGACGCTCTGGACCGCGAAGCCGACGTCGGCGTCCCCGGTGACGTGCTCGGTCCCGTCGAGCTCGGCGAGCGCCAGGGCGAAGCGGGCGGGCTCGGCCGAGGTCAGCTCCTCGGGCTGCTCCTTGACCTCGCCCTCCTCGGCGCGATGCTGGGACCGGTCCGCGACCTCGGCGAGCACCGCCGCCAGGTCGCTGGTCCCGTCGGCAGCGGAGGGCGACGAGGGGGAGGGGGGCATCGACCCCCGTTACCCGTCGGCCGGCTGCCGACACCCCCCGCCCCGCGCGGCAGGCGCCGAAGTCGGGTCGCTGGCAGGGTGGACGGCATGGCCGATACCTCTCCCGCCGTCGTGGTGACCGGTGCGAACGGGTTGGTGGGCACCGCGGTGTGCCGCGCGCTGGTCGAGCGCTCGGCGCAGGTGCGCGCCGTCGTCCGGCGCGCCGGCAGTGCGCCCGCGCTCGACGGGGTCGTCGAGCACGTCGGTGACTTCGCCGACGAGGGCTTCGCCGGCACGGTGACCCGGGGCGTCGACGCGGTCGTCACGACCGTCCACCCGATGGGTTCGCCCCGGGAGGTGCAGCACCGGGTGGGCGTCGAGGGCACGTCGGCCTTCGCCCGGGCCGCCCGCGATGCCGGCGTCGCCCGGCTCGTCCACGTGTCCACGGCCGGGGTCTACGACCGCTCGGCCGGCGTCGGGGACGTGGCCGAGGACGGCGCCCTCCTGCCCGAGGGGAGCGGCGACTACCCCGACACCAAGAACGCCGCCGACGCCGCGCTTGCGCAGATCAGCGGGCTCACCACCGTGCTGGTCCGCCCGCCGGCCATCCTGGGGGCCGGCGAGACGTCGGTGTGGAACACGCTGCGGCCGCGGGCGATCCGCGACGGGAGCCGCCGGGCGAACCCGGCGCAGACCTGGGCCTGGGTGCACGTCGAGGACCTGGCGGCCCTGATCGCGGACGTCGCCACGGGCGCCGTCGCGACTGCCGACGACGCGGAACGGGGCCCGGTCGCCGGCGGTACGACCCCGGTCATCGTCGCGGGCGAGCCCGCGACCTGGCGGGATTACCTCGGCACGGTGACCGATGCGCTGGGCGTCGAGCCCGAGTGGACCGACGAGCCGGTCTGGACCGGCCGGCTGCGCACCGACCGCGCGCGCGGGTGGGGCTGGCAGCCCCGCGTCAGCCTCGCGCAGGCGCTGGGCGAGCTGCGGCAGGGCCTGACCTCACGTTCGTGAGGCGCCCGGTGGACCGGTGAGGAGCTAGACGCCGTGCACGGGCCACCCCGGCGCGCCGAGTTCCCGGGAGACGGCCCGCGCCGCCTCCCGGACCGCCCCTAGGACGGAGTCGTCCACCGGCCAGGCGGCCGACGGGACGACGACGCCGATGGCGCCGGCGACATCGGCGTGCGCATCGAAGACCGGCGCGGCGAGCCCGCACTCGCCGAGGAGAGCCTCCTCCTGCTCCAGGGCGACAGCGGTGGAGCGCGCCTCCTCCAGCTCGGCCCGGAGCTCCGTCACGGAGGTGAGGGTCTCGCCCGTCATGCTCTTCAGCGGCTCCTGGAGCACACCCCGTCCGGCCGCTCCGGAGAAGGCGAGGATCGCCTTGCCCAGGGCGCAGGCGTGGGCGGGGATGACGATCCCCACCTCCGGCATCTGCCGGCTGCCGTCGGGGCGCGGCTCGTGGTGGATGATCACGACGTCGTCGAGCAGCAGGACGGCGGTCCGCACCGCGAACCCGGTCCGGCGGGCCACCTCCTCGGCCCACGGGATCGCGCGGGAGCGCAGCTCGATGGTGTCGAGGTAGACGTTGCCCAGGCGCAGGACGGCGGGGCCCAGCTGGTAGCGGCCCGACCCGCGTTCCTGCACCACCAGCCCGTGGGAGACGAGGGTGCGCACCAGCCCGTGCACGGTCGACGGGGGCAGCTCGAGCCTGGCGGCCAGCTCGGACAGGGCCATCCGGCGGGAGCCCTGCAGGGCCGTCAGCACCCGGACCGCCCGGTCGACGGACTGAATCACCGGCCCGCCCCTCCCGCTCGTCCCGGTGCGCGGCCGTGCCTTGTCGAGCACCGGCGCGCTCTAGTAATCTACGTCACACATTCGACGATGTCGAATGGTCTTCGGTGAAGCGGAGGCCCCGTGCTCGACGAGACGGCCCTGCCCCGGCGTCCGGTCGTCGGGTTCTCCGGCGAGGCCACCGTGGTCCGTGTGGACCACCGCACGGCGGCGACGGTCGACGGCGTGGTGGGCCCCGCACTCGCCTGCACCGTCATCGCGCGGACGCCCGCCGTGGCGCGCCGCCGTGCCCGGCGTCGACGTGGGCGCCCCCGACGAGGCCCGCGCACCCGCGACGGCCTCCTGATCCCTACGCCACCAGGAGAACCGAGGTCATGAAGAAGCTCGTCAACGACCCAGCGGACGTCGTCTCGGAAGCCCTGCGGGGCTTCGAGGCCGCACACCCCGACCTGCGGGTCGACCACGCGAACAAGGTGATCCACCGCGGCGACCTGCCGAAGCCGGGCAAGGTCGGCATCGTCTCCGGCGGCGGCTCCGGCCACGAGCCGCTGCACGGCGGATTCGTGGGGCTGGGCATGCTCGACGCCGCCTGCGCCGGCGAGATCTTCACGTCTCCGGTGCCCGACCAGGTGCTCGCGGCCACGAAGCTGGTCGACGGCGGCGCAGGAGTCCTGCACGTCGTCAAGAACTACACCGGCGACGTCATGAACTTCGAGATGGCCGCGGAGCTGGCCGAGGCCGAGACCGGGGCGCGGGTGGTCCCGGTGGTCACCGACGACGACGTCGCCGTCCAGGACAGCACGTGGACGGCGGGGCGGCGGGGGGTCGGCGTCACCGTCCTGCTGGAGAAGATCGCGGGTGCCGCCGCCGAGCAGGGCCGCTCGCTGGACGAGGTCGCCGACGTGGCCCGGACGGTGAACGCCAACGGCCGCAGCATGGGCCTCGCGCTCACCAGCTGCACGTTGCCGGCGGTCGGGCACCCGTCGTTCGACCTGGGGCCCGACGAGATGGAGCTCGGCGTGGGCATCCACGGCGAGCCGGGCCGCGAGCGCATCCCGCTGGCGTCGGCACGGGAGATCGCCGCCATGCTGGTCGAGCCGGTCCTCGACGACCTGCCGTTCCGCTCCGGCGACGGCGTCCTCTGCTTCGTCAACGGCCTCGGTGGGACGCCGCTGATCGAGCTCTACGTCATGGTCAACGAGGTGAACCGGATCCTCTCCGGGCGCGGCGTGCAGATCGCCCGCTCGCTGGTCGGCAACTTCATCACCTCCCTCGACATGGCCGGCACGTCGGTCACGTTGCTGCGCGTCGACGACGACCTGCTCTCGCTGTGGGACGCGCCCGTGCGGACGCCGGCGCTGCGGTGGGGGGTCTGACCGATGGCTGACGGCATGACGACGGGCGACCTGGCGGACTGGGTCCGGGCCTTCGCTCGGCTCGTCGACGAGAACAAGGACCTGCTCACGGAGCTCGACGCGGCGATCGGCGACGCCGACCACGGCGCCAACATGCACCGCGGGATGACCGCGGTGGTGACTGCGCTCGACGAGGGCGCGGCCACCACGCCGGGCGCCTTGTTCAAGAAGGTCGGCATGACGTTGGTGTCGACCGTCGGCGGGGCGAGCGGCCCGCTGTACGGAACCTTCTTCCTCCGGTTCGGCGGAGCCGTCGGCGACGCCGAACCGGTGGACCCCGACGGTTTCGCCGCCGGGCTGCGCGCGGGGCTCGAGGGGGTGGTGGCCCGTGGCAAGGCGGAGGCGCAGGACAAGACCATGTTCGACGCCCTGGCCCCGGCGGTCGACGCACTGGAGGCGGCGCTGGCCGACGGCCAGCCGTGGGGCACCGCGTTGCAGCGGGCGTCGGCGGCTGCGGCCGCGGGGCGGGACGCGACGATCCCGATGCCGGCCCGCAAGGGCCGGGCCAGCTATCTCGGCGAGCGGAGCGCCGGGCACCAGGACCCCGGCGCGACCAGTGCGGCGCTGCTCGTCGCCGCGGCGGCGACGGCCCTGGGTGGCGTCCAGAATCCGGTGGCGGCCGGGCCGGCCGACGGGACGCCCTCCGGATGACGGCGTCCGGCGGTGGCGGAGCGCAGGGCGTCGGGATCGTGGTCGTCTCGCACAGCCGGGCCCTGGCCACGGCCGCCGTCGCGCTGGCGACGGAGATGGTGCACGGCGCCGAGCCCCGCATCGCGGTCGCGGCCGGGCTCGGCGACACGACCTTCGGCACGGACGCCGTCCAGATCGCCGCAGCCATCCAGCGCGTCGACGGCGACGCCGGCGTGGTGGTCCTCATGGACCTCGGCAGCGCGGTGCTCAGCGCGGAGATGGCGCTGGAGCTGCTGGACGACGACGTCGTCCGGGACCGCGTGACGCTCTGCCCGGCACCGCTGGTCGAGGGGCTCGTGGTCGCGGCGGTCGCGGCTGCCGGTGGCGCATCCCGGCAGGAGGTCGCCGCCGAGGCCCGGGCGGCGCTCCTGGCGAAGACCGGGCACCTGGGTGCCGACGACGAACCCGGAGGCCCGGCCCGCGGGGAGGACGGGACCGGTGTCACCGCCACCTTCACCGTCGAGAACCTTCACGGGCTCCACGCCCGGCCCGCGGCCCGGCTGGTCGCGGAGGTGCGCCGGCTGGACGCCGCGGTGACGCTGCGCAACCTCACGGCGGGCGGAGCGGTGGTCCCGGCGGCCAGCCTCAGCCGGGTGGCGACGCTGGGCGCGCTCCAGGGGCACGTCGTCGAGGTGGCGGCGACCGGACGGCAGGCGCGCGCCGCGGTGGACCGCCTGCTGGCGCTGGCCGCACGCCGCTTCGACGAGGTGGACGACGCAGGCGAGGCCGCCCCGTCCGGTGACGCGCCGCCCGCGCCGGGAACACCGTTGCCCGCGGGCCCGGGGATCGGGATCGGCCCCGCCCGCCGGCTGCCCACGTGGTCGCCGCCGCCCACCGACCGACCAGCCGGTCCCCCCGCCGCCGAGTGGCGACGGCTGACCGAGGCCGTGGCCGACGTCCGCCGGGAGGTCGAGCGGCTCCGCGACGGCGCGCTGCAGGGCGCCGGAGCGGCGGCGGCCGGGATCTTCGAGGCCCACCTGCTGCTGCTCGACGACGCGGAGCTGCTGGGGGAGGCGCGGTCGCGGATCGACGCCGGCACCTCCGCGCCGGCCGCCTGGGAGGCGGCGGTCGAGACGGTGGAGCGGAGCTGGCTCGCGCTGCCCGACCCCTACCTGCGTGGTCGCGCAGCGGACGTCCGGGCGGTGGGGGAGCAGGTGCTGCGCACGCTGGGCGGTGCCACCGCGGCGGTGCCGGTCGCGGCGGACGGCGTCCTGCTCGACCGGGACCTGACCCCGGCGCAGGCGGCGGCGCTCGACCCGCGCACCGTGCGCGGCGTCGTCCTCGCCGGTGGGAGCGCCACCTCGCACACGAGCATCCTGCTGCGCTCGTTGGGCATCCCCGCGGTCGTCGCCGCCGGGCGGGCGGTCCTCGACGTGGCCGAGGGCACGGTGGTCGTCGTCGACGGTGCGGCCGGGCGGGTGGTCGTGGATCCGGCCCCCGAGGCCCTCGAGGAGTACCGGCGCGAGGCGGCCCATCTCGCCGAGCAGGCGGAGCGTTCGGCGGCCGAGGCGACCCGTCCGGCGATCACCGCGGACGGGGTCCGGGTGGAGGTGGCGGCCAACCTCGCGTCCGTCGCCGACGCCCGTGCCGCGGCGGCGACCGGAGCCGACGGCGCCGGCCTGGTCCGGACCGAGCTGGTCTTCGTCGATCGGGACCGCCCGCCGTCCGTGGCGGAGCAGGAGCGGGAGTACCGCGCGATGGCGGAGGCGTTCGACGGCCATCCCATCACGATCCGGACCCTCGACGTCGGCGGCGACAAGCCGCTGCGCTACCTCCGGCAGCCCTCCGAGGCGAACCCCTATCTCGGCCTGCGGGGCCTGCGCCTCTCGCTCGCGCGGCCGGAGCTGTTCGTCGAGCAGTTGACCGCGATCTGCGAGGTCGCGCGCCATGCGCCGGTCAACGTCCTGTTCCCCATGGTGACGGCCGTCGACGAGCTGATAGCGGCACGGCAGCTGCTCGACCGGGCGGCCGGCCCGGAGGGGCTGCCGAGCTCCCTGCGGATCGGGATCATGGTGGAGGTGCCGGCGGCGGCGCTGACCGTCGAGGCGTTCCTGCCGTACCTGGACTTCGTCAGCATCGGGACGAACGACCTCACGCAGTACGCGCTCGCCGTCGAACGCGGGAACCCGGCCGTGGCGCCGCTGGCCGATCCGCTCCACCCGGCCGTTCTGCGCCTCATCGGCGAGGTGGGCAGCCGGGCGGCCGGTCGGGCTCCCGTCGCTGTGTGCGGCGAGATGGCAGCTGATCCGCTGGCCGTCCCCCTGCTGCTCGGCCTGGGTGTGACGGAACTCAGCGTCGCGGGCGCCGCCGTGCCGCGCGTGAAGGCGGCGGTGCGGGCACTGGCCCTGCGCGCGTGCGACGAGCTGGCGAAGGAGTGCCTCGAGGTGGGGACCGTCGAGGAGGTCCGTCAGCTGCTCGCCGACCGCGCGCAGGCCCTGCGACCGGCCGGAGCGGTGGCGCCGTACGTCCGTTCCACGTGAGGGTGGATCCCGGGCCGGCAGCGCGTCGCTCGCGGGGTCGTCCCGTCGACTACGGCTCGTCCGTCAGGGCGTGTCCGGTGGCGACGGGAACAACCAGAGCACGCTCGACAGCGCCCCGTACACCACGGCCGGGCCGGTGTGCGGCAGTCGCTTCCCGGCCGCCGCCCGTGCCTCGCCGCGGCGGAAGATCCACCGCTCCGCGGTCAGCTGCGCGCCGACCCCCGCGGCGAGTGCGGCCGCCACGGACCCGGCGATGACGGCCTTGCTGCGGGCGGGCAGCGAACGGAGTGCCTGCGCCGGGGCGACCGCGCCGTCGGGCTCCTGCCCAGCGGGGGCGGTGCGCCGCGTCGCCCGCAGGTCGGGGACCGACGCCGCGAAGGCGACGGCCGTGAGCCCGGCCTTCGCCCAGCCGCGGGTCGTGCGCGAGGGGATGAAGTCCGGCGTGGCGTAGTACAGGGCGGTTGCCGCCCCGCCGACCAGGGCGGCAAGGGCTCGGGATGAGGTGGACCGCGTGTTCACCCGGCCATCCTCTCGCGCGCGAGCGGCCGCAACAACGCAGTTGGGCGCAGCTGCCGACAGCACCAGCGGCAGGGACGACTTCCCGCCGGCGCGGCGACCGCGGCTCGACGTCGGCGCTCGTCACCGAGCCGGGCGGAGCCCCGGTCACTGCTGCATCCGCGGATCGTGGGTGGGGTCGGCGTACGGCCTGGGGCAGCCGTCGTCGACGGCCCGGGGGCGCAGCTCGTAGTGCCAGGGCTCGTTACGGTAGGTCTGGCACAGCCCGTACCGCGCCCCGTGCTCGGCCAGCCACGCCCGTGCCTCGGAGGGGCCGACGTCGACCGCGTCCCCGGACACGTGGGCGGAGGTCTCCGCCGTGGCCACCCATCGGGCAGCCTCCTCCTCCGAGCCGTACTCGGTGACGGCCTCGCGGAGCAGCTGCTCCTGGTACGCAGGGGAACGCCAGCCGCTGGTGACGGTGAACCCGACCCCGTCACCCGCGGCAGCCGCCGCTGCCCTGCGGAGGGCGCCGAGGAGATCGGCATCGAGGTTGGCCACGGCCGGGAACTCGCCGTCGAAGACCGTCACACCGTCGGGCACGACGCCGTCGTCGACCGTCACGCCGAGCGGCCGGGGACGGTCGGGCGCATCCGGGTTGTGACGCAGGTCGGGGGACGGCGAACCGCTCCGGACGTCGTCGTCGGGGACTGCTCGCTCCTCCCCGTCCGTCCGGACGACGGGTGCTGCCGACGAGGACGGGGCTGCCACCCCCTGGTACCCGAGGATCCCTCCGACGATCGCGGCGATGGGCAGTACCAGGACGACTGCGATGGTCGATCGGGCCCGGCCGGCTCTCGTTCGTGCGTGGTCGCTGTGGGACATGCCTGCAGTCAAGGCAGGGTTCCGTTGCCACCACGTACGCGTTTCTCGATATGCCGGCGATACGTGCTCGTTCTCTAGCCTCGGCAGCGTGCGCGTGCTGATCGTCGAGGACGAACCGTTGCTGGCAGGAGCCATCCGCGATGGGCTGCGTCTGGAAGCGATCGCGTCCGACGTCGCCGGGGACGGCGAGACCGCGCTCGAACTGCTGGGCGTGAACGCCTACGACATCGCGGTCCTCGACCGCGACATCCCCGGGCCGTCCGGTGACGAGATCGCCGCGCACATCGTCGCGTCGGGCAGCGGCATGCCGATCCTGATGCTCACCGCTGCCGACCGGCTCGACGACAAGGCGTCCGGGTTCGAGCTCGGCGCCGACGACTACCTCACCAAGCCGTTCCAGCTCAAGGAGCTGGTCCTGCGGCTCCGAGCGCTCGACCGCCGGCGAGCGCACAACCGGCCGCCCGTGCGGGAGATCGCGGGTCTGCGGCTGGACCCGTTCCGGCGCGAGGTCTACCGGGACGGCCGGTACGTCGCGCTGACCAGGAAGCAGTTCGCCGTGCTCGAGGTCCTCGTCGCCGCCGAAGGGGGCGTCGTCAGCGCCGAGGAGCTGCTGGAGCGCGCGTGGGACGAGAACGCGGACCCCTTCACCAACGCTGTCCGGATCACCGTCTCGGCGTTGCGCAAGCGCCTCGGCGAACCGTGGCTCATCGCCACCGTTCCGGGCGTCGGGTACCGGATCGACACAGCACCGGGCACGGCACCCGGGGGAGGGGACCATGGCTAGGGCCCCCGGTCCGAGTGCCCGCCTCAAGCTCACTCTCAGCTATGCCGGCTTCCTCGTGCTCGCGGGGGCGCTGCTCCTGGCGGTCGTGTGGGTGTTCCTGCTGCGCTACGTGCCCGACGGCGTGCTCGTCACCTCCGGCCGGCCGGGACGCCAACCGGGGCTCTTCGTCCCGAACCGGTCGGACCTCGTGCGCGCTTTCGTCCCGCGCGCGGCCGCTGCGCTGGCGTTCCTGCTCGTGCTGGGTCTCGCGGGAGGGTGGTTCCTCGCCGGCCGGATGCTCGCCCCGCTGCGCCGCATCACGGAGGCCACCCGCATGGCGGCGACCGGGTCGCTTTCCCACCGCATCCGGCTGCCGGGCCGTCAGGACGAGTTCCGGGAGCTCGCCGACGCCTTCGACGGGATGCTCGCGCGGCTCGAGGCGCACGTCGCCGAACAGCAGAGGTTCGCGGCCAACGCCTCTCACGAGCTGCGCACCCCGCTGGCCATCACGCAGACCCTGCTGGAGGTCGCCCGCAAGGACCCGGACCGCGACCCGGCCGAGCTCGTCGACCGCCTCCACGACGTCAACGCCCGGGCGATCGACCTCACGGACGCACTCCTGCTGCTCAGCCGCACCGAGGGGGGATCCTTCCCCCGGGAACGCGTCGACCTCTCGCTCGTGGCCGAGGAAGCCACCGAGACGCTCCTGCCGCTCGCGGACAAGCACGGCGTCACGATCGAGACCTCCGCGGATGCCGCCCCCACGGTCGGATCACCGTCGCTCCTGCTGCAGATGGCGACGAACCTCCTGCACAACGCCGTGGTCCACAACCTCCCCGAGCGGGGCACGGTGCGGATCACCACCGGCGCCCGCTCCGGGACGGCGGTGCTCACCGTGGAGAACACCGGCGAGGAGATCGATCCGGAGCTGGTCTCGACGCTCTCCGAGCCGTTCCGGCGCGGCACCGAGCGCATCCGCTCCGACCACGCGGGCGTGGGTCTCGGCCTGGCGATCGTCCAGGGCATCGTGCGCGCGCACGGCGGAACGCTGACCATCGTCGCGCGCCCGGCCGGCGGTCTCCGCGTCGCGGCGGAGCTGCCTGCGGCCCGCGAACAGGGAGACGTCCCACCACCCTGAGGGCATGGGTCGCGCGGTGGCCGAACCGCCTCGTGACCGACTGCCCACGTCACGGCGCCGGTCGTGGCCGCGGCGGCCCAGCGGACGGCCGCCGCCGCGGCGATCGACGTCGACCTGATCCTCGACGACGCCCGGGCACAGGCCGCAGCCGGTGCGCCGGAACCGGTTGTCGCCGGATACCGGAGCCGCCATGGTGGACGGCACCCGGCGGGGACCGGCCGGCGCGACCGGTCCCCGGGACGGCCTGACCTGACGGAGGCAGCGTGTCCCCTGACGTCATCGGACTCAGCCTGCTGGTGCTGGGCGTCCTGCTCCTGGTCGCCAAACTCGTCCGGATCCGGTCACGCATCGCCCAGAAGCTCTTCCTCCCCAGCTCGATCATCGGCGGGTTCCTCGCCCTGCTCATCGGCCCCGAGGTGGTCGGCTCGGTGGCCGAGGCGATCGGCGGGGAGGACGCGCCGCTGAGCGGCGGACTGTGGCCGGCCGAGTTCCTCGAGGTCTGGGCGTCGCTGCCGGGCCTGCTGATCTCGGTCGTCTTCGCGACCCTGTTTCTCGGCGAGCGGATCCCCAAGGTGAAGGAGGCCGCCGAGCTCGCCGGGCCGCAGCTGGCCCTCGGCGTCACCATGGCGTCGGGCCAGTACGTGATCGGGTTGCTGCTGGCCGTCCTGCTGCTCGTGCCGTTCCTCGGCCAGGACCCCATGGTCGGCGCGCTCATCGAGGTGGGGTTCGAGGGCGGCCACGGCACGGCCGCAGGCCTGGGCACCACCTTCGCCGACCTGGGCTTCCCGGAGGCGCAGGACCTGGCGCTGGGCCTGGCCACGGTGGGCGTCGTCTCCGGCGTCGTCGTCGGCATCGCGCTGATCAACTGGGGGGTGCACACCGGCCGCGCCCAGGTGCTGGAGGACGACGCGAAGACGTCGCTGGCCGAGCAGCGCGGGCTCTACGAGCGGGAGGAGCAGCCGCCCGCCGCGCTGATGACGGTGCGCACCGCCTCGGTCGAGCCGCTGGCCATCCACTTCGCGATCGTCGCCGTGGCGATCCTCATCGGCCTCGGCCTGCTCGAGGCGCTCCAGGCCCTCGAGGCGGCGCTGTGGGCCGACACCGTCGAGCTCTTCGAGTTCGTGCCGCTGTTCCCGCTGGCGATGATCGGCGGGGTGCTGGTGCAGAAGTTCGTCGACCGGTTCGACCGGACCGGCATCGTCGACCGGCGGATGATGCTGCGCATCCAGGGGATCGCCCTCGACCTGCTGATCATCAGCGCCCTCGCCACGCTGTCCATCCAGGCGATCGCGGACAACTGGGTGACGTTCCTCCTCCTCGCCGTCGCCGGCCTCTCGTGGAACGTGGGCGCCTTCGTCTTCCTGGCGCGCCGGATGATCCCGCGCTTCTGGTTCGAGCGCGGTATCGGCGACCTGGGGCAGTCCCTCGGCGTCACGGCCACCGGCCTGATCCTGATCCGGGTCGCCGACCCCAACGCCGCCACCCCGGCGATGGAGGCCTTCGGTTACAAGCAGCTGGCCTTCGAGCCCTTCTTCGGCGGCGGACTGGTCACCGCGGCGTCGCTCCCGCTGATCGCCCAGTTCGGGCCGGTGCCGCTGCTGATCGCCATGTCGGTCCTGCTGGTCCTGTCGCTGGGGACGGGCATCCTGTGGTTCGGACGGCGGACCCCGGCCCAGGAGGAGGCGCGTTCCCCGGACGGTTGACGGCCGGAGCGTCCGGCGTCAGGCGGGGAGGACCGCGTCGTCCGGAGCCGTGTGCCGATCGCCGTACCAGGCGGCCAGCCGGGCGAAGCCCTCGTCGAGGCCGACCTCCGGCCGCCAGCCGAGCGCGGTCCGGGTCCGCCGCTGGTCGAACCAGTGCGCCGTCGTCAGCTGCTCGGTGAGGAACCGGGTCAGGGGAGGGGTCGACCGGCGGCCGAGCGCTGACCAGGTCCTCTCCACCACGGCGCCGGCCAGCCAGGCGGCGTGCGCCGGCACCCGACCCCGGGGTCCGGGCACGCCGGCCGCCGAGCACAGCCGTCGCAGGATCTCGGCCACCGTGCGGGGCTCACCGTTGGAGACCACCAGCGCCTCCCCGTGGACGGGCCCGCACGCGTCGACCCCTGCCACGAGGGCGGCAGCGGCGTCGTCGACGTACGTGGTGTCGATCAGGGCCGCGCCGGAACCGATGAGCGGGAGGCGGCCGCTGCCGGCCCGGGCGACGATCCGCGCCACGAGCTGCTCGTCGCCCGGGCCCCACACCAGGTGCGGGCGGAGGACCAGCACCGCGAGGGCAGCCGAGTCCGCGCCGAGCGCAACCTGCTCGGCCAGCGCCTTGGACCTCGAGTAGGCGCCACGCGCCCGGGCCGGGTCGGCCGGCCCTGCCCCGGCCCCGAACAGGGGTGCCCCGGCGTGCGAGACCGAGGGGGAGGAGACGTGCACCAGCCGCTGGACGCCCGCGGCGGAGCAGGCGGCGACGACGTTCCGCGTGCCCTCGACGTTGGCCCGGGCGTACTCCTCCCACGTCCCGGTCACGTCCACCTTCGCGGCGAGGTGGACGACGGCGTCCTGCCCCGCGGCCGCCCGTGCCACCACGGAGGGGTCGGCGATGTCCCCGAGCACCTCGGCGCAGGGCAGGCCCGAGGGACGGCGCTGGAAGACCGTCACCTCGTCGCCCCGCGCGATCAGGCGCTGGGCCGTGACCCGGCCGAGCATCCCGCTCGCGCCGGTGACCAGCACCTTCACGAGGTTCCGCCGCTCCGGGTCGCCCATCGCACCGGCGAGCCGGAGAGGACCCGGGTCGCCCGGCGCGCCAGTGCCGCCCGGTCGACCTTCGACTGGTGCCGGATGTCGACCGGCAGCGCCTTCGTCTCGAGCACGGCGGCGAGGTCCGTCCCGGCCGCGTCCCGGACCCGGTCGGCGAGCTCGACCGGTGCCACGGTCAGCCGCCCGGCACCGGCTCCCACCCGGAGGCGGGAGCGCCGTCGCCCGGGGCCGGCGCTGGGCACGACGACGGCGACGGCCACCTGCGCGCCTGCCGGTCCGACGCCGACGACCGCCGCGGCGGAGACGGCGTCCAGCCGCTCGATCCGCTGCTCCGGGCCGACCGGGGTCAGCGGCCCCTCCGCGGTGCTGATCACGTGGGCCAGCCGGCCCTCGATCCAGAGCCGTCCCGCGCCGTCCAGGTGCCCGACGTCCCCGGTGCGGTGCCATCCCGGATCGCGGGCGGCGGATCGCTCGGTGGCCCACAGCGCGTCGTAGCGGTCCTTCACGTGGGGCGCGCGCACGCAGACCTCGCCGGGAACGTGGGGCGCCTCGGTGAGCGGGCCGTCGGCCGCGCCCAGCGGGGAGAGCGGGCTGACGCGGATCTCGACACCGGGCACCGGGCGGCCGACGCAGACGCCGTTCCCCGGCCCGGCGGCCTCGACGTCGTCCAGGGAGACGTCGGTGACCGGGAGCGCCTCGGTCATGCCGTACGGCGTGTGCGCCTCGGCCCGCGGGAACGTCTCCCGGAGGGAGTGCAGGAGCGGGGTGGGCACGGGCGCGCCGGCCGACATGAGCAGTCGGACCCGGCTCAGCGCCGAGCGCTGCTCCGCGGTGAGCTGTTCGGTGGTGGCGGCGACGCGGCGCAGGGCGGCCGGTGCGGCGAAGACCACCGTGGCGTCCACGGCGGCCGCCGCGTCGGCCAGCTTCGCGGCGGTCAGCGTGCCGGGCTCCGTGACGTCGATGTCGGGCACGGACGACGCGATCCCGAGCCCCGGTCCGAGGATCGAGAAGGGAGCGAACGCGGCCACCAGCGAGTCGCCCGGCGTGAGGCGGTAGGCGGTCCTGACCAGCTCCAGCTGGGCGCCGACCTGGCGCTGCGTGTAGACCACGCCCTTGGCGGGGCCGGTGGCCCCGGAGGTGAAGACGACTGCGCAGTCCGAGTCCGCCGGGACCTCCTCGGGCGCGGCCGACGACCGGCCGAGGGCCTCCAGCGAGGCCAGGTCGCGCTCGGCGCCGAGGGCCCGGCGCAGCCGGGCCGTCGTCCGCCCCGCGACGATGCGCGTCCCGGCCAGCCCCATCGCCCTGGCGGCCGCCAGGCCGGCGGGGCCGCCCAGGACGTGGTCCGGCGCCGCTCCCCGGAGCGCGCGGCGCATGCCCCGGAAGCCGAGTCCCTTGTCGGCGACCACGATGACGGCGCCCGCGCGCCAGGTGGCGTAGACCGCTGCCGTCAGGTCCGCCGACGGTTCCAGCAGGAGCGCCACCCGATCTCCTGGACGGACACCGGCCGCCGCCAGGCCGGCGGCGAGGTCGGCGACCCGGCGGGCCAGCTCCGCCCAGGTGACCGAGTCCCCGCCGGTCTCCACGACGGCCGGGGAGTCGTCCTCGGCGCGGGCGGCCAGGGCCGCCCAGGGCCGGGCCGGCTCCACCGCCGTGCCGCGGCTGCCCACGGCCGCGGTGTCCGGTGCGGCGAAGGTGTCGGTCACCCAGGTGGCCACCGCCTGGGCGTACTGGGGCGCGTCCTCGGGGAGGAGGTGGGAGGCGCCCTCGTAGCGGTGCACCGCCGCCCGGGGCAGGCGCTCGCGCAGGTCGGCCAGGTACTTCTCGCCGAAGACCGGGTCACGAGGACCCCACAGGAGGAGCGCGGGGACGTCGAGGGTCCGGATGCCCTCGGCGATCGCCTCCTGCGCCGCACGGGAGGGGTGTCCCGTGCGGAAGGGGATGTCGGCGACGAACTCGCCCACGGCCCGGCGCCGCGCGGCCGTCGGGTAGGGCTGCGCGTAGGCCCGGCGGATCTCCCGGGGCAGCGGCGGCCACGACAGCGCCGTCGCCCCGCGGACGAACACCGAGCTGCCGACGGTGACGGCGGCGCGCAGGCCCGGCGCGTGCGCCAGCCGGATCAGCGCGGGCCCCAGGTCGCCCTCCGGCATGGCGACGGCGGTGTTGGTGAGGACCACGCCGCGCACGTCCTGCCGGTGCTCGAGCGCCCAGCCGAGGGAGATGATGCCGCCCCAGTCGTGGGCCACCGTGACGACCGGGCCGGTGACGCCCAGCGCGGCGGTGAGGTCCCCGAGATCGGCCACCCGCTGGGTCAGGGTCCGCGGCGCGGCCGGCCGCTCGGACCAGCCCATGCCCAGCTGGTCGGGGGCCACGACTCGCCACCCCGGCGGAGCGGCGGCGACCATCCGGCGCCAGAGGTAGGACCAGGTGGGGTTGCCGTGCACGCAGAGCAGGGTGCCGACCGGGTCGGGCACACCGTTGTCGAGCACGTGCCACAGGTGCTTCTCGCCGTCCGCACCGGGAACGGCGACCCACCGCGACCAGGACGGGTCCAGGCCCGGCAGCTGGACCGTCGCACCGGCTGTCACCAGGCGATCTCCAGGCAGCAGGCGTTCAGGCCCGAGCCGATCCCCATCAGCAGCACGCGGTCGCCGTCGGCCAGGGTGTCGGACTGCCCCGCCAGCGTGAACGGCACCGACGCGGGGCCCAGGTTGCCGCGGGTGGGGAAGGTCGTGGGCACGCGTGCCCGGTCGATGCCGAACCGGTCGCACAGGGCCCCGGTGTGCACCTTGGAGACCTGGTGGATGACGTAGCGGTCCATGCCCCGGGCCCAGTCGAACTCGTCCGCCGCGTCCGCCCACAGTTCACCGGAGAGTTCGAGGCCGGCGGCGAGGAGGCCCTTGAGGTCGGTCTGCATGCCGTCGTTGTCGCCGGTGCACAGCTGGTGGTGCTCGGTCCCGGCCCGGCTCACCGAGCCGACGAGCCGGTGGCCCTCGGGGTGCCGGTCGGCCCGGCCGAGCACCATGGCCACGGCGCCGGAGCCGAGGGTGAGGGTCGCGAAGTGGCCCATCACGTCCTTGGCCACGGTGTCCGGTCGGTTGAGCAGATCGATGGTGCGCTCCTGCACGGGTCGTGCGTCCTCGCCGTTGACGACGAGCGCGTACTCGACCATCCCGACGTCGATCATCGCCGCGGCCAGCTCCATGCCGTTGATGAAGCCCAGGCAGGCGTTGGTGACGTCGAAGTTCTGGCAGGAGCTCGGCAGACCGAGGGCGTCGTGCACGGCGACGGCCGTCGACGGTTCGAGGTGCTTGCGGCTGACCGACGTGTTGACCATCAAGCCGATGTGCGCCGGGTCGACCCCGCTCTCGCTGATCGCCTTGGCGCCCGCGGTGGCGGCGCCGTCGACGAACGACACCCCGTCGGCCCACCAGCGGCGCTCCTCGATGCCCGCGAGCCGCTGCAGCAGCCCGGGGCGCAGCCCGACGCGCTGGTAGGTGTCACCCAGCCGTTCGTCGAACTCGGCCGACGTGACGATCTGGGTCGCGTCCACCGTCTGCACGGTGAGGATCGCGGTGTTGCTGAATCGGTGTGTGGCGTTGCCGTTCATCAGGTCCACTCGTGAGGTGCGGCGGGCGGCCGCCGTCCTCATGCGCCACCCTCGTCCGGCGCGCTTACCCGTCGGGGCGACAGGTACACCGGCCGGGCCGTCGGCACCAGCATCGCAGCCGGACCGGGCCGGGGGGAGAGGGCGGTCGCCGGCGCAACCGCCGGGCTCGCTCGTGGGCTGGCGTGCCGGCCTGCGGACGAGGGGGGCCGATCGACGAGACTCGAGGGCCGCCAGCAGGTGGCCGTGCCGGTCCGGGCCGACGACGTCGACGAGCGCCCAGCCGCGTCTCGGTCGGTGGCGTGGGACACGAGGACCTCCGGTCGTGGGTGGATGCCGTCGCCGGTTCCGGTCCACGTCCGGAGGTCCTCGCCGAACAGGATCAGTCGATCCGTGCCGTCACACGCCTGGATCGACGTCTTCGGCCGGGTTCGCTAGAACGACCGCTTGGTCAGCCGCCAGACCTGCCCGTCGCTGTCCGGGGCACCGGTTCCCGTGCCGGGGGAGAGCGAGTTCACCGCCACGAACACGTTCCCGAGCCGGTCGGCGACCACGCCCGCCGGCGAAGGCGCGGGCAGCGTGGCCCGTGCGCCGGTCCTCGGCACCAGGACCACCTGGCCGGTCCCGGCATCGCCGCCGCGCAGCTCGCTGACGTACAGGTTGCCTGCCGGGTCCTGTGCGGCACCGGTGACGCCGGTGAAGCCGGTCCAGGTCTGCTGGATCGACCCGGTCCGCCGGTCCAGCTCCCAGACCCGGCCGGCCTCCGGAACCAGCGACCCGAGGCCCCCCACGATGATGTCCCCGTCCCGGCTGAAGGTGAGCGATGTCGGAACCGGGTCGCAGGAGAAGCTGCCGTCCTGGTTGGGCCGGGTGTCACAGGCGCCACCGGTGATGTTGGGCAGGACGGCGAACACGCTGATCCTGCCGCGCCTGTCCACGGCGAGGATGTCGTTGCCGGCGGCGTCGGCCACCAGCACCCGGTCGCCGATGTCGAGCACCGCGTACGGGTTCGACTCGACCCCCTGGCCGTCCGGGTCGTGCGCCGCCTCGAAGGCACGGATGTCGGCGACGACCGAGGCCGGCCGGCCCGCCGTCGCGCGCAGCAGCTTGCCCTCCTGCTCCTCCGGCAGCCCGGTGATGCCGTCCGGGACATCGACGTCCTTGGCGATGTAGATCTGGCCGAGGGAGCGCGCGCTCGCCGCGTCGTTACCGGTCGCGGCGATCCCGGACGGACCGGCCTCGGACAGCAGCCCGGTCACCACACGCTCCGCGGTGACCCCGACGGCCTTACCCGGGTGCCGCACGATGCTGACCGCCCCGGTGGTGCCGACGCACACCTCGTCCCCGTCCACGACGGCACAGTCGTCGCCGCCGGTTCCGGACTCCGCGATGACGAGGATCCCGTTCTCCGTCATGTCCAGCTGTCGGGGGTTGTCCAGGTGCCGCGCCACCGGAACCGGCGCCGTGCCCGGCGGAGCGGCAGCGGCGGGACTGATCATCAGCGTCGTGGTCGCCAGACCGGCGGTGACCGCTGCACACGCGAGACGTTTCATCTTTTCCCCTAGCGAGTCGAGGAGCTCGGCCGCCGGTACGACCCGGCGAGTGGCGCCGAACTTGGCAGGGTGCCCCGGGGCCGTCAACCAGTTGCTGCGTCGTGCGCGAGGGGAGAATGCGCTGGCCACAGTGCCGTTCGGCAGATCGCCGTGTGCCTGCGGGGCGCGGCACCCCGTCCTGGTCGCCGTGCAGGCGGACGTCGAGGTCACGGCGACGTCCGTCTGCCCAGCACCGGCGCACGGCACGGGGCGCGGGACGTCAACGCTGACCTCGTGCCCGACGACGCCGGGCCGCGGTCGAGCGTGCCCGCGCGGCGGCGTAGCCGGACCCGGGCACGAGAGCACTACGGGCCCGTCGGTGGTCGCGATGGAACGTTGGTTCGGATCAACACCCCGCGCGCCCCGCCGATGATCACTGCGTCCGCTCCGTCGTCGTCGCGGAGGGACGCGTCGGGAGGGGGTGGGCAGCCATGCGGATCTCCACGAACGTGGCCGCGCTCAACGCATCCCGGTTGCTCCGGCAGGCCGACGACGGCGTGACGACGAGCCTCCGCCGGCTGTCCTCCGGACTGCGCATCACCAGCGCCGCGGACGACGCGGCCGGCTTGGGCATCTCAGAGGGGCTGCGCGCCCAGTCCCGCGGTACGGCGCACGCGGTGCGCAACGCGCAGGACGGCATCAGCGTGGTGCGGACGGCAGAAGGCGCCCTGACCGAGGTCTCGGCGATGTTGCAGCGCATGCGCGACCTGGCGGTGCAGGGGGCCAGCACGGCAGTCATGGGCGAGCTCCCGACGCGGGCGATCGGGGCGGAGTTCGAACAGCTGAAGGCCGGCATCGACCGCATCGCGCGCACCACCGCGTTCAACGGCACGGTGCTGCTCGACGGCGACTACGACCACCTTCTGCAGGTCGGCGCATCCCCGGGCGACACCCTGCGGATCACCTTCGGGGCCCCGGGCCAAGGGATGGACGCCACCGACCTGGGTCTGTCGACGGCCCACGTCACCCGCTACCAGCATCCGGAGACCGGCGAGTGGGGGAACGGTTGGGTCGGCGTCCAGTCGACCGGCACCCCGGCCGTCTCGGACGAGGAGGGGACGCCGGCGGCCGGCAGGCTCACGCTGGTCGGTGGCGAGTACGCCACCGGGGAGTACCAGGCCAGCTTCCGCGCGCTGACCGGCGTGGTGAGGTACGACGGGCAGGCGTTCTCGCTCTCCTCGGTCGACTACACCGGTGCGGAGACGGCGCAGGAGTACCTCGACGCCCTCAACGCCGCGGCGCAGGCGGCCCTCGGACCGGACTTCGGGGCCTTCACCGCCACACCGACGGGGCTGACGAGCACCGGTGCCACGCCCGGCCCCGGCTCGACCGTCGGCGACGCGGAGGAGCTCAGCCCCCGGTACTACGTGTACGGCGGGATGGCCGCCGTCATCCGAGCCGTCGACGGCGCCATCGGGCGGGTCTCCGAGATCCGCGCCGAGCTCGGGGCCTACGAGAACCGGCTCGAGCACACCGTCCGAGCGCTGAGCGTGGCGGGTGAGAACGCCGCGGCCGCGGAGTCACGCATCCGGGATGCGGACATGGCCGTGGAGACGATCTCGCTCAGCCGTAGCCAGATCCTCGCCCAGGCCGGGGCGGCGATGCTGGCGCAGGCCAACCGGCGACCGGAGCTCGTCCTCCGCCTGCTCGGCTGACGGGTGCGGGCACGATGAGGACGCCCTCATGGTCGCCGCACCCGGCCGCCACGCTTCGTGCGCGCGCGGGTGTTCATCGACGATCGGTCATCGGTCAGCCCGTCCTGGGGCACCGTGACGTGGGCCGGATGCCGAAGGGCGACACGCCATGTGCGCCCACGGATGCGTCCAGATTCGCGATGACTTCCCGCCGAGCGCGGGCCAGGCCGTTGGCGCCGCTCGGGGTTAGCGCAGAGCACACCTTGGTCGTCGGCTTGCGGTTGGACGCGCGGCCCACCGCTCAGCCGTCGAGGCGCCGCGGACCCCGGATCGGAGGACGTGAGGCCACGTGTACCGCGCGATGATGACGGCCTGGTCATCCTGACGAACGGTGACCACCGCACACGACGAGGCAGGGCGCCCATGACGTGCGCGCCCGATACGTTCGGCGCTGGCGTGAACCAGTGGTCCTGTGTCCGAGGGGCGACGCGCGCTACATGCGCGCACGGCTCCGACCGGTTGGCTGAGCGTCACCTGCCCGGACGCAGGTAGTCGCGGGCGAGGTCCAGCACCTCCGCCAGGGCCAGTCGGCCGCCCGCGGCGAACAGCTCGTCGAACCGCGCAGATCCGGCTGCCGCGCGCACGGCGTCCGCCAGGTCGCCGTCCCCGCGCATCGACGCGTACACCCGCAGCCCTGCGCGACGGCGCAGGCCGTCGGTCGCACCGGCGAGCAGCCCGGCCCGCTCGGCGTCCCCGTCGGCGAGGGACAACGCGGAAGCACCCGCCAGCGCCAGGCAGAGGCAGTGCGTGCTCTGCCCGGACACGCTGAGGTCGAGCGCGTCGGACAGAAGGGCGCGGGCCTCCTGGAGGTGGCCCCGGCCCGTCGCGAGCCCGGCCAGGACCACCCGCGAGACGGCAGCCAGCCACGGGGTGTCGAAGCGACCCGCCAGGTCGTGCGCCTCGGCGACGAGCTCCTGGGCGTCGTCGGCATCGCCGAGGGCGGCCTCCACGGATCCGGCGGTCACGAGCGCCAACCCTGTCCACATCGGCTCGTCGAGAGCGCGCAGCCGGTCGAGGGCAGTGCGCAACCCCCGCCGGGCGCCGTCCAGGTCGCGGACGAGCGTCGCGGCCCAGGAGAGGAGCAGGGGCGACACGGCGGACAGGTACGGGTCCTCGACCTCGCCGAGCAGCGCGGCCAGCCGCTCGCTGGTCGCCCGGACGGCCGTCGTGTCTCCGACCTCCAGGGCGGAGAGCAGGGCCGTGCTCAACAGCTCCGCGCGCGGCACTGCCGGCAGGGCGTCCTCGGTCGGCAGCAGCTCGGCCAGCCAGGAGCGCGCCTCACCGATGATCATGTCCCCGAGGCCCAGGAACGGCCAGAGGACCCGGAACGGCCACAGAACCCGGAACAGGCGGGGGAGCGGTGCCGGATCGTGGGCGAGGTGCCAGCGCACCGCGGTCGCGATGTTGTCGCTCTCCCGGACGAGGATCTCGGCGCACGCCCGCTGGCGGAAGCCGCGCAGCGGCCGATCGGCGCTCTCGGCGAGCTCGCGGTAGTGCTCGGCGTGGCGGCGACGCACCTCGTCGACGTCGCGACGCGCCGCCAGCCGTTCGGCGACGAAGGCGCGCACGGGGTGCAGCATCCGGGGTCTCGGCCCCGTCGGCCTCGCGGCGACGTGGATGAGACTGTGGCGGGCCAGGCTCTCGGTCAGGTCCAGCGCCCGGTCCTCGTCGAGGCCGGCGACGTGGGCAGCGGCCGCGAGGGTCCAGCCGTCGGCGAAGACCGCCAGCACCTCGAGCAGTGACCGCTCGGCGTCGTCGAGCATGCCGATGCTCCACTCCACCGCCGCGCGGAGAGTGCGCTGCCGCTTCGGGAGATCGGCCGTGCCCGTACCCAGCGTGTCGAGGGAACGGGAGAGCCGGCTCAGCACGGTGACCGGGTCGAGCAGCCGCATGCGGGCGGCGGCCAGTTCGATGGCCAGGGGCAGGCCCTCCAGACGGCGGCAGATCTCCACGACGGCCGGGGCGCCTTCCGCGGTCAGCTCGAAGTCCGGGCGTACCGCCCGGGCGCGCTCCAGGAACAGCCGGACCGCCGGGTTCTCCGCCAGGTGCGGCAGGTCCGCCGCCTCCGGGACCGGCAGCGGGGGAACCGGGTACGCCTGCTCGGCCTGCACCCCCAGGACGGTCCGGCTGGTCGCGAGCACCGCGAGGCGGGGGCACCGGGTCAGCAGCTCGGCCAGTTCCGGGCCGGCTGCGACCAGGCGCTCCAGGTTGTCGAGGACGAGCAGCCACCGGTCGCTTCCGAGGAGGTCGGCCAGGGCGGGTACCGGCGAGGTCGCACCGGCGAGGTCGGCGCCCAGCGCCCAGCCGATGCGCCCCACGACGGCGGCGGGGTCGGTCAGCTCCGCGAGCGGGACGAAGACGGTGCCGGCGTCGAACCGTTCGCGCAGCTGCTCGGCGGTGGCCAGCGCCAGGCGGGTCTTGCCGATCCCGCCCGGGCCGGTGAGGGTGACCCACCGTCGGCCGGGACGGGAGAGCAGGTCCGCGACCTCCTCGACGGCCTGCTGCCGGCCGACGAGCGACGTCGTGCTGACCGGGAGGGGGTCGGGGGTCAGGAGGGACCGGGGGACGGCGCCTCCTGACCGCGTGGCCGGCGCCACCGGAGCAGCCGGTGACGTCGCCGCGGCGGTGAACCGCTCGCTCAGCAGCTGGGCGAGGTCGTCACGGACCAGCCGGCCCAGTTCGGCGGGGGTCCGGAACGGACGGTAGGTCGCCTCCTGCTGGATCCGGCGGACCAGCTGTGCCAGGCGCGGATCGCGGTCGGGAGCGGGTGTCTTCAGGTACAGCAGCCGCGGCATCCCGCGGGAGAGCTCGAACTCCTCCTCCAGACCGGAGACGTCCAGGCCCGGGACGAGCTGGCCGTACCGCTCCCAGTAGATGCCGAGGAAGACGTCGCTCTGCGCCAGGTAGGCCCGGTACACCTCGCCGGGCGGGCGCACGTGCGCGCCCGCCTCGAACATCACGGAGGTGAGCCGCAGCGCAGCGATGGCGCGGGAGACGGCTCGGCGCTCGGCCGCCAGCTCGCCCAGGGTCGAGCTCACGAAGACGCGGAGCCGCTGGTCTGGTGTCCGGATGCCCGGCATGGGGCAGGCCTCTCGTGGAACGTGGATCAGGGATGGGCAGCGACTAACAGCGCTGCGCCACGCGGAAGACCGGCCAGCCGATCTCCGTCTGCCACGCGGACGGGTCGGCCGTGTCGCGCGGGCCGACCAGGTAGCTCTCCCGCACCGGCCCGGCCACCGCCAGAGCGTTGGCCACCACCCAGGCGCCCAGTTCGCCGTAGGTGACGTCGATGTCGTCGTGCGGGCCGACGTGGGTGGTCACGGCGAGCTCGACGGCCGGCAGGGTCACCGGGTGCACCCGGCCCCGGTGCGGGGGGTGAGGGGTCGGCAGGTACACGAGCACGTGGCCGCGGCCGCTCTCGAACAGGGAGTTGTCGCTCAGGGTGCCCGGGGCACCGGTCGGCCCCTCGACCGCTGCGTCCAGCTCGGCCATGGCCCCGGCGTACCAGGCGAGGACCTCGTCGTGCGCCACCTCGTCCTCCACGGCGGCCACCGTCGTGGCCGCGACCGAGCGCAACTCCACCTGCAGCGGGGCCGGCGCCGGACGCAGCAGCCGGCGCAGCGACGCCACCGCGGCCCGGGTCCGGTCGAGCTCGGACTCGAGTCGCTCCAGGTGGTCGGCGATCAAGCGGGCGCGGGTGCGCGGATCGGGGGAGCGCAGGATCCGCTGGACGTCGGTCAGGGGGACGTCGAGCTCGCGCAGGCGGTGGATGACCTGTGCGGTCGGGATCTGGTCCGCGGTGTAGTACCGGTAGCCGCTCGCGGGGTCCACCGTCGCCGGCTCCAGCAGGCCTGCGTCGTGGTACCGGCGCAGGGTGCGCACGCTCAGGTGGGTCAGCCGGGAGAACTCACCGATCGCCAGCACGCGTGCACTGTGCACCCTCTCCCCGGGGGAGAGTCCAGCGCTTGACCCTCCCGGTCCGGGAAGCCGCACCGTCGGGACATGACCACACCGACCAGCATCCAGCCCGACCAGCTCCCGGCTCCGATCCGCGGCTACCTCGCCGCGCACGACGCCCGCGACGCGGATGCCGCGCTGCGCGCCTTCACGCCCACCGCCGTGGTGGTCGACGAAGGCATCACCTACCGCGGGACCGAGGAGATCCGCGGCTTCCTGACCAAGGCCGGAGCCGAGTTCACGTACACCACCGCGCTCGTCGGTGCGCAGCGCGTCGACAGCGCGCACTGGATCGCCGTCAACCACCTGGAGGGCGACTTCCCGGGTGGCGTCGTCGATCTCGGCTACCGCTTCACGATGGACGGCGACCGCATCGCCGAACTCGTCATCGCGCCGTGACGACCGGGTCCGGGCAGTCACGCCTCGGCGCTCGGCAGGCTGTGCCGGACGTCGCCGGACCAGGTCGAGCGGCCGTGGCCCCGCCGGTCGTGCGCGATGCGCCGACCGCCGCGGGCCAGGAGAAACGCCCCCCTGCGTGTCCCGGTCACCCGTGGGGATCGTGCCCATGGCGGGGCCTCCTCGAATCCGTCGGGTCCGCGGACCGGAGAGGTCCGTCGGACGAGGTGAGGGAGACGATGCTCGACCCGGGCGGGCGGGCTCCGCATCCGTCATGTGACCGGGCTCGGTGCGGTTCCCGGTCGGCCGCTGGGGCCGGCTGCGACGTGGCCTCGTGGAGATCCCGACGCCGGCTCTCGACGTGGTGGCCGGTGACGAGCGCAGCTGGACCAGCCACGGCGAAGGCTGTGCTGGGGCGGCCCTCGCGTGCCGGGTACGCAGGCCGACGACCGGTCATCTGACGGATGTGCGTGCCCCGGCGCGCGGCGAGCGTTCCCGACATGACCTCGGACCGGGACGACCCGACCACGACATCGCAGAGCAGGGAGCCGGCCTCGCTCATCGCCGTCCGCCAGCTGGCCGCGGAGCGACGGCAGCATCGCGACGGCGACGACCGCCTCCTCTCGGCCGCAAGTATCCGGGCCGCCCGACGGCGGTACCCCCTCGGGCGGGACGAGAAGGGGCAGTGATCCACCGGATGTGCGGCCGGCGCCCCCCACCGCATCCGAGCCGGGGGCTGCCGGATCCGACCTCTGCCCGAAAGCCCCGCGCGCACCGGCAGCGCCGCGGACCAGCCGACGCCCTGGGGGCCGGCTGCCTGGGGCGACCGGGCCCGCCGAGAGCTGCGCGCCGCGGGCGAGCAGAGCAGGCCGCGCACCCCGGAGGCCCGCGAGCAGCTGAGCCCGCAGGAACTGCTGGTCCCGCAGCTCGCTGCGCAGGGCTTGACCAACCGGGACCCGCCAGGAGGTCGGTGACGACATGCAGATCCTCGACCTGATCGGCGTCTTCGCCTTCGCGGTCTCCGGCGCCCTGATGGCGATCAGCCGCGACTACGACGTCGTGGGCATCGCGATCCTGGCGGTGGTCACCGCGCTGGGCGGTGGGATCGTCCGGGACCTCGTGCTCGGCGACACGCCGCCTCCGGCGTTCAGCAGGTGGCAGTACCTGGTCGTGGCCCTGGCGGCGGCTGCGGTCACCTCCGTCGCCCACCCCTGGCTCGCGCGGCTGAGCAGGCCGCTGCTCGTCTTCGACGCGGCGGGCCTGGGGCTCTTCTGCGTCGCGGGGACCGAGAAGGCGCTCGACCACGGCCTCGCGCCCGTGGCGGCCGCCCTGCTCGGGGTCACGACCGCCGTGGGCGGCGGCGTGCTCCGCGACGTCCTCGCCCGTGAGACCCCGGCGCTGTTCCGGGCGGACTCCGAGCTCTACGCGGTGCCGGCGGTGGTCGGGGCGCTCGTCGTCGGCGTCGCCTCGACGTTCGACGCCGACGGCCCGGCGCTGGGCGCGGGGGTCGCCGCCGCGATCTTCGTCGTCCGCGTGCTCGCCCTGCAGCGCCACTGGCGCGGTCCGCGGGCGCGCGGGCGGCGGTCCCCGGTCGGCTCGCCCCTGGTGGGCGGACCGCCACTTTCCTGAGGCAACGAGAGCACTACCGCGATGCCGAGCGGTACGACGGGGACCCGCCCGTTGGCCAAGCCCCCACCGGGCGGTCACCGCGCTGCCGGTCCCGGGCCCGGAGGTCCCCGCCCGGCGCAGGCAGCAGCGCCCCGCCGAGGAACCGGGCCGTGACGTGCTGCCGGGTGGCGCCCAGGGCACGGCGCGGACCTGTCTCCCGCCGGCGCTCGATGACCGAGACCGGTTGCGCGCGCGTTCGCAGGCATCGACACGTCGGCGACAGCTGCCGCGCCCATATCGCGGGCGTATGCCGAATCGGAGACGTCGTGGCAACAACCGGCCGACTGCACTGGGGTCCGTCCAACCGCACCGAGCCCGCGCCGGCCAGCCCGGCGGAGAGGAGTTCGACCATGACGACCAGCCACCACCGTCCACCTGCCGGCGAAGCGGGCGCGACGCCCCGGGCCCCGGTTCCGGGCCGACCGAGGGGGCGCCATCCAGGCTTGCTGGTGCTCGTGGCCGCCGCCGTGGTGCTCGCCGTCGCGGGCATCACGCTCGGTCCGGCCGAGGCCGTCGCTGGTGCCCGCCGGACCGTGCTGGCCGGCGTCGAGGCACTGTTCGCGCCCTGGCTGGACACCGTTCCCCGGCGCCCGGTCGAGGTGCTGGCGAACGTGCTGCTGTTCGTCCCGGTGGGTGCGCTCGCCGCATGGGTCCTCCGGCGCCGGGGGCCGCTGCTGCCGCTGGCCCTCGGGGCTGCGGCGTCGGCGCTCATCGAGCTGGCGCAGGTCGCACTGCCCGGACGCATCCCCGACGTGGTCGACGTCGCCGCCAACGCGGTCGGCACGGTGCTCGGCGTCGCGCTCGTCCGGGTGCACCTGGCGGCCCGGTCGCGACGTGCGCGGCGACGGCGACGGTGCGGGCCGCGCGCCGCGCTGGTCTGCGTTGCCATGCTCGTGGCATGGACCACCGGGTGCTCGGCAGCCGCACCGGACGGGTCCGCCGACGCGCCGGCACCGGGCGGGGGAGCCCCGACCGTCGCCGACGGGCTGGTCCCCGAGGGTGAGGAGCTCTCCCCGTTCGCCGACGTCCCGGCCATCACCGGCCTTGACAGCGAGCTGCGCACGGCCCTCCAGGACGCCGCCCGGGACGCGGCCGCCGACGGGGTGGACCTCCACGTGTCCAGTGGATGGCGCAGCGCTGCCCACCAGCAGTCGCTCTTCGATGCGGCGGTCGCCCGTTACGGCAGCCCGGAGGCGGCCCGGGCGTACGTCCTGGGCCCGGATGAGTCCGAGCACGTTTCGGGCCGGGCGGTCGACATCGGCCCGACGGACGCGATGAGCTGGCTGGCTCAGCACGGGGCGGACTACGGCCTCTGCCAGACGTACGCCAACGAGATGTGGCACTTCGAGCTCACCGTCGAGCGCGGCGGCGAGTGCCCCGCGCCAGCTCCCGACGCCAGCGGCGGCTGATCAGGTGCCGCCCGCCCGCGAGCCGGCCCGCGTGGTCGCGGCCCGGCAGCCTCGCCGAGGCGCCTGATCCGCCGCCGCACGTCATCTCCGGGGACGATATCGCCCGGCGGATCGTCGCCGACCGCCACCGGAACAAGACCCTCATCCGCGGGGCGGGGGGTCAGCGCCGAGTCGCTGCTGGAGCGGGCGTGGCACGAGAACGCCGCGACCCCACACCGCGATCGGAAGCCACCCACCGTGACCTGCCGACCAACCTGCCCGGGCGGTACAGCTGGCGCGCGTGCACCCTCTCCCCGGGGGAGACTTCGAGCCTTGACCATCCCGTGCCGGGAGACCGCACCGTCGGTGCATGGCCAATCCGAACAGCACCCGACCCGATCAGCTCCCGGCCGCGATCCGCGGTTACCTCGCCGCGCACGACGCCCGCGACGTGGACAGCGCGCTGCGCGCCTTCACGCCCACCGCCGTGGTCGTCGACGACGGCACGACCTACCGTGGGACCGAGGAGATCCGCGGCTTCCTGTCCAGGGCCGGGGCCGAGTTCACGTACACGACCACCCTCGTCGGGGCGGAGCGCGCCGACGACGGGCACTGGGTCGCCACCAAGCACCTGGAGGGCGACTTCCCCGGTGGCGTCGTCGACCTCCGCTACCGCTTCGTCCTGGACGGCGACCTCATCACGGAGCTGGTGATAGCACCCTGACGACCGGCTCCGGCCTGCCCTACCGTCGCGGAGGAGGCCGCGGCCGCGACGGGGCCGCGGCGGGAATGGCACGGGCGGAGCCCTCTGCGGCCTGGGCGGTCCACACCGCGTGAGCGGAGGAGGGCGGAGACCGGCATTGCCGGCCCACGGCACGGCGTGCGTAGATCGCATGTGCAGGCCCGGGAGTGCACGGGGGTGAGCGGATCGTGATCGGACGGACCGAGCAGCTGGCCGTGCTGACGGCGATGCTGGACTCGGTGGCCGCCGGAGGCCGGGCCGCCGTCGTCTCGGGCGAGGCCGGTATCGGCAAGACCACCCTCGTGGCGGCGTTGTCGGCGCAGGCCCGCCACGCCGGCTTCCGCGAGCTGCGCTGCACCGGGGTGCAGAGCGAGGCGACGGCCGGGTTCGCCGGCCTGCACGAACTGCTCCGCCCGGTGCTCGACGACGCCGCGGCACTGCCGGGGCGCCAGCGGGCCGCCCTGCGCTCCGCCTTCGGGGAGTCCGACGGACCCGCGGACCGACTGCTCATCCACCTCGCCGTCCTGGGGCTGCTGGAGGAGGTCGCGCACCGGCAGCGGCTGCTCGTGGTGATGGAGGACCTGCAGTGGCTGGACAGGTCCAGCGCCGAGGCCCTGGAGTTCGTCGCCCGCCGGCTCAGCAACGCCCCGATCCTGATGGTGGCGACGGTTCGCGCCGGGTCCGGCGACCCCACCCCGCTGCCCTCCACCCAGATCGCGCGGCTGCACCTGGGCCCCCTCGACGAGGAGGAGGCCGCCCTGTTGCTGGACGGTCTCCCGCACCGGCTCGGCGAGCACGACCGGCGGCAGATCCTCGCGGAGGCCGCCGGGAACCCTCTGGCCGTGCGCGAGTTCGCCGCCGCCGTGAGCGCCCGGGACGGCGGTCCGGCCCCGGCGGGCCCGCTGCCGACCACCGCACGCCTCGAGCGGGCCCTCCTCGCCGGGGTCGACGCCCTGCCCGAGGCCAGCCGTCGGTTCGTGCTCCTCGCCGCGGTCGCGGACGTCGAGACGCTGCCCGAGCTCATCGCCGCCGGGCGCCTGCTCGACCTGACGCCCGAGGACCTGGCACCGGCCGAGGAGGCCGGCGCTGTCACCCTGGTAGGGGACCGCGTGCGCTTCCGCCATCCGCTGCTCCGCTCGGCCGTCCGTGGAGCGGCAACCTGGTCCGACCGCGCGGCGGCCCACGCAGCGCTGGCGGCGGCGACGCCGGACCCGGGCGCCGCGGCCTGGCACCGCGCGGCGCTCGCCTTCGCGCCGGACGAGACGATCGCCGCCGAGCTGGAGGCGGCGGCTCGGCGGTCCCTGCAGCGGGGGGCACGGCCCGACGCCGTCGTCACGCTGCGCCGCGCCGCGGCGCTCTCGGCGGAGACCGAGGCCCGGGCGCGTCGGCTGATCGCGGCGGCCGTCGCCGCCCGCCAGGGCGGCCGGGCGTGCGACGCCGTCCAGCTGCTGGAGGAGGCGCTGCCCCTCGCGACCGGCGCGGACGTCGTCGCCACGGTCGCCTCCACCGAGGTCATGCTCGGCGTCACGGCGGGCACGCCCGTCCGCACCGCCGGGGAAGCTGTCGCGCTGGCGGAGGGGCTGGCGGGCAGCAGGGGCGACGAGCACCCGAGGCAGCGAGCGCAGGTGCTGGTCGGGGCCGCGGCGTTGGCTTGGATCCAGGGGGTGGACGAGCCGGCGAGGAACCGGCTCGCCGACGCCCTGAGCGCGGTCGACCCGGGAGGTCGGGACCCCATGGTCGCCATCGGGCTGGCCCTCGTGGACCCCGCCGCCCACGCGGCCCGCGCCCGTGCGGCGCTGCCCGGACTCACCGGCTTCGTCTCCGACTACGCCTACACCGACCGCACCGAGAACCACCCCGGCAGCAGCGAACTGGTGCTCGCGGCCGCGCGCATGGCCGAGGCGATCCAGGACTTCGCGGCGGCCTCCAGCCTGTGGGACCTCGGCGCCATGTTCTTCCGCGGCGGCACGGGTGTGCTCAGCGACGAGGCGCAGGTCTTCACCGGGCGCGGTGCTCTGCGGCTGGCGAGCGGCCGACTCGCCGAAGGGCTCGCCGACTCGGCGCACGGAGAACAGCTGGCCGGGGAACTCGACCTGCCGGTCCTGGCCGGCCTCGCGGCGGCCGCCGCCGCGCGGGGGCATGCCTGGTCGGGCGCGGACGAGGCAGCGGCCCGCGCCCGCGCCCGCGCCCTAGAGCTCTCGGGCGAGCAGCCCTCGGCGCTGGTCCGCGCGCTGGTCGCCTGGGCGGCCGGGCTGGGAGCTCTCGGTCGCCGCCGGTACGAGGAGGCGCTGCCGGCGCTGCGCGACGTGTCGGTCCACCCCAGCACCGCGCTGCTGGCCTTGGGGGACCTGACCGAGGCCGCCGTCCGTTCCGGTGCCGCCTCCACGATCGAACCGGTCGTCGCCGAGGCCGAGCGCGTGGCCGCGGCGCTGCGCTCGACGCACCTCCAGGCCCTGGTGCACCGCAGCCGTGCGCTGCTGGCTCCCGGCGCGGAGGCTGCGGAGCGCTTCGAGGCCGCGGTCGAGACCGGCCAGCGGGCGGGCTCGCCGCTGGAACTCGCCCGCAGCCGGCTGGCGTGGGGTGAGTGGCTCCGCCGGCACGGTCAGGTGGTGGCGGCTCGTGGCCACCTCGCGGAGGCGCTGCACGTGTTCGACACCGAGGGCGCGGCGCCCTGGGCGGAGCTGGCGGCCGCGGAGCTGCGCGCGGCGGGGGTGGTCCCCAGCCGCAGCATGCCCTCGGCCAGGATCGACCCGGCCCAGGTGCTCACGCCGCAGGAACTCCAGATCGCCCGCCTGGCCGCCAGCGGTCTGACCAACAAGGGGATCGCCGACCGGGTCTACCTCTCGCACCGGACGATCGGGGCGCACCTCTACCGCATCTACCCGAAGGTGGGGATCACCAGCCGGGCCCAGCTCCGCGACGTCCTGGGTCCGGTCGGGGACTGATCCCGCCCCCGGCCGGCGGGAGCGGTCATCGTACGGATGTGGCACCCGGCCGGTGCTCCCTAGCGTCGGTGCCGCATCCGTCGAGACCGCGGGGGAGGGCGCCGTGGACGATCGTGAGCCCGCCTGGGTGGTCGCGATGCGCCAGCTGGCCACCGAGGCCAGGCAGCGCCGCGAGGACGGCGTCCGAGCCCGGCTCCGCCTCGACGCCGCGAGAAGCCGCCCCGCCGGGAGCCGGCCGGCCCCACCCCCGGACGACGACGACCATGAGTGACCTCCTCGAGCTGCTCCTCGCAGCGCACGGCGGACTGGACCGCTGGCGGGCGGCGCAGCGCATCACCGGGCGGCAGCGCACCGGCGGACGGCTCGGCGCCGTCAAGGGGCAGCCCGACGCGCTGGCCGACGTCGAGGTGTCCGTGGACCTGCACCGGGAGCGCGCCTCGTACGCCCAGTTCCCCGGGCCGGGGCAGCGCACGGTCGTCACCCCGGGCCGGGTCCACGTCGAGAGCGAGGGCGGCCGGACCCTCGGGTCCCTGCCGGACCCTCGGGCGTCGTTCACCGGCCACGGGTTCACGACGCCGTGGACGGCGTTGCAGCAGGCCTACGTCGGCGGGTACGCGATGTGGACCTGGCTCACCGAGCCGTGGCACCTGACCTTCCCCGGGGTGCGCACGGTGGAGATCGATCCGTGGACCGAGGGCGGCCGGCGGCTGCGCCGGTTGCTGGTCACCTATCCGGTCACCATGGCCACGCACAGCCGCGAGCAGGTGCTGCACGTCGACGGCGACGGGCTGATCCGCCGCCGGGACTACAGCATCGACGTGGCCGGCGGCCTGCCCGGCGCCGACGTGGTGAGCGAGCACCGCGAGTACTCCGGGCTGGCCGTCCCGACCCGGCGGGTCGTGCACGGCAGGGACGCCGCGGACCGCGCGGTGCCCGGTCCGGTCCTCGTCTCGGTGGACCTGGCCGAGGTCACCGTCACCTGACCGGCGGCGCCGCCGGCCCTCGACCGCCCGGCTGCGTCCGCAGGGCGTCGCGGAGCTGGGCCCGGTGGGCGATGTCCAGCTTCGGGAACACGCGGGCCAGGTGGGTCGCCACGGTGCGGGGGGAGAGGGCTGTGCGCGCGGCGATCTCGCGATTGGTCAGGCCCTCGGCAGCCAGCTCGGCGATCCGCCGCTCCTGCGTGGTGAGCTCGGTCGGGGGTGCCCCTCGCCGCGGCGCCGCGTCCGGCGTGCCGCCGGCAGCCCGCAGCTCGGCCGCGGCGGCGTCGGCCCAGGGGCTCGCGCCGGCGGCGGTCAGCGTCTCCAGTGCGGCGGCGAGCTGCTCGCGCGCGGCCGCGATCCGCCGCTGACGGCGCAACCACTCGCCGTAGACCAGCCGGGTGCGGGCCAGTTCCAGCGGCGCGCCACTGCCGAGCCCGGCCGCCACCGCGACCGCGTAGGCCTCCCCGGCCTCCTCGCCGACGGAGAGCAGTGCCCTCGCCCGGTGCACGAGGGACCACAGGTACGGGGAGTCGACGGAGCGGGCCCGGCGCTCGGCGTCGGCGACCACGACGGCCGCCGAGTCACCGCGGCCGGCACGCACGGCTGCCTCAGCCAGGTCCGCCACCGCCCACGCGGCGGTCGTGGGGTGCTGCCCGACGAGCGCGAACTCCTGCTGAGCGGCCCGGTAACGGCGCTGGTTCATCGCCACCAGCCCGGCGGCCCAGTGCGCCCGGGCGCTCACCACTGCGGTGCGGTGCGATCCGGCCAGCTCCCGGTGCCGGCGCAGGGCCGCCTGCGCTGCGGCGTCCGCACCGCGCCAGGCGTGGACCCGTGCGGCCACGACCTCGGCGGCGGCGGCCAGCAACGGCAGCTCGGAGTCCAGCGCCGTCCGGGCTGCCGCTCCGGCGTCGGCCAGCGCGTCGACCAACTGCCCGCTCAGCACCCGGATCGCTGCCCGGCCGCACAGGAACGATGCCGCGTCCCCCGGCGCCTCCGCCGGGGCGTGCAGGTGGCAACCGGCGTCCCAGGCCGCCTGGGACGCCGGCACGTCGTGCAGCGCCTCCGCCATCGCTGCGAGGCTCGCGAGCGCCCACGGGTACCGGGTCCGGACGACGTCCAGCAGCTCCAGCGGGGCGGATCGGGGCTCCGCGGCGCGGGTGGACGGATCGAGCAGCGCCAGGCCGACCGTCTTCAGGGGGTGCGGAGTGTCGTCCAGGGTCTCCAGCCCTCCGCGGACCGCCGCGCGGGTGGTCTCGGGCGCCGCCAGCTCCCAGGTTCGCGTGGCTGCCGCGGCGAGGAGCTGGACACGGGCCTCGGGATGGTCACGGCCCGACGGCCCGCCCAGGCGTCCGGCCACCGCCACCAGCTCCTCCGGGGACCGGCCGACCACCAGGTCGGTCCCGCTGCTGAGTGCCCACTCGGCCAAGGCGAGCTCCCGGACGGCGTTCCCCTCGTCGGCGAGCGGCATGGCTTCCCGCAGGGCATCGACCGACTCCCGGGTCAGGCCCGCACGCCGGGCCGACTCCGCGGCGGAGACGAGCCGGCGGACCCGGTTCCCGAGAGCGGGGGAGAGGGCGGCGGCCCGGCGCTGGGCGGCGAACGCCTCCCACCGGGCACCGCGCTGGAGTGCGCGTGCCGCCGCGGCCTCCAGTCCTGCCGCGACCGACTCGTCCGGGCCGTAGCTGGCCTCCGCGCGGTGCCACGCAACGCGCTCGGGGTCGTCCGCCAGCCCGGCCAGCAGGTGGTGCGCCGCGGCGCGCTCCGCCGACGTCGCGGCACCGTAGACGGCCGAGCCGATGAGGGGGTGCCGGAAGGAGAAGTGACCGCCGGTCACCGCCCCCAGGCCCGCGCTCTCGACCGGCCGGAGCAGCGCGACCGCCTCGTCGAAGCCGCCCGCGGCGGCCACGACGCGGAACAGCGGCACGTTCCCGCCGTCCGCCGCTGCCACGAGCAGGAACTGCCGGCTGGCGGCCGGCAGCTGGTCGAAGGACTCGAGGAACGCCTGCTTCATCCGTGCCGTGGTCGGCAGCTGATCGGGCAGCGCGGGCGCCGCGGCCGGCCGGACGGCGCCGGGCGCGGTCGCCAGCTCGGTGAGCGCGAGCGGGTTCCCGCCGGCCACTGCGACGACCGCCTCGCGCATGCCCGGGTCCAACTGCGGGGCGACGGCCTCGAGCAGCCGTTGGGACTCCGCCTCGGTGAGCGGAGCCAGGGTGAGCCGACGGCCCGGGAAGTCCGCCGGGGGGACCGGCGCATCGGGGCGGCTCCGCACCGTTGCGAGGAGCAGCAGCGGCAGGTCGGCCAGCCTGCGGGCGAGGAAGACGAGCACGTCGATGCTGGACTGGTCGACGTGGTGCAGGTCCTCGACCACGACGAGGGCGGGCCCGGTGGCGACCACTTCCTCCATCAGGTGGAGCACGGCGAGGGAGAGGAGGAGGGGGTCGGGCGCCGGTCCTTCCTCCAGCCCGAACGCCGTCAGCAGCGCGGCCCGCTGGCGCGCGGGCAGGGCGCCGACCCGGTGCAGCGCCGGGTGGAGCAGCTCGTGCAGGGCGGCGAACCCCAGGGATGCCTCGCCCAGGACACCCGAGCACCGGAGCTCCCGGAAGCCGGCCGACCGGGCCATCTCGGTCGCGGCCGCGGCCAGCGCCGTCTTGCCCAGGCCGGCGTCGCCCTCGACGACCAGCGCGAGACCCGTGGTGGTCGCCGTGCGGACCGCCTCGCGCAGCACGGCGAGCTCCGACTCCCGCCCGATCAGCACCGCCGGTCCCTCCTGCTCCGAGCACGGCCACGCCGTCGGCCCCGGCGGGTGCACGGTAGTCCAGGTTCGGGCCCGGTGGGGCCGGCCGGGCTACCGGACCGCTCCGGGGACGTGGCGGGGCAGTCCGGAAGCGCAGTCGATCGACGGATGCCGGGGGGCGGGGGAGAGGTGCCAGCGTCTGGCCGTCCGACGGCGCAGCACGCGCCGTCCCGACCGGAAGGACCGATCCATGACCACTCAGCAGACCCCGCCCGTCGTCCTCGAGCCGGAGTTCCAGCAGCTCGCCGACGCCACCGCCAACCCGCCCTACCTGTACGACCTCGGCCCCGAGGCCGCCCGCAAGGTCCTCGACGACATCCAGTCCGGCGCCGTCGAGAAGCTCCCGGTGGACGAGCACTGGATCACCGTCCCGGCCGACGTCGGCGACGTGCCGGTCCGGATCGTGCGGCCCGCCGGAGCGTCCGGGCAGCTCCCCGTGCTCCTCTACATGCACGGCGGCGGATGGGTTCTCGGCAATGCGGGAACGCACGACAGGCTGGTCCGAGAGCTGGCCGTCGGCGCCGACGCCGCCGTGGTGTTCGTCGAGTACAGCCGGTCACCGGAGGCGAGGTACCCGGTGGCCATCGAGCAGGGCTACGCCACGGCTCGGTGGATCACCGAGCAGGGCGCCGAGCACGGTCTGGACGCCACCCGGCTGGCCGTCGCCGGCGATTCGGTGGGCGGCAACATGACCGCGGCCCTCACCCTGATGGCCAAGGACCGCGGTGACGTCTCCTTCGTGCACCAGTCGCTGTACTACCCGGTCACCGACGCCGCGATGGACACCCCCTCCTACGTCCGGTTCGCCGAGGGGCCGTTCCTGAGGGCGAAGGCCATGGAGTGGTTCTGGGACGCCTACACCACCGACCCCGCCCAGCGGGCCCAGGTCACCGCGTCGCCACTGCGGGCCACCCCGGAGCAGCTCGCGGGTCTTCCGCCGGTGTTCCTCCTGGTGGCCGAGGCCGACGTCCTGCGCGACGAGGGCGAGGCCTATGCCGCCGCGCTGCGCTCGGCCGGCGTCCCGGTGACCACGGTCCGCTACGACGGGGTGCACCACGACTTCATGATGCTCGACCCGGTCAGCCAGACCCTCGGCGCACGCGCCGCCATCGGGCAGTCGATCGCGATGCTCCGGGCGGCCTTCGGCAAGTGAACGAACAGTCGATCGACGTACGCGAAGCAGCCGCCGCGCTTCCTACGTTCGCTCCACCAGCGCCGCGACGTCGGATCCGATGCACCGGGGCCGCTGTCCACCGAGAGGAAGAGAACGATGACCACCAGCACCCTCGAGGCCCGCACGGACCCGAGCAAGCCCACCGTGGTGCTCGTCCACGGGGCCTTCGCCGACTCGTCCAGCTGGAACGGCGTGATCACCCAGCTCAAGGCCGACGGCTATCCCGTGGTCGGGGTGGCCAACCCGCTCCGAGACCTGCACCGCGACGCCGACTTCGTGCGCAGTGTCCTCGACGACGTGGACGGGCCGATCGTCCTCGCGGGCCACTCCTACGGCGGCAGCGTGATGAGCGAGGCGGCCGACGGCAATCCGAAGGTGAAGGCGCTGGTGTTCGTCGCCAGCTTCCTCCTGGAGGAGGGCGAGAGCACCGGTGAGCTGGCCGGGAAGTTCCCCGGCAACGAGCTCGGGCCGGCCCTGCGCCCGGTGTCCGTCACCGGTCCCGACGGGCAGCCTGTGGACGACCTCTACATCGAGCAGGAGAAGTTCCGGGCGGTCTTCGCCGCGGACGTGCCGGAGGCCGTCGCCGCGCTGATGGCCGTCACCCAGCGTCCCATCGTCGCCGACGCGCTCGAGGGGAAGGCGACGAAGGCAGCCTGGAAGACCGTGCCCTCCTGGAACCTGATCACGCGCCAGGACCTCGCCGTCCCCGCCGAGTCGCAGCAGTTCATGGGCGAGCGTGCCGGGGCGACGAACGTCGAGATCGACGCCTCCCACGCCGTGACGGTCTCCCAGCCGGAGGCTGTCGCCCGGCTGATCGACGAGGCCGCCCGCGCGACGGCCGGCTGACCGGACGGCGATTGCCACACCGGGCCCGCCCCGTCGTCGAGACGGGAGAGGGCGGGGCGGGCCCCCGCAGGATGGGGTGCCGGAGATGCTCGCGTTCGACCTGATCGGCATCTCGTGCGGAACCGGGCGATCGGGGTCGAGTCGAGGGCCGGGCGGTCGGCGGTTGCTGCGGCAACGCCCCGAGGTTCGGCGCGGTGAACACGCCGACGATCGTCGCTCGCACGACGAGATCTCGGCCGAGCGCACCGTCCTGGACGACAACGGAGGAGCAGAGATGGGAAGTGCGGATCGCGGGCGCCTGGATGGGCGTCGAGCGCTCGTCACCGGCGGGTCGAAGGGATCGGGTGCAGCCGTGGCCGAACGGCTTCGCGCGCTCGGCGCCGACGTGTATGCAACGGCCGGGACGATGCCCGACGGGTACGAGTTCCCGGACCGCTTCATCGCGGCCGACACCTCGACCGTCGAGGGCACGGCGCTCGTCGGGGCGCGTATCGAGGAGACCGGTGGTGTCGACATCCTCGTGCACGTCGTAGGAGGTGCGTCCACGCCATCCGGCGGGTTCGCGGCGATCACGGATGAGCAGTGGATGATCGAGTTGAACCTCAATCTCCTCGGCGCCGTGCGGCTCGATCGAGCGCTTCTGCCGTCGATGGTCCGGTCCGGGCACGGCGTGGTGCTCCACTTCACGTCCATCCAGCGGCAGATGCCGCAGTACGACGCAACTCTCGCGTACGCGGCCGCAAAAGCCGCGTTGCGCACGTACAGCAAAGGCCTGGCGAACGAGCTCGCGCCGCACGGTGTGCGGGTCAATGCGATCAGTCCCGGGGGGATCGAGACCGAGGCCTATGAGAGGTTCGTGGATCGGATCGCGGAAGGGAATGGCCTGAGCCGGGAGGGAGCGAAGCAGAGGATCCTCGACTCCCTCGGCGGAGTCCCTCTCGGCCGTTTCGCGAGAACGGAGGAGGTCGCCGATCTCGTGGGCTTCCTGGTGTCCGACCAGGCGTCGGCGATCGTCGGTGCGGAGTACGTCATCGACGGCGGTACCGTCCCGACGGTCTAGACCGATGGGCATCGGAGCCGGCGCGAGCAGCCGTGTGGCGACACGAGCGATCCTCGCCTGGGTGGCTGTCGCCGTTCTTCCACCACCCGGACAGAGCTTCAGCAGCCGCGAGGCGTGGTCCGGGCTGTGACGAAGACGGGGGCGCCAACCCGTCCAGGGCGCGCCCGCACGCAGAAGACGTGCCCTGTCGGAAAGGAGTCGCCGTGGGCGCCATGGACGAACTGATCAGTCCAGCCGTCGTTGCACGGCTACGGGCTGCGCTCGAAGCGGTTGCGCCCACCAGCGACTTCTCCGCTCTGGTCCAGGCGGAAGGTGCCGTACGGGGCGTCCGCCTCAGGGAGCGGGTGGACATCGTCCGCGATGCTCTCCTCAGCGACGTCCCGGCGGGCTTCCCCGCCGCCGAGCGCGTGGTGCTCGACGTGCTGGAGGAGCCACGTCTCGACCGGTGGATGATCTGGCCCACCACCGAGTTCGTCGCGTCGAGAGCACTCGAATCCGGCTCGACGCGGGACTTCGACGCCGCCATGGCACTCCTCGCCCGGCTCACCCTCGGGCTGACGGGCGAGTTCGCCGTTCGCGAGCTCCTGAACGCGCGACCCGAGCGCGCCCTTTGCATCATGCAGACCTGGACGGGGCATGACAGCGAGCACGTGCGGCGACTCGCCACGGAGGGCTCTCGCGCCTACCTGCCCTGGGCGAAGCGGGTGCCGTGGCTGCTTGCCCATCCTCGTGCGACACGAGGCATCCTGGACGCCACCTACCGGGACCCGGCCGAGTACGTGCGGCGCTCGGTCGCCAACCATCTCAACGACCTCAGTCGCGTCGATCCCTCCGTCGTCACGGACACCGCCGCCGCGTGGGCCGGCGACCCGGACGCCAGCACTCCGTGGGTGCTCCGGCACGGCCTGAGGACGCTGATCAAGCGGGCCGATCCCACCGCGCTGGCGCTCCTGGGCTTCACCGGGAAGAGCCTCCGCGTGGCCCGGCCGCGCATCTCCGGTGAGGTCGTTCCCTGGGGAGGGGAACTCACGTTCACGACCGTCGTCACCAACGAGGGGGAGACGGACGCCACCGTGGCGATCGACTACTCCATCGGATTCCGACGTGCCAACGGGTCCGTCAGCGGGAAGACCTTCAAGCTCGGGTCACGACGCATCGCCGCCGGCGGAAGCACCGTCGTCACGAAGACCCACTCCTTCCGGCCCATCACCACCCGGACGTACTACCCGGGGCCGCACCACGTCACCGTGCAGGCGAACGGGGTCCTCTCTCCACCCGAGGAGTTCGTCCTGGGAAGGGCGGACGAGGAGGAGAACGGTCGTGATGACGCGCGTCAAGGGCAGCGAGGCGCCTGAGGTCCAGAAGCTGGGAGCGGCCGCCGAGCCTGCGGACGTCAACCTGCGTCGGTCGGAACGGTCGGCGAGAACTCCACGGCACACCGATCGACGAAGGCAGTGAGGGCGAGACCATGAGCGAAGTGGCCGAGCGGGTCCTGAGCACCGTGTCGTCGATCCCCAGGGGGCAGGTGATGACCTATGGCGAGGTCGCGGAGGTGGCCGGCACGGGCGCGCGTGCCGTGGGCCGGATCCTGCGCAACGGCGGTCACGACGTGCCGTGGTGGCGGGTGGTCGATGCCAAGGGGCGGCCGGTCCAAGGCGCGGCCCACGAGGCGCTCGCTCAGTTCCTCGACGAATCCACCCCTTTGCTGCACCGTGGCCACGACGTGCGAGTGGATCTCGCGCAGGCATCGTGGAGCATCCACGATGCCGTGCGCGATACGTGACCCCGGGGCCTGCTGTGCTGGCGGTTGGCCACCACGATGCCGGGTGGATCGCCCGGGAGCATCCGGTCTTGGGCAGCCGCTGGCTCAGGGCCCGGCGAAGACGCCGTCGCCGAGGGCCTCGGTGCGACCGGGGGCCGGTTCGGTGTAGCGACCGGCCTCGTGGCGGGCGACGACGAAGTGGTGCACCTCGTCGGGCCCATCGGCCAGGCGGAGGGTGCGCTGGCTGGTGTACATGTCGGCCAGCGGCGTCCACTGCGACACCCCGGTGGCGCCGTGGATCTGGATGGCCTGGTCGATGATCTGGCACACCTTCTCCGGCACCATCGCCTTCACCGCCGAGACGTAGACGCGGGCCTGGGAGTTGCCGAGCACGTCCATCGCCTTGGCGGCCTTCAGCACCATGAGCCGGCAGGCATCGAGCTCGATGCGCGCCCGCGACACCGTCTCCATGTTCTTGCCGAGGTTCAGGATCGGCTTGCCGAACGCCTCCCGGAACTTGCCCCGGCGGATCATCAACTCCAGCGCCTTCTCGCCCTGGCCGATCGCACGCATGCAGTGGTGGATGCGCCCGGGCCCCAGGCGCACCTGGCTGATCTCGAAGCCACGGCCCTCGCCGAGCAGCATGTTGGAGGCGGGCACGCGCACGTCGGTGAACCGGATGTGCATGTGGCCGTGGGGGGCGTCGTCGCGGCCGAACACCTGCATCGGGCCGAGCACTTCGACGCCGGGGGTGTCCATCGGCACGAGGATCTGCGACTGCTGCGCGTGCGCCGGCGCGTCGGGGTTCGTCTGGCACATGACGATCATGATCTTGCAGCGGGGATCGCCGGCGCCGGAGATGTAGTACTTCTCGCCGTTGAGGACGTACTCGTCGCCGTCGCGCACCGCCCGGAGCCGGATGTTCTTGGCGTCGGAGCTGCCGACGTCGGGCTCGGTCATGGCGTAGGCGGAGCGGATCTCGCCGTTGAGGAGCGGCTCGAGCCACTGGGCCTTCTGCTCGGGCGTCCCGACGCGCTCGAGCACCTCCATGTTGCCGGTGTCGGGGGCCGAGCAGTTGAGCGACTCGGAGCCGAGCGGGTACTTGCCGAGCTCGACGGCGATGTAGGCGTAGTCGAGGTTGGTCAGGCCGCCGACCTCGGAGTCGGGGAGGAAGAAGTTCCACAGGCCGGCCTCCTTGGCCTTGGCCTTGGCCCCCTCGAGCGCCTCGAGCTGACCCGGCGCGTACGACCAACGGTCGGCGCGCCCTTCGCCGAGCCGGAAGTACTCCTCCTGCATCGGCGCGACCACGTCCTCGAGAAATCGGACGACTCGGTCGAAGAGCGGCCGGGCCTCCTCGCTCATGCGCAGGTCGAACAGCTCCGTTGGCTCAGCGGTCTGCATCAGGTGTCCCTCTCAGCTGGTCCGTGCGGCGGCGGGGGCCCACCGGGAGCGCAGCGAGAAGCGCAGCAACGACCTGGTCCCGGTAGGACGAAGCCTCGAGGGTGGCATAGCGGGGTAGTCGGCCGCTCGGACTCTTCCCGCGAAACAGGTTCTGATGCCCCGAGGACTGTGCGCCGCCGGATACGCCGCGGTTGCTGCTCCCTGGAACGACAAAGCCCCACGAGGTGAATCGTGGGGCCCCCGTTCGGTGACCGAGGGGCGACACGGTACATACGCACACGTCTGCGAGGCGCCCGCTGACGGATCCGCCGTGGTCGCCACGGACTGCCCCAGCACGTCGGTCAGCCCCCGACCCTGCGCCCCGGTCAGGCGCCCCCCCGGAGCGTGTCCATCCTCAGTCCGACCGGGGGCGCCGGGAGGACTGGGTGAGGCGCAGGAACGCATCGACTGCCAACTGGGCCCGCCGCTGTCGGTCCGGGCCGCTCGGCGGCGCCTCACCCAGCAGGGCGCGGATCTGCACGTCCTGGATGACCAGCCCGTAGAAGAGAGCGAAGGCGCTGCCTGGATCCTCGATCACGAGCACACCGTCGTCGGCGAGCCTGGACAGGTAACCCTCGACAAGCGGACCCGTGGTGTGCCGGCCGTGGCGCAGGAGCACGACAGCCAGCGGCGACGAGGTCATGGCCGCACGGTTCAGGGCCAGTGACGTCTCGCTGGTCAGCAGGTCCAGCAGCCCGCGGGCGATGCCGAGCAGGACGTCTGACGGGGCTCCACCGCGGTTGACCGCCTGCTCCACCAGTGCGTTCGTGGCAGCCGACTGGCGCCGGATGAGTGCGGTGATCATGCCCTCCTTGCTGGCGAACCACGAGTAGAGGCTCTCCTTCGACGAGCCCGCGCGGGCGGCTACGGCGCTCATGGTCATCCGCTCGTAGCCGGCCCGGAGGATCTCTTCGAGGGCAGCGTCGAGCGCCTGATCGCGTCGTTGCGCACGCTCCGCCTCGGGTGGTCGGCCGCGTCGTCGTCCGCCGGGAATGGGCACTTGACAACCGTACCGGACAGTTCGAATCTATCCGAACCGGCCGGTTCGATTCCGAGGAGCAGCTCATGCTCGGCACATCCACGTACCCCGCGACCGACGCCAGCAGCGGCGGCGCACGACGCTCCCGGATCGAGTCAGCACTGCTCGCTGCGTCGACGGTGGCCACCGGGCTGATGGCGGGCTTCTTCTTCGCCTACGCCTGCTCGGTCATGGTGGGCCTCGCCAGGACGGAGGACAGGACGTTCATCGAGGCGATGCAGTGGATCAACGCCACGGTGCGCAACGCGGCCTTCGGGCCGGTCTTCTTCGGCGCTCTCGTGCTCACCGTCGCGGCCGCGGCGCTCGTCCTGGCGCGTCGTCGCCCCGCTCGGTTGTGGGTGGTCGCGGCCGCCGTCCTCTACGCCGGCGCATTCCTCGTCACCATGGGCTTCTCGGTTCCGCTCAACGAGCAGCTGGCCTCGGCCGGTCCGGTCGGGGCGATCGCCGACCCGTCCGCGGTCCGGGCAGCCTACGAAGAACCGTGGGTCGCCTGGAACCTGGTGCGTACCGCGCTGAGCACTGCCGCCTTCGTCGCCCTCGTCGCAGCTCTGGTCCGGCGCCGGCGCTGACCTGGTGGCAGCTCGACGTCGGCGACGCGCGCTCTGCGCCGGGGCACTGCTCGCTCCGCCGATGATCGCCCGTGGGCGGCCCCGGGCCGCGATCCGGGCCGCCGGGGGAGCGCCGCAGTGGGATCGGTGGTCATCGCGGCCGCGCCCAGCACCCCCGGTGCTCGGCTCGGCGTGCGGTCGCCGGAAGCGGCGCCGGGGCAGCCACTTCGGCGCTCGTGGCCGCGGGAGCCGTCATCGTCCGCGCGGAGACCGAAGGCCGCACCCAGGCAAGCGGCCGGGTCGTACTGACGTCGGGCCGAGGACCACCACGGGGCTTCGTTGTTGCCTGCGCCCATGCCGACGGTCTGCCCCGGGCTCCACGTGACCGCCAGGAGCGCCCGAGTCGAACCGCTGTCCTCGGCCTGGAGTACTTGCCACGACGGATTCTCGTTGCGCAGCTGGCGCTGGGTCTGCTCGGCCGCTCGTGAGATGGCTCGTATCGACTTATATAAGTAGGGGCCGGTAGGATCTGGTTCGTGCACGCGTTCGACATCCTCGGCGACCCAGTGCGCCGACGAATACTGGAGTTGCTTGCCGACGGCGAGCAGACCTCGGGCCGAATCACGGACGTGATCCGGGCTGAGTTCGGACTCTCCCAGCCGGGTGTCTCACAGCATCTGCGCGTGCTGCGTGACAGCGGGTTCACGTCGGTGCGACCTGAGGGAGCTCGCCGGTTCTATGCCGTCGAGCCCCGGCCGCTGAGCGAGGTCGACGCATGGTTGGACCGGTTTCGCCGGTTGTGGCAACAGCGCCTCGACGCCCTGGAGACCGAACTGGCCCGGGGCAGGCGTGCAGCTCGGACTCCGGCTGGTGGGGAGTCCACTCGACCGGCCGAGCCTGGCATCGATGCGGACAAGACAGATCCAGCAGCGAGGGGCACATGACGTGAAAGACGTACTGGACGAACTGGCCGCCGCGCGCCGGGCGATGGGGAAGGGCAGCGTGCCCGCCGGCGAGGCGTACACCATCGAGTTGCGGCGGCGATACGAAGCGCAGATCGACGACGTCTGGGACGCCGTTACCAGCCCCGAGCGGCTGCATCGCTGGTTGAGCCCGGTCACCGGGGATCTGCGGCTCGGCGGGAAGTTCGAGTTGGACAGTGGCGAGCACGGCGAGATCCTCCGGTGCGAGCCGCCGCGGTTGCTGAAGGTGTCCTGGCTCTACGGGCCGGACGCCGACGCTTGGCCCGGCACGAGTGAGGTGGAAGTGCGTCTGGTCCCGGGGCCGACCGGCGACACCGAGTTCGAGCTGATCCACGCGGCGGTCGTCGAGGAGCCCCTCTTCCCGACCTACGGCCCCGGTGCCGGCGGCGTCGGCTGGGACCTGCATCTTCTCGCCCTGGCCCGGCTGTTGGCCGGTGGCGAGACCGCCGACCACGAGGTGGCCCAGAGATCGCCCGAAGGGCGCGAGCTCATCCGCCGCAGCGCAGCGGCCTGGGGCGATGCTCACCTGGCCGCCGGTGGCGAACCGGAGCACGTCGCGGCCGCGGTCGAGGCCACCATCACGTTCTACGCGCCCGACCCGACCTGAACTCCCCGCTGCGGTGAGCTGATCGGCGTTCATGGCGCTCGCAAGACGGATGTCAGGCATCCGCGTCGAAGAGCAGACGAGCAGTGCAACAGGCAGGTTGACCCACCGCCGGGAGGAAGGCGCGACATGAAGTACACCAACTCGATCGAGATCGCCCTGCCGCGAGAGAAAGTGGCCCAGCTGCTCGCCGACCCGGCGCACCTACCGAAGTGGCTGCGAGACCTGACGCTGCACGAGCCCGTGGAGGGGATGCACGGACAGCTCGGGACCACGTCCCGGGTCGTGATGCAGTCGGGGAAGCGGACGTTCGAGTGCACCGAGACGATCACACGCCGGGATCCGCCAGACCTGGAGGCGATCCCCACAGAGGCCGTCGTTCACTTCGAGCGAGAGATCGTCGGCGCGGGCATGTGGAGCGTCGTGCGCGATCGGCTGACCGAAGCCAGTCCGGGGTCGACGCTCTGGGAGAGCGAGAGCGAATACCGGTTCGCCGGTCCGCTCATGCGGCTGGTGGCGCGGCTCATGCCCAGCGCCTTCCACAAGCAGTCGCAACAGCACATGGAGGATTTCAAGGCGTTCGCCGAACAGGGGAAGGACGTCCGCGAACTGAGGGACTGATCTGCCGCGATCAGCAACGAGAAACTCCGGCGGCGATCGGCCGTCGCTCGGCGCGATCGCGAGCGGGCACAGCCGTCGAGGAGTCACGAAGCCGCCTGCCGTAGCGCTGGAGCGGCCAGCGGAGGGGCGGAGGGATGGCAGGACGACACGGGCCGCGGACGTAAGAAACGGCCAGGTGCCGGACATTGCAAGGTGTGACAGCGACGGGAAGCGGTTCAGCGGCGGAACCCGAGACCAGCCGGTTCACCGCACTCTGGAAGGAGCACGCCCCTCGGGTGCTCGCCTACGCGCAGCGGCACACCGACCAGGAGACCGCGCACGAGGTCGTGTCGGAGACGTTCCTCGTGGCCTGGCGGCGACTGGCCGATGTTCCGGGGGATCCATTGCCCTGGCTGCTCGTCGTCGCCCGCAACACGCTCACCAACCACCGTCGCTCGGGCTACCGACAAGCCCTGCTGCAGGGCGAGTTGCAGCGGCTGACCGAACTGACCGAGTACGGCCCGGCAGCCGAGATCTCCGCTGTCGAGCGCCAAGCGATGCTGGCAGCACTGGCCACGCTCACCTCGATCGAGCGGGAGGCGCTGCTGCTCGTCGCCTGGGACGGGTTGAGCGCCCCGCACGCCGCGCAGGTGGCCAGCTGCTCGGCTACCACCTTCGCCGTTCGGTTGCACCGTGCGCGCCGACGATTGCGGGAGGCGACCGCCGACCCCGAACCAGCCCCACTCCGCATCCGAGCGACACGTCCAAGGAGCGCCTCGTGAACGAGACGACCGATCCGCTCACCCGCCTCCAGGCGCTTCGCCCGGCTCCCGCGCTGGACGAGGACTGGTCGGCTGCTGAACTCGCCCGCATCACCGCCTTCACCACAGCGTCCCGGACGGAGCAGCGGCTCCCCAGGCGCCACCGCCGGAAGATCGTGTCCGTTGCCTTGTCCGGGGCGTTGCTCGCCGGCGGCATCGGGACAGCGGCCGCGACCGGCCTCCTGCCAGACCGACTCGTCGACCTGCTGGCCTCGAGGGCCACCGACCCGGATTCCGCTGCTGCGACCGTCCAGCGAGCTGGGACCGCTCCTGGACCCGACGGGCGGGTTTTCACGGTGGTGACATGGGAGGAAGACCCCGCAAACGGCTACACCTGGTGCACCGCGCCCGTGTTCGAGACGGCGGAAAGCGCCGCTGGACCAGCACCCGCCGACTTCTACGAGAACGGCGGGGCGTGCGGTCCCGGGAGCTTCCCGAACGACTTCGCGGCGGAGACGGGTATTTCCGGAGCCGACCCGTACGTCGTGTACGTGGTGCGCGCCGGGACCGCCGTGCGCGGCGAGATGCAACTGCCCGACGGATCGACCTACCCGACCGTGCTCGCACGTGGGTGGCTGCACGGGTGGTTCCCCCCTGGGGCCGACGGCGTGCTGACCGGCTATGAGGCCGACGGCTCTGTCGCAGGCACTCTGGAGTTCTCCGGAGGCCTCCCACGTTGAGCAACGCGACCACACGGACGTCGCCTCGAGCTTGATCGAGCGTGGCGCAAAGCGCTTCTTGCGGTCCTCATGCGTCCGGCCGATCCGCGGGTTGCACGCAAGACTGCCACGATCCGCGCGGTCCCCGACAACGCCAGGGATACCGGCCACCGGGTGTGGGGGGGGGTTCTCACGCGTTCCGCGACACCCCGTCAGGGGAGGTCGCGCGCTTCATCGACGGTTCGACGACAAGTGCGTTGGAGTCGTGCGGTCACGCGTACGCCCCGCCGCCGGGCCATCAGTGCCGCGTCCTCGCGAGGCGGGGCACCGCAAGAGGATCAGACGCGGCGTCCGCTCAAGGATGGGGCACAGCGCCGATGACCCCATCGACGAAGAACCCCCACGGCTGGACAGCTGTGGGGGTTCAACTCGGTGTCCGAGGGGCGACACGGTACATACGCACACGGCTGCACGCGTGATCCAGTCCGCGACCTCGCCGTACGGGATGTCGAGCGTTGGCTGTCGTGCATGCCGCATCGGATCGTCAGCATCAGGCGGACCGGAACCCGAGAAGTCGATCCTCGGATCCAACCGCACGGTGGTGCCACGTAGCGGTGGACCACCCCGAGGTGCGGCCTGGAGCAACGACGCCCAGGAGGCTCCGGTGGGTTGTCGCATCCGTGCCGGCTGTGCTGACGCCGGCCGCCGTGGTTACGTCCGCGCCCCGGTCTCGGTTCCAGTGCACGTGGTGGTCGGCGCAACGACGATGGGCTGAAGACGCGCGGCTGAACGGCCTCGACGACGCGCGCCACGAGGGAGCGGAGCCGCCAGGCGCTCACACCCCTCGCGCGGGAGCGACGGTGCTGACGCGGCGCATGGCGAGCGCGCCGAGCGTGGGGCCCGGGGCGAGGAGCAGGAACGCGTACTGCCAGCCGACGCCCTCGGCGATGAGAGGGACCAGTTGAATGCTGAGCACGGTGAGGGCGAACCCGATGGCGGTCTGGGCGCTGAGGGCGGTGCCGACGAAGCGGCGGTCGGCGACCTCGGACAGCGCGGTGGAGAAGACGCCCGAGTCGGCGATGACCGAGGCGCCCCAGATGGCGCAGAACAGGGCGAGCACGGGTGCCGGGGCGAGGAACGCCAGTGGCGACAGCAGGCAGCAGGCGCCGCTGACGGTCAAGGCGGTGACGGCCGCCGCGGAGCGCCCGAACCGGTCGGCCGCCCATCCTCCGAGCAGGCACCCGGCCAGGCCGAAGAGACCCATGGTGACGAAGACCAGGATGTGGGAATACGCGCCGAACGCGGCCGACGATGCGGCGTGGAGCACGAACGACGGAAGCCAGGTCCACAGCGCGTACAACTCCCACATGTGCCCGAAGTAGCCGAGATTGACCAGCCGCGGCCCGGGCTGGGCGAACATCTGCAGCGCGTACCGGGGGTGCAGCCTGATGGGGCCGCTCGACAAGTGCGGTCCCGGGCGGACCGCGGTGAGGGCCAGGACGGCACCGAGCAGACCGGTCCCGGCCGTCACCTGCAGCACTTCCCGCCAGGGAAGGTCCACCAGCCCGCCGATCAGGTGCGGAAGCATCGATCCGAGAGTCAGCGCGCCGATGAGCAGACCCATGGCCAGACCCCGCCTGCTGCTGATCGCCCAGGAGGCCATCAGCTTGATGCCGACCGGGTAGACGCCGGCGAGGAACCCCCCGGTCAGGAACCGCAGGCCCAACGCGACGGGAAGCCCGTCGGCGAGAACGGCCAGGCCGAGGGTGGCCAGGGCGGCGAGCGCGGCGCTGGCGGCCATGAGGACGTGCGGTGGGAACCGGTCGGCGAGGTTGAGCACGGTGGAGACAAGCGCTCCGGTGACGAAACCCAGCTGGACGGTTCCGGTGAGCCATACCGCCGAAGCGCTGGAGATGTCCCACTCGGTCTGCAGGCTGGGAACTACCGCGGAGACAGAGAACCACACGGCCAGTCCGAGGACCTGGACCGCTGCGATCGCCGCGCGCTGTGTCCCCGGTGTCATGGGCAGGGTGTTCGTCCCGTCGCGAGTCGGTCGTGCTGATGGTGGGAACGGTCCTTGCCGGGCCCACTGAAAGTCCGGTTCCGGTACGCCGTCCCCGTCGGACCGTATCCAGGGGGAACGTGGCCAGCAGCCCGGCCACGTGCAGCGCGAGGCAGAGCGGTGTTCGACGCCGCCTGCCGAGTTCGGCGACGCGGGTAACGAGCGCGAGCCGCGTCCGGACGTCGGGACAGGGCGCCTGAGACAGCGTCCACCTCGCCCGGTGCACGGCCTACGTGCCACCTAATGCGAACAACGTCGGGCCGGTCGGCTGGAGAGAGAGGCCGATGCGGGGCAGCTCTTCAGGCATCAGGCAGACGTACCGGTACGAGAAACGGAAGAACCCCCACCGGCCAGTGAGGCTGTGGGGGTTCAACTCGGTGTCCGAGGGGGGACTTGAACCCCCACGCCCGATAAAGGGCACTAGCACCTCAAGCTAGCGCGTCTGCCATTCCGCCACCCGGACGAGTGCGTGGAGAAGACTACCTGACCGCAGAGGCCGGATCACGCACCCCCCGGCGGCCCGGTCGCGGTTCAGACGGCGGCCAGCGCAACCCGCCCGCGCCCGGCCCGCTTCGCGTCGTAGAGGGCCGCGTCGGCCGCGGTGTAGAGCCCCCGTCGGTCACGGGAGTGCTGCGGCACGTGGGCCACGCCGAGGCTGATCGACAGCGGCAGCTGGGTGCCGTCGCTGAGCACCAGCGGCTCGGATCGGACTGCGTGCAGCAGCTCCTCGGCGCGCCGCACGGCGACGGCGCGGTCGCAGCCGGGGAGCAGGACGGCGAGCTCGTCCCCGCCCAGCCGGGACAGCACGGCGTCGTGGATGCGGATGTGACCGCGCAGCACAGCGGCGAGGTGCACCAGGACGTCGTCGCCGACCGGGTGGCCGTGGTTGTCGTTGATCGCCTTGAAGCAGTCGACGTCGATCAGCACCAGGGCCGTCCCCCGGGGCACCGACCGGCTGAGCGACCGCTCGAGCGCCTCGTCGAAGGCGCGCCGGGTCGCCAGCCCGGTCAGGGCGTCGACGGTGAGCTGGCGCTGCAGGGCGTCGACCAGCACTTCCTGGGTGCGGTTGGCCCGCACGAGGAGCGCGGCCATGGCGACCAGCAGGGCGCCGAAGAAGAAGAAGTCGGCCAGCGCGGCAGCGGGGGACAGCAGCACCAGCAGGGTGAGCAGCTCGGCGGCCAGCGCGCTCGCGGTCACCAGCACCACCGCCGGGGTCCGCAGGTGGACGGCCGTCCAGAGCACCGGGAACGCGTAGAACGCCTGGGCGCCGGCTGTCGTGTCCGACGTCAGCAGGTTCAGCGAGCCGGTGAGCGCCACGCCGGCCAGGGCCAGCGCGAGGAAGCCGTTCGCCCGGTCGATGCGCTCCGGCGGCAGCGCCCGGCACGCCGTCGCCGCGCCCAGCAATGCGGCCAGGCCCACCCAGTGCACGACCTGCGCCGCGGCGCCGCCGTCCGATTCGTACAACACCGGCAGGACGAACAGGACCGCCGCGCTGACCACCAGCAGGACCGAGCCGTTGGCGGCGGCGGCTCGGGGTTCACGGGCGCCGAAAGGGCGCATCGTCCTCACGGCCGATCCATCGACCCGGGGATTCGGACGGTGGAGTACCGCATCACTCGCTCGGGTGAGCACCGTCGAGGTGGCACGATCGCGACCATGGCCGACACCCCCGCCCCGCTGGCCGGCGCCCAGGCCGAGGTGGCCGAGCTGCTCAGCGACCTTATCCGGATCGACACCACCAACACCGGCAGCACGTCGACCAGCGCGGGGGAGCGGACCGCCGCCGAGTGGGTCGCCGGCAAGCTCGACGAGGTCGGGATCAGCAGCGTCATCCACGAGTCCGAGCGGGGCCGGGCCAGCCTGGTCGCCCGCATCCCGGGCGCCGACCGCAGCCGCCCGGCCCTGCTCGTGCACGGCCACCTCGACGTCGTGCCCGCCGACCCCGCCGAGTGGAGCGTGCACCCGTTCTCCGGCGAGGAGCGGGACGGCTACATCTGGGGCCGCGGCGCGGTCGACATGAAGGACATGGACGCCATGGTGCTGGCGCTGGTGCGTGACTGGGCGCGCACCGGCGTCCAGCCGTCGCGCGACATCGTGCTCGCCTTGGTCGCCGACGAGGAGGCCGGCGGGAAGCTCGGCGCGCACTTCCTGGTCGACGAGCACCCCGACCTGTTCGAGGGGTGCACCGAGGCGATCAGCGAGGTCGGCGGCTTCAGCATCACCGTCCACGACGACCTGCGCCTCTACCTGGTGCAGACCGCCGAGAAGGGCCTGGCGTGGATGCGGCTGACCGCCGCGGGGAAGCCAGGCCACGGCTCGATGCTGCACGAGGACAACGCCGTCACCCGGCTGTGCGAGGCGGTCGCCCGCGTCGGCGCCCACCGGTTCCCGATCACCCTCACCCCGCCGATGCGCCAGTTCATCGCCGCGGTCGAGGACGCCTACGGCATCGAGGTCGACCTCGCCGAGCCCGAGCTCGCGCTGGCCCGGCTCGGCAGCATCAGCCGGATGATCGGCGCCGCGCTGCGCAACACCGCCAACCCCACGATGCTCGACGCCGGCTACAAGGCCAACGTCATCCCCGGGACGGCGAGCGCCACCGTGGACGGCCGCTTCCTCTACGGGCAGGAGGAGGAGTTCGAGCGCCAGCTCGCCGCGCTGATCGGTGAAGGGGTGCAGCGCGAGTGGCTGGTGCACGACCAGGCGGTGGAGACGACGTTCGACGGCCCGCTGGTCGACCAGATGATCGCGGCGCTCAAGGCGGAGGACGACGGCGCCCGGCCGGTGCCGTTCACCATGAGCGGCGGCACCGACGCCAAGAGCTTCCAGCGCCTGGGCATGCGCTGCTTCGGGTTCTCCCCGCTGAGGCTGCCGGCCGACCTGGACTTCGCCTCGCTGTTCCACGGCATCGACGAGCGGGTGCCGGTCGAGTCCCTCCGGTTCGGCGTCCGGGCGCTCGACCGCTTCCTGCGCAACGCATGATGTGATGCGGGGGTGACCTCTCCCACACCCCGCCCCGGTTCCGTCGCCCTCATCACCGGAGGGACCGGCGGCTTCGGCCGCGCCCTCGCCACCAAGCTGCGCGAGCGCGAGGTCACCGTCGTCCTCGCCGACCTCGGCAGCGAGCGCAACCGCCAGGTCGCGGCCGACCTCGGGTGCGAGTTCGCCGTCCTCGACGTCACCGACCGCGCGGCCAACGAGGAGCTCGTCGCCCGGATCGAGGCCGACCACGGCCGGCTGGACGCCGCCTACCTCAACGCCGGCATCTCCGCGGCCAAGAGCGACGACGTCCTCGACCTCGACGAGTTCATGCGGGTGGTCGACGTCGACCTGTTCGGCGTCGTCTACGGCGTGGCCGCGGCCCGCCCGGCGATCAAGCGCGCCGGGGGCGGCGCCATGGTGGTCACCGCGTCGCTGGCCGGCCTCTCGCCCATGGCGACCGACCCGGGCTACAGCGTCGCCAAGGGGGGCGCCATCGCCTTCGTCCGCTCCATGGCGCCGCGGCTGGCGGCCGAGGGGACGACGATCTCGGCGATCTGCCCCGGGTTCGCCGACACCGCGATCATCGACCGGATCCGCGACCAGTTCACCGCTGCCGGCTTCCCGGTGCTCACCGCCGAGGAGGTGGCCGACGCGATGGTCATGGCCTGGGGCTCGGCCGAGCCCGGCGCGGCCTACGTGATCCAGCCCGGCGTCGGCACGGTGCCCTACAAGTTCAAGGGCGTGCCCAGCGCCAGGACGACGGCGGGCGAGACCGCCGTCGTGCCCGAGGCGCTGCGCCCGCCGTCGATGCGCTGAGTCAGTCCTGCCGGCAGGAGTACAGGAACGCCGGCGGCACGTTCCACGGGGTGATCCGCCACCGCACCGTGGTGAACCGCTTCCGGAGCTCGGGCAGCAGCAGCGGCGAGTACTGGATGACCACGGTGGTGCCGCCCGGCGCCATCGCCCGGGGGACCACGTCCAGGATCCGTCGCCGCAGGCCCGGCTCCAGCGAGGTGTAGGGCAACGCGGAGACGACGACGTCGGCGCGCGCGTCACCGAGGTGGGCCTCGAGGTTCTCCGCGGAGTCGCAGACAACCTGCACGCGGGGGTCGTCGAACCGCTCGTCCAGCAGCTTGGCCAGGCGGGGGTCGATCTCGAAGGTGATCAGCCGCGCGCCGGGGCGCAGCCGGGCCAGGATCTCCTGGGTCTGCGCCCCGGTGCCGGCGCCCAGCTCGACCACCAGCTCGGCTCCCGGCACGTCGGCCATGTCCAGCATGTCGCGCACCGCCGCACGCGAGGTGGGGAGCACCGCCCCCACCTGCCGCGGGTGGGCGAGGAACGCGCCGAGGAAGCGCAACCGGTCTGTGAACTGCTCGATCATCGAATTCCCTCCCGGGCCGCCGCGGGGGAGGGCGGCCACCGCCCCGCACCCTGGCACGCCTGCCGCACCGGGGCGAGCCGGAGGGGAGGGGGCACGTGACGGCGGTCACCGGTGATCTGGCAAGGTCGGGCCCATGCGTGCATGGCGGGTACACGAACTCGGTGATCCCTCGAAGGTCATGAGCCTCGACGACGTCGACCAGCCCACACCGGGCGAGGGCCAGGTGCTGGTCAAGGTGCGGGCGGCGGCCTTGAACTTCCCCGACGTCCTGATGGCCATGGGCATGTACCAGGAGAAGCCGCCGCTGCCTTACACCCCGGGCGTCGAGCTGTGCGGCGAGATCGTCGAGACCGGCCAGCGGGTCATCGGCTCGCCGTCCGGCGGCCCCGGCGCCTTCGCCGAGTACGCGCTGATGGACGCGAACAACGCCTGGGCCGTGCCCGACTCGATGACCGACGAGAAGGCCGCATCGCTGTATCTCACCTACCAGACCGGGTACGTGGGCCTGCACCGCCGAGCCGGCATCAAGGCCGGTGACTGGTTGCTGGTGCACGCCGGCGCCGGAGGTGTGGGGACCGCGGCCATCCAGATCGGCAAGGCCGCCGGGGCGAAGGTCATCGCGACGGCCGGCGGCGCCCGGAAGACCGGGATCTGCCGCGAGCTCGGGGCCGACCACGTCATCGACTACACGACCGAGGACTTCGTCCCGATCGTCAAGGAGGTCACCGGCGGACACGGTGCCGACATCGTCTACGACCCGGTCGGCGGCGACGTCTTCGACAAGTCCCGCAAGTGCATCGCCTTCGAGGGCCGGATCGTCGTCGTCGGCTTCACCAGCGGCCGCATCCCCGAGGCGCCGGCCAACCACCTGCTGGTCAAGAACTACAGCGTCGTGGGCCTGCACTGGGGGCTGTACCGGAAGATGGAGCCCTCGCTCATCGGCAAGGTGCACGACGAGCTCGTGAAGCTCATCGAGTCCGGCGCCGTCGACCCGCTCGTGGGGGAGTCCCTGCCGCTGGACCAGGCGCCGCAGGCGCTGGCCAAGCTGGCCGACCGCAGCACCGTCGGCAAGGTCGTGCTGGTGCCCTGATACGGCCGGGCGGGGATCGGCGCCTAGCCTGGTCCCCGCCATGCCGTCCCGCCCGCTGCCCGTCGTCGACGACCGGGTCCACCTGCGGGCGGACTGCTCCCGGTGCGCCGGCCTGTGCTGCGTCGCACCCGAGTTCGCCGCCTCGGCCGATTTCGCGATCGACAAACCGGCCGGCACCCCCTGCCGGCACCTGGGCGAGGACTTCCGCTGCGGCGTCCACGCCACGCTGCGCGACCGGGGCTTCCCCGGCTGCACGGTGTTCGACTGCTTCGGCGCCGGCCAGCACATCACCCAGGCGACGTTCGGCGGCCGCACCTGGCGGGAGACGCCGGAGCTGGCCCGTGCCCAGTTCGCCGTCCTGCCCGTGATGCGCCAGCTGCACGAGATGCTCTGGCACCTCACCGAGGCGGTCTCCCTGCCCGCGGCCGCGCCGCTGCGCGCGGAGCTCCACGCGGTGCGCGACCGGATCGAGCGGCTCACCGGCGCCACCCCGGAGCAGCTGACCGCGCTCGACGTCGGCGCGCAGCGCGGACCGGTGGGGGAGCTGCTGGGCAGGGTCAGCGAGCTGGTGCGTGCGGGGACGCGGGCGCGGGACCGCCGGGGCGCCGACCTGGTGGGCCGCGACCTGAGGGGCACCGATCTGCGCGGCGCGAGCCTGCGCGGCGCCTACCTGATCGGCGCCGACCTCCGCGGCGCCGACCTGGGGACGGCGGACCTGCTCGGTGCTGATCTGCGCGCCGCCGACGTCCGGGGTGCGAACCTCGGCCGGTGCCTGTTCCTCACCCAGCCGCAGGTCTCGGCGGCCCGGGGCGATGCGGCCACGCGGATCCCGGCGGCGGTGCGCCGCCCGGCGCACTGGCGCTAGATGACCGGCTTGGGCAGGTAGGACAGCCGCGCCCGGCGGCGCAGGATGACCTTGCGGGTGCCGTCGGCGTGCAGCTGGAGGCGGGCCAGCTCCCACCCGCCGACGTCGGACTGCAGGCTGAGCATCGTGGCCGCTGCGGACCGGGAGGTGCCCGGCGGGATCCGCAGCGGCGCGAACTCGTAGTCCCCGGCGCTCTCCATCGGCCCGATTGTGCCTGCCGTTCGCCCGGAGGGCACGTGTTGGTCGCCTCCCTCACACCGCCCCGTCCTGCCGGTTCGCCGGTCGGACGGCACGATGGAGGAGGACCGCATCCGCTTGTCAGGGAGGACGACGTGACCGAGCCCGCTTTCTCGAGCGACGTGCCCGACGCCGACCGCGCGGAGCAGGAGGCGCTCCTCGACCCGCCCGCTCCGTCGCGCGCGGGGGAGGCGACGTCGCCCACCGGCGACGTGCCCGAAGCCGATGCGCTGGAGCAGCAGTTGGCTGCCCGCCCCGGCGAAGCCGGCGGCCCCCGGGAGCCCATCGGGTACCGCGAGGCGAACGACGCCGACGTCCTCGAGCAGGAGACCGTCGTCCCGATCGAGGACGACGAACCGGGGGAGTGACCCCCGTGCAGTGATCGGCTCGCACCGCCCGGCCGCCCTCCCGGAGGGCGGCCGGGCGGTGTCGTGTGGGCAACGGCACAGGAAACCACTCATCCGGGTCGCGGGACATGACGGTTGCGTGACAAAGCTTCCGTCGGGCCTTGTCCGTGACCTTTTCGTTTCCTGAGCCCTGTTAGGTCATCGGCGACGGAGACGGATCGAGGAGTGCCCACGGGCCTGTCCCAGCCGCGTCGTGCGACGCGGCGGCACTCCTCCGGGCGGTGCGCCAGAGCGCTCGCACGAGTCCTGACCCCGCTGGCGACCTGCGCCGGTGAGCGGTCGCGACCTTGGCAACGGACGACCAGCAGACCTCCTGCGCCGGTGCCCGCCCGGGATCCGCACGACGATCACCGGAGGTAGCACGTGCCAGTCCTGAGAGTGGAAGGCCTCTACAAGGTCTTCGGTCGACGACCGGAGGACGTCGTCGACCGGTTGCGAGCCGGCGCCTCGGCCGCCGAGGTGCAGGCATCGGGTGCCACGGCCGCGGTCATCGACGCCTCGTTCGAGGTGGAGCAGGGCGAGATCTTCGTGGTCATGGGTCTGTCCGGGTCGGGGAAGTCCACCCTCATCCGGATGCTCAACGGCCTGGTGCGGCCGACCGCGGGGCACGTCTACGTCGGCGACGAGGACGTCGCGGCGCTCGACCCCAAGGGGCTGCGTGCCGTGCGGCAGCAACGGATCAGCATGGTGTTCCAGCACTTCGCCCTGCTGCCGCACCGGAGCGTGCTCGAGAACACCGCCTACGCGCTCGAGGTGCGAGGGGTCGACCGCCGGGAACGGCAGGCGGCCGCCCGCGAGGCGCTGGAGATGGTGGGGCTGCAGGCGTGGGCCGACCACCGCCCGGACGAGCTCTCGGGCGGGATGCAGCAGCGGGTCGGCCTGGCCCGGGCGCTGGCCGCCGGGACCGACATCCTGCTCATGGACGAGGCGTTCAGCGCGCTGGACCCGCTCATCCGGCGGGAGATGCAGGACCAACTGATGGACCTGCAGTCGCGGCTGGGCAAGACGATCGTCTTCATCACCCACGACCTCAACGAGGCCATGCGGCTCGGCGACCGGGTAGCCGTCATGCGCGACGGCCGCATCGTCCGGCTCGACACGCCGGAGGCGATCCTCGCCGACCCGGGTGACGAGTACCTGGAGCGGTTCCTCGCCGACGTCGACCGGTCCCGCGTCTTCACCGCCGGCGACGTGATGAGCGCGCCGGTGGAGGGGGCCGACGGGCGGCCGGTCGCCACCGCCGTCACCGTCGCGCCGGACACCCCGCTGGCCGACCTCCTCGAGCCGTCCGCGCTGTCGGAGGCGCCGCTGCTGGTCGCCGACGAGGCCGGGGAGGCGCTCGGGGTCGTCACCCGCGGCGACGTGCTCGCCGCGCTCGGCGGCGTCAGCACCGACGGCGCGCACCCCCCGACCCCGGCCGACGACGACCCGCAGACCGTGGAGGCGCCCCGTGCCTGAGACCCCCCTGATCACCGCGGCCGAGGAGAGCGCGCTCCCGCGCGTGCCGCTCGGCGACTGGATCGACACCGGCTTCGACTGGCTCAAGGAGAACTTCGACCCGGTCTTCGACGCCGTGAGCACGGGCATCGAGACCGCCGTCGACGGGATCACCGAGGTGCTCCTCTTCCCGCCGCCGTTGCTCTTCGCGGTGCTGCTGGCGCTGCTCGGCCTGGCGGCACGGTCGATCGCCTTCGGGATCGGTTCCCTGGTCGGCCTGCTCCTCATCCAGAGCCTGGAGCTCTGGGAGGCGGCGATGGAGACGCTGTCCCTGCTGCTGTTCGCCACCGTCGTCGCTCTGGTGATCGCGATACCGACCGGCATCGCGGCGGCGAAGAGCGACCGCATCAGCTCGGTCGTCCGGCCGGTGCTGGACTTCATGCAGACGATGCCCGCCTTCGTCTACCTCGTCCCGGCGGTCATCTTCTTCAGCATCGGGGTGGTCCCCGGCGTCATCACCACCATGGTGTTCGCCATGCCCCCCGGCGTGCGACTCACCGAGCTCGGCATCCGCCAGGTCGATGCGGAGACCGTCGAGGCCGGCTACGCGTTCGGCAGCTCGCCGGGGCAGATCCTGCGCGGCATCCAGCTGCCCCTGGCCCGGCCGACGATCATGGCCGGCGTCAACCAGGTGATCATGCTGGGCCTGTCGATGGCCGTGATCGCCGGGCTCATCGGTGCCGGCGGCCTGGGCCAGATCGTGGTCACCAGCATCTCCCGCCTGGACGTGGGGCTGGGTTTCGAGGCCGGTCTCGCCGTGGTCATCCTGGCCATCTACCTGGACCGGCTCACCGCCGCCTTCGGCAGGTCGGACACGGCGTCCCCCTTCGGCCGCGTGCGCCGCACCCTCCGCCGCCGGAGAGGGCCGAGCGCGTCGACGAGCGTCGGCAGCGGCACCGTCCCGGCCCCCGGCCAGCCCACCGAGGAGCTGGCCACAGCGTCCCCGCGGTCCTGATGAGACGGCCCGGACGGGCCGGTCAGGACCAGCGGACGACGATCCGCGACCTTCGTGGATCGGTAGCAACACCGGAAGGAGCACTACCTGTGCGCAAGCATGCAACCCGGCTCGCCGCCGGACTGGCCGCCGTCGCCCTGAGCGCCACCGCCTGTGGTGGGGACGAGGGCACGGAGGACACCACCGCTGCCGGCAACGGCAGCGGGAGCGAGAGCTGCGACTCGGTCACGCTCGGGTTCATCCCGTCCTGGACCGACGGGCTGAGCACCGCCTACCTCTGGCAGAACGTCCTCGAGGACCGCGGCCTCGAGGTCGAGTTCGAGGAGATCTCGGAGGCCGGGGTGCTGTACTCCGGTCTGGCCGGCGGGGACGTCGACGTCTACCCCTCGGCCTGGTCGGAGGTCACCCACGCCGACTACATGGACGAGTACGGCGACCAGATCGAGGACCTCGGGGCCTGGTACGAGGGCGCCGTCCTCACCCTGGCCGTGCCGGAGTACGTCGACATCGACTCGATCGCCGACCTGGCCGGCAACGCCGACATGTTCGGCGGCCGCATCGTCGGGATCGAGCCCGGTGCCGGTCTGACCCGCACCACCAAGGACAGCGTGATGCCGACCTACGGCCTCGACGACTCCTACCAGCTCGTCGAGTCCTCCACCACGGCGATGCTGGCCGAGCTCCAGTCGGCCGTCGACGCCGAGGAGGACATCGTCGTCACGCTGTGGCACCCGTTCTGGGCCTACAACGAGTTCCCGCTCAAGGACCTCGCCGACCCGGAGGGCGCCCTGGGTGACCCCGAGGCCCTGCACCTGCTCGGCCGCGAGGGCTTCAGCAGCGACTGCGCCGAGGTCGCCGAGCTCATGGGTGAGCTGCAGCTGAGCGACGAGCAGTACGCCTCGCTGGAGAACACCGTCGTCAACGAGTACGGCGAGGGCCAGTACGCCGAGGGCGTCGAGGCGTGGCTCGAGGCGAACCCGGACGTCGCGGAGACCCTGAAGAGCTGACGCGGCTCGCTCCCCGGAGCGACGGGCGCGGGGCCCGGCGGTGCATCCGCCGGGCCCCGCGTCGTTCCGCCGGGTGGGTGAACGACCTGCACCCGAGCTGCCCCGACCCTGCCGGTCCGGCACGGTGGGGCGTGGACCGGGAGGTGCGGGCTGTGGCGACGGACGGGGATCGACGGTCGGTGCGTGACGCCGCGGTGCGGGAGGCCACCGAGCGCTGGGCCCACGCTGCCGGGGTCTCTCCGTCCGTGGCGCGGGGCATGGCGCCCACGAGGCGTCCGGTCGCCGTCCGCCTGCTCCGCGGAGCGCTGCTCGGCGCGGCGTTCGGCGCCCTCCTGCTGCTCCTGGCGTCCAGCGCCGGCACCTCCACCACTCCCTGGGTGCTGCTCGTCGTCGCCCTCGGGCTGCTCGTCGTCCGGATCGGCGGGCCGGGGCGGCGGAGCCACCGACGGACGGCCGCGTCCGGGAGGTGATCTCCACGCCGGTCGCGTGCGGGGGCGCCCCTTTTCGCCGGACGACTTCTTTGGTTAGGCTGCCCTAACTGACCGAGGAGGGGCCATGCCGAGCAGCCCGACCCACCCCGCGCCCGAGCGCCGTCCGGAGGCCGACGGGCTCCGGCCCGCGCCGGCCGAGCGCGCCCGCACCGTCGCCACGCGGTCCGCCGCGACTGTCTGCGCGCTCGGTGTCGAAGGCGGCCGGCTGCTCGCCCACACCGTCACCAGCGCCGGGCAGGTGCTGCTGGTCGTCCCCGCCGACGGGGACATCGCCGACGCCGTCCACCGCGCGCCCGACCAGGACCTCTCGGCCCTGCTGATGGTCAGCGACCATGCACCGGTGCCGCTGCGCCGGCCGATCCGGGCGCAGCTGTGGCTCTCCGGCTGGGCGACGCCGGTGCGGGCCGAGGACGAGCGGGCCGCCGTCCTCGCCTTCGCCGAGACCCGGCCCACCGAGGTCCTGCTCGACGTCGGCCGGTCCGCGCGGCTGCTGCGCCTCGACCTCGCCGAGGTGGTCCTGGGGGAGGGCGGCGACGGCGTCGAGGTCAGCCCGCAGGAGTTCGCGGTGGCCCGCCCCGACCCGCTGGCCGCCGTCGAGGCCGACCACCTGCGCCACCTCGCCGGCGCGCACGCCGACGTCCTCGCGCTCCTGGCCGGCCGCGTCCCGGCCGACGTGGTGGGCCCGGCCCGCGTCGTCCGCCCGCTCGGCCTGGACCGCTTCGGGTTCCGGCTGCGCGTGGAGCGGCCGTTCGGCCACACCGACGTGCGGGTGCCGTTCCCACGCCCGCTCACCTGCGCCGGCCAGCTCGGCGCCGCCGTCGGCCAGCTGCTCTGCGCGGCCCGGGCGGCGCGGGACTGCCGCGGCTGACGGCGTTCAGCCGGCGATCTCGCGCAGCAGCCCGGCCAGCCGGGTGCGCCGCGGGCGCACGTCGACGTCACGGACCGCCCGGGCCAGGGCGGCCCCGCTGGCGTGCACGATCGACAGGTGCTTCTGCGCGCGGGTCAGCGCGGTGTAGACCAGCGGACGGGAGAGCATCCCCCCGGCCTCGGGCGGGAGCACCACGACGACGCCGGGCCACTCCGACCCCTGCGCGCGGTGCACGGTGATCGCCCAGCCGTGCCGCAGGTCGGGCAGCGCATTGCCGGTGACGGTGACCGGGCCGGAGCTGAAGTCCACGGTCAGCGACCCGTCCCCGGTCCCGGTGACGACGCCGACCTCGCCGTTGGCGAAGCCGGTGGGCTCCAGGTCCAGGTGGTTGGCGGTGGCCACCACGCGGTCGCCGACGTCGAAGCCGAACACCGTGCCGTCACCGGGGTTCAGCTGCGCCTTGAGCGCCTTGTTCAGCTCGATGGTCCCGGCCGGCCCGCGGTGCACCGGGGTGACGACCTGCACCCCGCCGGGGTCGATGCCCAGCGCACGCGGGATCGAGTCGGTGACCAGTTGGACCACGCGGCGAGCGGCCTCGCCGCTGCCGGTGGCCGGCACGACGACGACCTCGCGGTCGGGGGAGTCGACCGGCGGCAGCTGCCCCTCCCGCACGGCCGACGCCAGCCGCGCGATCGCTCCGCCCTCGGCCTGCCGGTAGAGGGTGGTCAGCTCGGTCACCGGGACGACGCCGGAATCGATCAGGTCGCCCAGCACATGTCCGGGGCCGATCGAGGGCAGCTGCGCCGGGTCGCCGACCAGTAGCAGGTGGGTGCCGTCGGGGCAGGCCTCCAGGAGTGCGGCGGTCAGCTCGACGTCGAGCATCGAGGCCTCGTCGACCACCACGACGTCGGCGTCCAGCGGCCACTCCTCGTTGCGGGAGAAGCCACCCGAGGCGCCCTGTGCCCCGAGCAACCGGTGCACCGTGACCGCGGGGTGGTCGGTGAGCTCCTCCAGCCGCTTGGCCGCCCGGCCGGTGGGTGCCGCGAGCGCGACGTCGGTGCCCTTGGTGCGCAGCAGCTGCACGACCGCGGCCACCGTGCGGCTCTTCCCGGTGCCCGGGCCGCCCGTGAGCAGGCTGACCCCGGCCGAGAGCACCTGGGCCACCGCCTGCTTCTGCGCCTCGTCCAGCCCCTTGGCCACCGAGCGCACCGAGGCCGGGTCGGCGATCCGCTCGGCGGCGGCGGCGAGCCGGGCCACGTTCTCGGCCACCGCCTCCTCGGCCATGCCGTACCGGGCCAGCGACAGCATCCGCAGCGCGGGATCGGGTTCGGGGAGCTCGTCGACGTCCTCGTCGGGCTCCGGCTCGGGCGGCTCGTGGTCGAGCACGTCGCCGGAGTCGACGGCCGCGACGATCGCGGCCGCCGGGTCGGCGATGCCCTCGGCCTGCAGCGCGGCCACGACCAGGTCCACCGGCAGCACGGTGTGCCCGTCGCGGGTCGCCGTCCGCAGGGTGAGCCCCACGATGGCGCGGCCGCGCCGGGAGTCCTGCCGGTCGGCGCCCTTGAGCACGGCGATCGCGAGCCGGTCGGCGTCGGTCAGCGTCACGCCGGAGAGCCCCAGCAGGGCCCACGGGTCGTCCCGCAGCCGGCGGGCGGCGTCCTGGCCCAGCGCGTCGGCCACCCCGGCGGCCAACTTGGCCGGCAGCCCGGCGCCCACGAGCAGCTCGACCACCTCGTAGGTGGGGGCGGCGGCGAGGAAGCTGGAGAACAGCCGCTCGGCGCGCTGCCGGCCCACCCGCGGCAGCTTCAGCAACCGGTCGGCGGTGACGTCGTCCGGGGTGGTGATGCCGGCGGCCGGCAGCTCCGCCGCCGCGCGCTTGCCGAGCCCCGGCCACAGCCCGGCCGCGCAGAAGGCGGCGAAGACCAGGTCCGGGCCGGGGGTCGTGGGGTCGGCGCTCACCGGTCGGACCGGCGATCGGGATAGCTGAAGTGCGGGGCGGAGACGTCCTCCAGCGCGGTGCGGATCGCGGCGGGCAGCCGCACGCCGTCGGAGTCCAGGGACGCCTGCAGCTGCTGGGCGGTGCGCGCGCCGACCACCGGGGCGACGACGCCGGGCCGGTCCCGCACCCAGGCCAGCGCCACCGCCAGCGGGGTGGTGCCCAGGCCCTGGGCCGCGGTGATCACCGCCTCGACGATGCGGTCGGCCGCAGCCGAGCGGAGGTTGTCGATGAAGCCCTGCCACTGCGCCGACGCCCCGCGGCTCTCCGACGGCGTGCTGTGCCGGTACTTGCCGGTCAGCAGCCCACGGCCGAGCGGCGACCAGGCGAGCACGCCGAGCCCCAGCGCCTCGGCGGCCGGCACGACCTCCCGCTCCACGCCGCGCTGCAGCAGCGAGTACTCGACCTGGGTGCTCACCAGCGGCGTGCGCCCCGGCCACGCCTTCTGCCAGGTCGCGGCCTGGGCGGTCTGCCAGCCCGTGAAGTTGCTCACCCCGACGTAGCGCGCGCGCCCCGAGGAGACGGCGAGGTCGCAGGCGGCCAGCGTCTCCTCCAGCGGCGTCGTCTCGTCCCAGGCGTGCAGCTGCCAGAGGTCGACGTAGTCCAGGCCCAGCCGCTCCAGCGACGCGTCCAGCGCCGAGATGAGGTGCCCCCGGGAGGCGCCCCGGCCCATGGGGCCGGGTCCTGTGCGCCCGACGGCCTTGGTGGCGACGAGCACCTGCGAACGGGGGACGACGTCGGCCAGCAGGTGGCCGAGGGTGCGCTCGCTCTCGCCGTCGCAGTAGACGTCGGCCGTGTCGACCAGCGTGCCACCGGCGTCGACGAAGGCCGTCAGCTGCATGGCGGCCTCGTCCTCGTCGGTGTCGCCGCCCCAGGTCATCGTGCCCAGCGCGAGCCGGGACACGATCAGACCGCTGCGCCCCAACGCCCGTTGCTCCACGACCGGCCAACCTACCGCCGTCACCCGGCGCGCACCCGGGAGCACCGGCCGCTGCGGGGCGGCGTGCCGGGGCCGGACCGGCCGCCACCTAAGGTCAGCGGTCGTGCCCGAACGATCCGCTCTCCGTCCGGCCGCCAGCCGTCCCCTCGGGGGGCGCTGATATGGGCTGGCTCGAAGCCGTCGTCCTCGGTCTGGTGCAGGGGCTCACCGAGTTCCTCCCCATCTCCTCGAGCGCCCACCTGCGGGTCGTGGGGGAGGCCTTCGGGTGGCAGGACCCCGGCGCGGCGTTCACCGCGATCACCCAGATCGGCACCGAGGCCGCGGTGCTGCTCTACTTCCGGCACGACATCTGGCGGATCATCACCGCCTGGGTCGCCTCGCTCGGTGGGCGGCGGAAGGGCGACCCCGACGCCCGCATGGGCTGGCTGATCATCGTCGGCACCCTGCCGATCGTCGTCCTGGGCCTGCTGTTCCAGGACTCGATCGAGACGACGTTCCGCGACCTGCGCATCACGGCGACCGCCCTGATCCTGTTCTCGCTGGTGCTGTTCTGGGCCGATCGCGTGGGGGCCAAGCGGCGTGAGCTCGACCGGCTGACGGTCGGCCACGGCATCGCGTTCGGCTTCGCGCAGGCGATGGCGCTGATCCCGGGGGTCTCCCGCTCCGGCGGCACGATCACCGCCGGGCTCTTCCTCGGGTACACCCGGTCGGCCGCGGCCCGGTACTCGTTCCTGCTGGCCGTGCCGGCGGTGCTGGGCGCCGGGTTCTTCCAGGTCTACGAGGTGCTCAGCGGGGACGTCGCGGGCCCGCCGATCGCCTGGGGCCCGACCATCCTCGCCACCGTCCTGGCGTTCGTCGTGGGTCTGGTCGTCATCGCCTGGCTGCTGCGCTACCTGGACCGGGGCAGCTACGTGCCCTTCGTCGTCTACCGCATCCTGCTGGGCCTGCTCATTCTGGGCCTGGTGTTCGCCGGGGTCCTGGACCCCACCACCCCCGTCGACGTCACCCCCACGCCCATCCCACGCTGAGCCTCGCCGACACGCTCGGGAGCGGGACAGCGGCGACCCGGAGCCGATAGGGCTCCGGGTCGCCACGGGAGACGTGTGGCTCAGCCCTCCGTGCCGGCGTCGAGGTCCAGCGTCCCGATCATCGCGTCGAGCACCTCGACGTTGCGCTCGTAGTCGAACTTCGGCAGGCCGACGGTGTCCGCGACCAGCGTGCGCGGTCCGTGCTCACCCTCCTCGAGGGCGACGGCGTACCGGGTCGACGGCGTGCCCTCGGGCCAGAGCCCCTCGCCGGTGGCGGTGCGCTCGATCCGCACGGCGTCCCGGCCGTCCACGGTCAGCTCACGGCGGGCCTGCTCCCCGGGCTGCTCCTGGGTGACCCGGTCGAAGGCCACCGGCTCGATCGAGAAGGCGATCGCGGCCACGCGCACGTCGGTGGCATCGGGCACGTCGAAGTCCTGCGGGGAGAACCGGCTGCAGGCCGGCACGGTCTCACCGGCGTTCACCGACCAGTCCGACGGGTGGTCGACCGCGAACCCGGCCGGGCTGGTGCAGCGCTCGCCCAGCACGACGCCGTCGGGCTGCCGGTCGAGGACGTCGACGACGATCCGCTGCGGGTCGGCCAGCCGGGCGACCGCGAACGGCCGGCGCTGGTCGAGCCCCGCGTAGAAGGAGTAGCGGCCCTCGAACAGGGTGTCGGCGACCAGGGCCTCCAGCGTGCTCGTCCCGGCGATCTCCAGCCGCTCCTCGCCCTCCCAGGGCGTGACGCCCTCGGGCGCGTCGCCCGGGTACAGCAGGTTGGACAGGGTGATCCCCAGGGTGGCGTCGCCGGGCACCTCCAGCGGGTGGCCCGAGCCCGCGCTGCGCGGGTCCTCGGTGTAGCCGATCTGGTACCCGGCCTCGCCGTCACCGGCGAGCTCGAAGACGATCCGGTCGAAGCCGTCGTGGGCGCCCAGCCGGACGTCGGTCAGCACGACCGCCGACCCGGTGGCCTCGACGTCGACGTCGGCGGTGTCGCCCTGGCCGACCGGCTCCAGGCCGTCGGACTGGTGCAGGACGTCGACGACCAGCCGCGCCGGGTCGGAGAACGTGGCGACGCCGAAGGGCACGTGCTCCTCCAGGCCGATCGTCCAGGTCAGCATCGCCTCGAAGTCGCCGGTCTGGACCGCCTCGCTGATCACCCGGCCGCCGGGTGCGGTGATCTGGTCACGCCCGGTGTAGGTCTCCCGGGGCTCGTCACCGGAGAGGTCCACGCCGCTGGCCGGGCTGACCCGCACCTCCAGGAACGCCGAGCCGGCCACGGCGATCTCCCGGCCGGAGCCGTCCTCGGTGATCGGCGGCTCGACGTAGCCGACCCGGTAGCTGGGGACCTCCTCGCCCTCGAACTCGAGGACGAACCGGTCGAAGTCCTCGTGCCCGGCGGCGCGGACGTCGGTCAGGTAGGCCGGGGCGCCGCCGGCCGGGAACTCCCCGGCCTCCACGGTCTCGGTGCCCGGGTTCCCCACCGGGGGCAGCGGCTCGTGGGCCGGCTGCACCGGGCCGGGTGGGGTGGGCCCGGCCGGGACGATCGACGGGGCTGAGGTGGTCGGGGCGCCGGTGGTCGCCAGCAGCGTGCTGGCGCTCAGTCCGGCGAGGAGCAGACGCATCATCGCGATCTCGCCTCCTGGTCTCGGATGTCCGGTCCTCTCGTCCCCTGCCCGTGCTCCCCGTCCCCGAACACGCTTCGGGATGCCGTCACCCGATCGTCAAGCCATTGCCGGATCGTCATGTGCACCGGCGACCGGCGGGTCCTGCCCCGCCGCCGTGCTGCGGCGGCGGCTGCCACGGACCGGGGGAGGGACGGAGCACCGCCTACGCTCGCCCGGTGACCACCGTCATCCTCCTGCGGCACGGCCGGAGCACCGCGAACACCGGAGGGGTGCTCGCCGGCTGGACCCCTGGCGTCCAGCTCGACGACACCGGTCAGGCGCAGGCGCAGGCGGTGGCGCAGCGACTGGCGAAGGTGCCGCTGGCCGCCGTCGTCAGCAGCCCCCTGGAGCGGTGCCGGCAGACGGCGGGCGCCGTCGTCGCCGGGCGCGACCTGGAGCCGGCGATCGAGGAGCGGCTGGGGGAGGCGCGCTACGGCGACTGGACCGGCCGGCCGCTCAAGGAGCTGGTGAAGGAGCCGCTCTGGAAGGTCGTGCAGCAGCACCCCTCGGCCGCGGTGTTCCCGGGCCCGGAGGGGGAGGGCCTGGCCCAGACCCAGGCCCGGGCGGTGGCCGCCGTCCGCGAGTGGAACGCACGGCTGGGCCCGGATGCGGTCTGGCTGGCCTGCAGCCACGGCGACGTCATCAAGGCCGTGCTCGCCGATGCCCTGGGGCTGCACCTCGACCAGTTCCAGCGGATCGTCGTCGACCCTGCCTCGATCTCGGTGGTCTCCTACACCGACACCCGGCCGTTCGTGGCCCGGATCAACGACACCGGCGGCGACGTCTCCGCGCTGATGCCCCCGCCCCGCAAGGGGCGCCGGCGCAAGGCCTCCTCGGACGCCGTGGTGGGAGGCGGGTCGGGCGCCCCCGCGTAACCTGGGCGCGTGCCCCGTCAGCTCCATCTCTTCGATCGCCCCAGCCGGTTCGTCGCGGGAACGGTCGGCCAGCCCGGGGACAGGACGTTCTACCTGCAGGCCACCGACGACACCGGGCGTACCGTCAGCGTCGCGCTGGAGAAGACGCAGGTGCAGGTCCTGGCCGACCGGATGGACGACCTGCTCGACGAGGTCAGCGGCCGGGCCGGCACGGTGATCCCGCCCGAGGCCGACGTCGACGACCTGGAGCCGCTCACCGCGCCGGTCGACGAGGAGTTCCGCGTCGCCGCGATGGGCCTGGCCTGGGACGGCACCGCCGAGGCCGTCGTCGTGGAGGCGGTGGCCGCCGGCGAGGAGCCGATCGAGGAGGACGTGATCCTCTCCGACAGCGACGAGGGGCCCGATGCGCTGCGGGTGACGATCACCCCCATGGCCGCTCGTGCCTTCATCGCCCGCGCCCGCCGGGTCGTCGCCGCCGGGCGCCCGTCCTGCCCGTTGTGCTCCCTCCCGCTCGACCCGGTGGGCCACGTGTGCCCGCGGCAGAACGGCTACCGCCGCTGAGCGGCGGCCCGCGGTGAGCGAGCAGCCGGCGGAGGGGAGCGACCTCCGCCCGCCCGCCGACGACGCCGAGGCCCTGCAGCTGCTGCGGACCGGCGTGATCGACGTCGAGGGCCGGATGCTCGACGCGTCGAACGTGACCCTGGTCGGCGCCATCCGGTCCGGCGACCTCGCCGCCGAGTGCGTGTACAAGCCGGTCGCGGGGGAGCGGCCCCTGTGGGACTTCCCCGACGGCACCCTCGCCGGCCGGGAGATCTCCGCCCACCTGGTCTCCGAGGCGACCGGCTGGCGGATCGTGCCGCCCACCGTGCTCCGCGAGGGCCCGTTCGGCCCCGGCATGGTGCAGCTGTGGGTGGACGGCGACGAGGACGTCGACCTGGCCGCCTTCGTCCGCCGCGACGACCCGGCGCTGCGTCGCATGGCCGTGTTCGACGCCGTCGTGAACAACGCCGACCGCAAGGGCGGGCACATCATCCCGATGCCCGACGGCCACGTGCACGGCGTGGACCACGGCATCTGCTTCTCCGTCGACCCCAAGCTGCGCACCCTGCTGTGGCGCTGGGCCGGCTCGCCGTTGACCGTCGAGGCGCTGACGGTGCTCGAGCGCCTCGCCGACGAGCTGCGCGGCGACCTCGGGGAGCAGTTGCACGAGCACCTGACCCGTGCGGAGGTGCGCTGCACGCAGCGGCGGGTGGCCGAGCTGCTGCGCACCGGTCGCCACCCCGAGCCCAGCGGGGAGTGGCCCGCCCTGCCCTGGCCGCCCTTCTGAGCGGCGAGATCTGCACACTGGCCCCCGTCAGTGCGCCGTAGGGGGCAACATCGCAGAAGTCGCACGGGGCGCCGTCGTCCTGTCGGTGCCCTGGGCCAGGATCCCGCGCATGCCGCACCGCAGCCGTCTGTCCATCCTGTTGCTGGACCTGCCGCCGCAGCACCACACGGCCGGCACCGCCTTCTGGGCCGGCGCCACGGGGCGCACCGCCGCGCCCGACCCCGACGACGAGAAGTGGGCCTCGCTGGGGTCGTTCGCCGACGGCTGGCACGTCGAGGTGCAGCGGACGGGGGAGGGGACGCCGCCGCGCTGGCACGTCGACGTCGAGACCGACGACATCCCGGCCGAGGTCGCCCGGCTGGAGGCCCTGGGCGCCACCCGGCACCGCGACATGGGCGGCTTCTGGCAGATGCTGGATCCGGCCGGCCTGGTGTTCTGCGTCGTCGGCGTGCAGACCGGCCAGGAGTTCGAGCGGTACGCCGTCACCTGGCCCTAGGTGCGCGCTGCCCCTGCGGTTCCGGCCTCACTCCAGCGTCACGAGGTCGATCATCGCGGCCGCCTGCAGGCCGTCACCGTCGACGGTGAGCACCTCCAGCGGTACCCGGCGCCACACGGCCAGGAGCAGGTCGCCGGCGGTTCCGGTGAGCGCGGCGATCGGGAAGGGCTTCGTGCCGGGGAAGAGGGTGCGCTCGGCGTCGGCGTCCACGGCGTGGAGGACGACGGGGTGCGCGGACTCCGGCGGCCCGTCGGGCAGGGCGGCGGGCACCATGAGCTGCAGCCACTCGTCCAGGCCGTCCAGCCCCACGGGGGCGGGGATCGGGCGCACGTCGCCAAGCACCTGCTCGACGTCGACCGTGTGCACGGTGGCCTCCTGCAGCTGCCGGCGCAGGACGAACGCCACGTCCTTCTGCGGCGCCCAGGTCCACACCCGCTCGGCCGGGTCGGCTCCGGCGAGCGCCGCCTCCAGCTCGGCGCCCTGCGCGGCCACGTACCCCAGCAGCTCGTCGTCGGCGCGGCGCGTCGGCTCGACGTAGGTGGCGAGGTCCCGGGCACGGGTGCGCACCACCCACGCCCAGAAGTGCTGCACCTCGGACAGGTGCCACACCAGGTCGGCCAGCGACCACCCGGGGCACCCGGGGACCGGAGCCGCCCACCCGCGGGCGAGGACTGCCTCCGCGGCGGCGTCGGCGAACCGGGCGTCGACACGCCGCAGGGCCGGCAGGTACTCGTCGAGCTGCATTCGCTCCTCCTCCTGCAGAGGGGCGCCACCGGCGCCTTCCCCTCCGACGTGATGACCCGCACGGACCTGCGGGGCCGGTGCCGTCGGAGACCCGCTCTAGGCTCGTACCGTGCTCTCCTGGTCCGCCCCCCTGCTGCCGACCCTGCCCGGCACGGGCTCCGTGCTCAAGGTCTACGACACCGCTCGCGGTGAGATCGTCGCGACGACGCCGGACCGGACCGCACGGATGTACGTCTGCGGCATCACCCCGTACGACGCCACGCACCTGGGGCACGCCGCCACCTACCTGGCCTTCGACCTGGTCAACCGGGTGTGGCGCGACGCCGGGCACGCCGTCCACTACGTGCAGAACGTGACCGACGTCGACGACCCGCTGCTCGAGCGTGCCGCGCGCGACGGCGAGGACTGGATCGTCCTGGCCATGCGCGAGACGGCACTGTTCCGGGAGGACATGACGGCGCTGCGTGTACTGCCCCCGGAGGACTACGTGGGCGCGGTCGAGTCGATCCCCCGGATCGTGGCGTACATCGAGCAGCTGCTCGACGCCGGGCTGGCCTACGTCCTGGCCGACGGCACCGGCGACATCTACCACGACGTCGCGCAGGCCCCGGGCTTCGGCTCGGAGTCCGGCTACGACGAGGCCACGATGCTGACCTTGTTCGCCGAGCGTGGCGGGGACCCCGACCGGGCGGGCAAGCGCAACCGCCTGGACCCGCTGCTCTGGCGCGGTGAGCGGCCCGAGGAGCCGGCCTGGCCCGGTCCGCGGGGCACCCGCGGCCGGCCGGGCTGGCACGTCGAGTGCGCCGCGATCGCGTTGGACACGATCGGCATGGAGTTCGACGTCCAGGGCGGCGGCAGCGACCTGGTCTTCCCGCACCACGAGTTCTCCGCCGTGCATGCCGAGGCGCTCACCGCCACCAAGCCCTTCGCCCGGGCCTACGTGCACGCCGCGATGATCGGCCTGGAGGGCGAGAAGATGAGCAAGAGCCGGGGGAACCTGGTCTTCGTCTCCAAGCTGCGCGGCGAGGGCGTGGACCCGATGGCCATCCGGCTGGCCCTGCTGTCCGGGCACTACCGCACCGACCGGGAGTGGAGCGACCGGCTGCTCGCCGAGGCGCAGGAGCGGCTGGACACCTGGCGGAGCGCCGTCGGCCGCGAGGCCGGCGCCCCGGCCGGCCCGGTGCTGCACGGGCTGCGCGAGCGACTGTCCGACGATCTCGACAGCCCCGGCGCGATCGCCCTGGTCGACGCCTGGGCCGCCCGCACCCTGGCCGGCGGCGAGGACCTGGAGGAGCACGCGCCGCAGGTCGTCTGCGACGCCGTCGACGCGCTCCTGGGCGTGGAGCTGCAGAACTTCTGATGGCCGGCGTCCTCGACGGTCCGTTCCGGCTCACCGACCGCGCGGCGCGCGAGCGGGCCGAGGAGCAGCTCGCACCCGCCGCGACCCGGGCGGTGGCCAGCCGGGGCCGGGCACGGCCGGAGGCGGAGGACGCGCTGCGCACCGCCTTCGAGCGGGACCGGGACCGGATCCTGCACGCGAAGGCGTTCCGCCGGCTCAAGCACAAGACCCAGGTCTTCCTCAACCCCGACGGCGACCACTTCGTCACCCGGCTGACGCACACGTTGCAGGTGACCCAGGTGGCGCGCTCGCTGGCCCGGGCGCTCGGGCTCAACGAGACGCTGGCCGAGGCGATCGCCCTGGGCCACGACGTGGGGCACTCGCCGTTCGGGCACATCGGCGAGGAGGCCTTCGACCCCTACGTCGACGGCGGCTGGCACCACGCCGCCCAGGGCGTGCGCATCGTGGAGGTGCTGGAGGACCTCAACCTCACCTGGGAGGTGCGCGACGGCATCCGCGCCCACAGCTGGAAGATCGACCCGCCGCCGGCCACCCGTGAGGCCGAGTGCGTGCGCTACGCCGACCGGATCGGTTACCTGTCCCACGACGCGCTGGACGCCGTCCGCGCCGGGGTCATCCGGACCTCCGACCTGCCCGCGCGCGCCGTCGCCGTCTTCGGGCAGCCGGGCAGCGAGATGGTCGGATCCATGATCGACGCCGTCGTCGAGGGCTCGCTGGCGCCGGGCAGCACGCGCGTGGTCATGGCCCCGGAGCCGCTGCAGGCGATGCACGAGCTGCGCGACTTCATGTTCGCCCGCGTGTACGCCTCCGACGTCGCCGCCGGGCAGAAGCACCTGGCGGTCGACGTCATCCGCCGGCTCGTCGACCACCACCTGGCCCACCCCGAGCTCATCCCGGCCAGTTACCGCGACACCGAGGCCGATCCGCTCACCCAGGTCGTCGACTACGTCTCCGGGATGACCGACCGGTTCGCCCTCGCCACGCACGACCGGCTGTTCGACGCCGACGCCTCGGCGCAGATGCGACCACTGCTGCGCAGCGACTGACGACGCGCACGCCCCCAGGCGGCCGTGGCCTGCTTCGATGGCGCCGGCCGCTCAGGCCCCGCCGGCGGGCCCACCCCGGCGGCGCAGGTACCGCTCGAACTCCCGGGCGATCTGGTCGCCGTTGGCCTGCGACAGGTCCACCTCGGTGGCCCGCTCCTCCAGCGAGCGCACGTACTCGACGACCTCGGCGTCCTCGCTGGCCATCTCGTCGACGGTCTTCACCCAGTCCTCGGCCTGCTGCGGCAGGGCCCCGAGCGGCACCGTGATCTCCAGGACCTCCTCCACGCGCTGCAGCAGGGCGACGGTGGCGCGGGGCGACGGCGGCTGCGACACGTAGTGCGGGACGGCGGCCCAGAAGCTGATCGCCGGCAGCCCGGCCTGCACGCAGGCGTCCTGGAACACACCGAGGATCCCGGTCGGGCCTTCGTAGCGGGAGGTCTCCAGCCCGTAGGCCCGTGCGGACTCCTGGTCGTAGGCCGACCCGGTCACCGGCGTGGGCCGGGTGTGCGGGGTGTCGGCCAGCAGCGCGCCGAGCGCGACCACGATGGAGGCGTCGAGCTCGTCGAGGATCTCCAGCAGCTCCTCGCAGAAGCTGCGCCAGCGCATGTTCGGCTCGATGCCCCGGATGAGGACCACGTCGCGGTCCAGCCCCTCGGGCCGGGCCACGGAGATGCGGGTGGTGGGCCATTCGATGCGCCGGCTCACCCCGTCGATCAGGGAGACCGTGGGCCGGTTGACCTGGAAGTCGTAGTAGTCCTCGGGGTCGAGGGCGGCCAACGGCTTCGCGTCCCAGATCAGCTCGAGGTGCTCGACGGCCCCCGTGGCGGCGTCCCCGGCGTCGTTCCAGCCCTCGAACGCCACCACGACCACCGGGTCGGTGAGCTGCGGCAGGTCATCGGCGTCGGACTGAGGATCGATCACCCCTGTGAGCCTACGTCGCTCCGGCCGTGCCGCCCGGCCGTGCGCCGCGGGGTCCGGCCGCCGAACGCCCTCGTGGGCGGGCGTGGCGGCCCGCCACGCCTGCTGCACCGCCGGTGTGCCAGGTGCGAAGATGGGAGCCGACATCGGGAACGCCCAGGCCTGGGCCAGCCCGCCGGGGTGACGGAGCGCGAGGCCCGCACGCCCATCGAGTCTTGAACCACTGGGGATCACCGTGTCCGAGTCACCCGCCCTCCGTCCCGATGCGACGGCGCGGCTCCGCGCGCTGCTGGAGGAAAGGATCCTGGTGCTCGACGGCGCTATGGGGACGGCGATCCAGCGGGACCGTCCCGACGAGGCCGGGTACCGCGGGGAGCGTTTCGCCGACTGGCCCAGCGACGTGCAGGGCAACAACGACCTGCTCAGCCTGACCCAGCCCGAGCTCATCGCCGGCATCCACCGCGAGTACCTCGAGGCCGGGGCGGACCTCGTCGAGACCAACACCTTCAACGCCACGACGATCTCGCTGGCCGACTACGGCATGCAGGAGCTGGCCTACGAGCTGAACGTGGCCTCCGCCCGGCTCGCCCGCCGCGAGGCCGACGCGATGACCGAGCGGACGCCCGGCCGGCCGCGCTTCGTCGCGGGGGCGATCGGCCCCACCAGCCGGACGGCATCGATCTCACCGGACGTCAACGATCCCGGCGCCCGCAACGTCGGCTTCGACGACCTGGTCGCCGCCTACCTCGAGCAGGCGAACGGCCTGGTGGACGGCGGCGTCGACGCGCTGCTGATCGAGACGATCTTCGACACGCTGAACGCCAAGGCGGCCATCTTCGCCCTGGAGACGTTGTTCGAGCAGCGCGGCCGGCGCTGGCCGGTGCTGATCTCCGGCACGATCACCGACGCCTCCGGACGGACGCTCTCCGGGCAGGTCACCGAGGCGTTCTGGAACTCCGTGCGGCACGTGCAGCCGCTGCTGATCGGGTTGAACTGCGCCCTCGGCGCCAAGGAGATGCGGCCCTACATCGCGGAGATGGCGCGGGTCGCCGACACCTTCGTCTCCTGCTACCCGAACGCCGGGCTGCCCAACGCCTTCGGCGAGTACGACGAGTCGCCCGCCGAGACGGCCGCCATCGTCGCGGAGTTCGCCGAGAGCGGCCTGGTCAACCTCGTGGGTGGCTGCTGCGGCACCACGCCGGCGCACATCGCGGCGATCGCCGGCGCCGTGGCGGGGCTGCCGCCACGGACGCCGGCGCAGACGTCCCCGGCGCTGCGCCTGTCCGGCCTGGAGCCGCTGACCGTCACCGAGGAGAGCCTCTTCGTCAACGTCGGCGAGCGCACCAACATCACCGGCTCCGCCCGCTTCCGGAACCTGATCAAGGCGGGCGACTACCCGGCTGCCCTCGCCGTCGCCCGCCAGCAGGTGGAGGCCGGCGCCCAGGTCATCGACGTCAACATGGACGAGGGGATGATCGACGGCGTCGAGGCGATGGACCGCTTCACCAAGCTCATCGCCGCCGAGCCCGACATCTGCCGCGTCCCGGTGATGGTCGACTCCTCGAAGTGGGAGGTCATCGAGGCGGGCCTGAAGAACGTCCAGGGCAAGGCGATCGTCAACTCCATCTCGCTGAAGAACGGCGAGGAGGAGTTCGTCCGCGAGGCCCGGCTCTGCCGCCGGTACGGCGCCGCGGTCGTCGTCATGGCGTTCGACGAGGACGGCCAGGCCGACGACCTCCAGCGGCGCATCGACATCTGCCGGCGGGCCTACGCGGTGCTCACCGAGCAGGTCGGGTTCCCGGCCGAGGACATCATCTTCGACCCGAACGTCTTCGCCGTCGCCACCGGCATCGAGGAGCACGCCAACTACGGCGTCGACTTCATCGAGGCGACCCGCTGGATCAAGCAGAACCTGCCCGGCGCGCTGGTCTCCGGCGGGGTCTCCAACGTCTCCTTCTCCTTCCGCGGCAACAACCGCGTCCGCAAGGCCATCCACGCGGTGTTCCTCTTCCACGCCATCCGGGCCGGCATGGACATGGGCATCGTCAACGCCGGCGCGCTCGAGGTCTACGACGAGGTGCCGGTCGAGCTGCGGGAGCGGATCGAGGACGTCGTCCTCAACCGCCGCCCCGACGCCACCGAGCGGCTGCTGGAGATCGCCGGCGACTACGCCGGGGACGGCGCGGCGCGCGAGGTCGCCACCGAGGAGTGGCGCTCCCTGCCGGTGGGGGAGCGGATCACCCACGCGCTGGTGAAGGGCATCGACGCACACGTCGAGGACGACACCGAGGAGCTGCGGCGCGAGATCGCCGAGCGCGGCGGGCGGCCGATCGAGGTGATCGAGGGACCGCTGATGGACGGCATGAACGTCGTCGGCGACCTGTTCGGCGCCGGCAAGATGTTCCTGCCGCAGGTGGTCAAGTCCGCCCGGGTGATGAAGAAGGCCGTCGCCTACCTCATCCCGTTCATCGAGGCGGAGAAGCAGCCCGGCGACGCCGAGCGCAGCAACGGCAAGGTCGTCATGGCCACCGTGAAGGGCGACGTCCACGACATCGGCAAGAACATCGTCGGCGTCGTCCTGCAGTGCAACAACTACGACGTGGTCGACCTGGGCGTCATGGTGCCGGGGCAGAAGATCCTGGACGCCGCCAAGCAGGAGGGCGCCGACATCATCGGGCTCTCCGGTCTGATCACCCCCTCGCTGGACGAGATGGTGAACCTGGCCGCCGAGATGGAGCGCCAGGGGTTCGAGATCCCGCTGCTCATCGGCGGCGCGACCACCTCGCGGGCGCACACCGCCGTCAAGGTGGCGCAGAGGTACTCCGGCCCGGTGATCTGGGTGAAGGACGCCTCGCGCTCGGTCCCGGTCGTCGCCGCCCTGCTCTCCGACGAGCAGCGCCCGAGGCTGCTGGCCGAGACCGACGCCGACTACGCGGCGCTCCGGGAGCGGCACGCCGCCCGCCAGGACAGCCGCGCCCTGCTCCCGCTCGCCGAGGCACGCGCGAACCCGACGCCGATCGACTGGAGCGGCTACGCCCCGCCCCGGCCGCGGATGCTGCTGCAGCAGGCGAAGGACGTCTGCGAGGGCCCGGCCTGCGCCCTCGGGGAGGCCACCCAGTTCGTCCGGCACTTCCACGACTACCCGCTCGAGGAGCTGCGCGGCTACATCGACTGGCAGCCGTTCTTCAACGCCTGGGAGATGCGCGGCCGGTTCCCCGACATCCTGCACAACCCGGCGACCGGCGAGGCCGCCCGGCGGCTGTACGACGACGCCCAGCAGATGCTGGACCGGATCGTCGCGGAGAAGTGGCTGCGGGCCAGCGGCGTCCTCGGGCTGTTCCCGGCCAACCGTGTCGACGGCGAGGACATCGAGGTCTACACCGACGAGTCCCGCACCGCCGTGCGGGCGACCCTGCACCAGCTGCGGCAGCAGACCGAGGGCCGCGACGGCTCGCCGCGCAAGTCACTGGCGGACTTCGTGGCGCCGAAGGACACCGGCCTGCGCGACTACGTCGGTGCGTTCGCGGTGACGGCCGGGCTGGGCGCGGCCGAGCGGGTGGCGGCGTTCAAGAAGGACAACGACGACTACAGCGCGATCATGCTGGAGGCGCTGGCCGACCGGCTGGCCGAGGCGTTCGCCGAGCGGCTGCACGAGCGGGTGCGCCGGGAGTTCTGGGGCTACGCCGCCGACGAGGCGCTGGACAACGAGGCCCTCATCGCCGAGAAGTACCGCGGCATCCGGCCGGCCCCGGGCTACCCGGCCTGCCCCGAGCACACCGAGAAGCAGACGATCTGGGACCTTCTCGACGTCGAGGCGGCCACCGGTATCGAGCTCACCGAGAGCCTCGCCATGTGGCCGGGTGCGGCGGTGAGCGGCCTCTACTTCGCGCACCCGCAGGCCCAGTACTTCGTGCTGGGCCGGGTCGGGCGGGATCAGGTCGAGGACTACGCCCGGCGCAAGGGCTGGACGCTCGCGGAGGCGGAGAAGTGGCTCTCACCCAACCTCGGCTACCGGACCGAGGACGAATGAAGGACCCCCGTCCCCCTCACCCCTCGCCGGCTCGGGGCGAGCCTCTGGACGGAGGCCGTTCCAGCGCGTTGCGGGCGGTGCTGTTCGACATGGACGGCACGCTCGTGCAGACGGAGGAGTACTGGGGCGAGGCGATGTTCGAGCTCGCCGGACGGCTCGGGGGGCGGATGTCGGCCGAGGCGCGGGCCCGCACGGTGGGCACGAGCATGCCGACGGCGATGGGCATCCTCTACGCGGACCTCGGCATCAGCGCCACCGCCGAACAGCTCGCTGTGGACGCGGCCTGGATCGAGGAGCGGGTCGGCGTGCTCATGGCCGGCGGCGTCGTGTGGCAGCCCGGCGCCCGGGAACTGCTGTCCGCGGTGCGGGCCGCGGGCCTGGCCACCGCCTTGGTGACGACGACGCCCCGCCGGCTCGCCGACATCGTGCTTGCGAGCATCGCGACGGACCTCGGCGGCAGCCCGTTCGACCTGACCGTCTGCGGCGACGAGGTTCCCGCGCGCAAGCCGGACCCGGCCCCCTACCTCCAGGCAGCCGCAGCGCTGGGCGTCCAGCCCGACTCCTGCGTGGTGGTGGAGGACTCGCTGGTCGGCGTGACCGCCGGGCTGGCCGCCGGGATGGCGGTGCTGGGCGTGCCCGCGATGCAGCCGGTCCCGCCGGCACCGGGGCTCACGCTGGTGGAGACGCTCGTGGGGGTCGGGGTGCCGGAGCTCGAGGCGGTGCTCACCGCCCGCGAGGTGGCGAGCGCCGCCCCGCGCTGAGTTCCGGGGGCCGCGACTATGCCGTGCCGAGGTCGTCGTAGCAGAACGAGGCGCTGCCCACCGGATCGACGTGGACGGTACGTGGCCCGTCGGGGACGGTTGCGGTGAAGGTGACGGTCCCCCTGCGCCGGCGCGGGCCCGCCAGCTCGTCGCGTACGAGGACGACCATCCGGTCGAGGCAGTCGGCCGAGTCGTCGCCGTGGACGTCGTGCTCATGGTCCGGGAGGCCGACGACGATCTCCCGCCCGGACCTCGCCGTCGCCGTGACCTCGATCGGCGGGTCCCAGAGCCCGGCAGCAGCGTCGCGCAGGGCGTCGATCTCGGCCTGCAGCCGGGCGCGGTGCTCCCGGGTGATCCGGGCGAGCTGGAGGTCGAGGACCGCCCGCGCCTGACCGGGGGTGAACCCGTAGGCCGTTTGCAGCCTTCGCACGGCGTCGGAGTCGTCGGCCGCGTCGCCCAGCAGTGCGCCCAGGCGGCTCGGGTCCGCCGTGGCGGCGGCGAACGCCGTCAGGATCTCGAGCCTCTTGTCGGGATGCACGGTCACAGTCTCGCTGGTCACTGGTCCCGGTGAAGAGGTGTCGCGGCCTGCGTGCCGGCGCTCGCAGCGGACGCGGGCCGAGGACCGACCCGGCGGGACATGCATGCCGCACACTCCGGTCGGTCAGCCGAGGTATTCCTTGTAGGTCCGTGCCGCCGGACGCAGTCCGACGGCCTCGTAGAACGCGAAGGCCGCCGGGTCGTCGGCAGAGAGCTGCAGCTTGTAGCAGCCGGTCCGGCGGCCGTGCTCCCGTGCGGCGCCCAGGAGGGTCGCTCCCACGCCGGTGCGGCGGTGGGTGCCGTCCACGACGACGTTCTCGACCAGCAGGTAGGGCTCACCGGCGTGAGCCGTGTTGGCGACCACCGTGACATCCGCCGTCCCGACCACGGTTCCGGCGGCCTCGGCGACGAGGACCGTGCGCCCGGGTGTCGTCATGGTGCTGGCCCAGGCGTCCTGCACCCGCAGCGTCTCGTCGTGCTCGAGCTCCGGGTACAGCTGGCGGTACAGATCCAGCACGGCGGCGAGATCCGCCGGCACGGCGGCGCGAACGGTCACCGCGCCGGTCACACCGGCGTCACCGGCAGGGTCGTCCGCCAGCCGGCTGACGCTGCGGCCTCCGCCGGGAAGGGCGGGGGAGTGCCGCCGAACGCCGGGCACAGCGCCTGGTGGTCGCACCAGCCGCAGAGCCGGCTCTTGTTCGGCCGGAACTCACCCGTGGCGACGGCCCGCTCGATTGCCGACCAGATGGCCAGCAGCGTGCGCTCGAAGCGCACGAGCTCGGCCTCCTCCGGGGCGTAGGTGAGCGCGTCGCCGTCGCCGAGGTAGAGCAGCTTGAGCTGAGCGGCCACCACCCCGCGGGTGCGCCAGAGCACCAGCGCGTAGAACTTCATCTGGAACAGCGCCTTGGACTCGAACGCCTCGCGCGGCATCGACCCGGTCTTGTAGTCGACCACCCGGAGCGCGCCGTTGGGGGCGATGTCCAGCCGGTCGACGTAACCGCGCAGCAGCAGTCCGTCGGGCAGCGTGACCTCGACGAGCTCCTCCCGACCCGCCGGCTGGATGCGGCGCGGGTCCTCCAGCGAGAAGTACCTCTCGACGAGCTTCCCGGCCGAGGCCAGCCAGGCCGCCACCGACTCGGGCGCGTTCGCATCGCTCTCGGCGCCCTCGTCCTGGCCGGTTGCGAACAGCTCGGCGATGCCCGGCTCGTCGCGCAGCTCGGCCCACGCCGGCTCGAGCAGCTCCAGGGCGCTCTCCGGGGTGCGCTGCGCCGGGGGCAGGTCGTAGAGGCGTTCCAGCACGGAGTGGACGAGGGTGCCGCGGACGGCGGCCAGGCTCTTGCGCTCGGGCAGCCGGTCGATGGTGCGGAAGCGGTAGAGCAACGGGCAGGTCTTGAAGTCCGCCGCCCGGCTGGGCGAGAGCGAGGGGCGGCGCGGTGCGGTCACCTCGGCGGGGGGCTCGGTCCCGCCGTCGGGCGTGCCGGGTCGCGGGTCGGTGTCCACCATCGCCGTCATGCACCCGAGGCTAGGTCGCGCCTCCGACAGTTCCGAGTGTCCGCGCCGCATCGGCGTCCCGGGTCACAGCGGCGGCGTCCGTACGCTGGTCGCCCGTGACCAGTGAGCAGGAGCCGGGGACCGACGTCGTCGACGAGGCGCAGCAGGCGCCGGACGAGGCGGGGGAGAGCCCCTCCGCGCAGCGGGCCGAGCCCGTGGAGGGCGCGTTCGTCGCGGGGGACCGGGTGCAGCTGACCGACCCCAAGGGCCGGCTGCACACCGTCGTCCTGACGCCCGGCAAGCAGTTCCACACCCACCGCGGCGCCATCGAGCACGACGACCTCATCGGTGCGCCCGAGGGGTCGGTCGTGCACTCGACGGCCAACACCGGGTACCTGGCGCTGCGCCCGCTGCTCGCCGACTACGTGCTCTCCATGCCGCGCGGCGCGCAGGTGATCTACCCGAAGGACGCCGCGCAGATCGTCGGTTTCGGCGACATCGGGCCCGGCATGCGGGTGCTGGAGGCCGGCGCCGGCTCCGGCGCGCTCAGCTGCTCGCTGCTCCGGGCCGTCGGCGCCGGGGGCTCGCTGACCAGTTACGAGCGGCGCGAGGACTTCGCCGACGTCGCGCGCACGAACGTCGGCGCCTTCTTCGGCGAGGTCCCGAGCAACTGGAGCCTGCGGCTGGGCGATCTGGCCGACCACCCGGCCGACGAGGTGGTCGACCGGGTCGTCCTGGACATGCTGGAGCCGTGGGCGGTCCTGCCGACGGTCGCCGCCGCGCTGCGTCCCGGGGGCGTGCTGGTGGGCTACGTCGCCACCGTCACCCAGCTGTCCACCTACGTGGAGGCGCTGCGCGCGCAGGGCGTGTGGACCGAGCCCTACGCCTGGGAGACCCTGATGCGGCCGTGGCACGCGGTCGGCCTGGCCGTGCGCCCGGAGCACCGGATGGTCGCCCACACCGCCTTCCTCGTCACCGCACGCCGCCTGGCCGAGGGCGCGGTCGCCCCCGTCCGCCAGCGCCGCGCGCAGAAGCACTGAAGGAGGACCCTCCTGCCCCCACCGCTCGCACGCTCGCGGCGGGCCCCTGCAGGAGGGCCGTTCCAGCACCTCAGTAGCACCCCGCCACGGACCCCGCGAGGCGACGGCGAAGTGTCGTCGCGCGTGTATAGATTTGCGTCCTGGCTCCCCCGACAGTGCGGAGGTGCGTGATGGGCCTGGGTCCTGACGAGATGAAGGCGCGGCGTGAGCGTGACGTCGCCTCGCTGCTCAGCCAGATCTCCTACCTCGAGGAGGAGATCAGCCTGCTCCGCCGCAAGGTGGCAGACAGCCCGCGCCAGGTGCGCGCGCTGGAGGAGCGGATAGCGGAGGCGGAGGGCCGGGCCGCCTTCCTCTCCGAGCGCAACGACAAGCTGGCCGGCACGCTGCGCGACGCGCGGGAGCAGCTGGTCACGCTCAAGGAGGAGGTCGACCGGCTCGGGCAGCCACCCTCGGGCTACGGCATCTTCCTGACCCGGTTCGACGACGGGACCGTCGACGTGTTCACCGGCGGCCGCAAGCTGCGGGTGTCGGTCTCGCCGAACGTCGAGGTGGACACCCTGCGCCCCGGCCAGGAGGTCATGCTCAACGAGGCGATGAACGTCGTGGAGGCGCGGGACTTCGAACGCCAGGGCGACGTCGTCATGCTCAAGGAGCTGCTGGAGCCCGTCGACGGCGTCACCCCACGGGCGCTGGTCATCGGGCACACCGACGAGGAGCGCGTCGTCTACCTGGCCGACTCGCTCACCGGCCAGCCGCTGCGGGTCGGCGACTCGCTGCTGCTGGAGAGCCGGTCGGGCTACGTCTACGAGCGGATCCCCAAGAGCGAGGTCGAGGAGCTCGTCCTCGAAGAGGTCCCCGACATCGACTACACCGACATCGGCGGGCTGTCCCGGCAGATCGAGCAGATCCGCGACGCCGTCGAGCTGCCGTTCCTGCACGCCGATCTCTTCCGCGAGTACCAGCTGCGCCCGCCCAAGGGCATCCTGCTGTACGGCCCGCCCGGCTGCGGCAAGACGCTGATCGCCAAGGCCGTGGCCAACTCGCTGGCGAAGAAGGTCGCCGCCGTCCGTGGCGAGGGCGTCCACCAGGCGAAGTCCTACTTCCTCAACATCAAGGGCCCCGAGCTGCTCAACAAGTACGTCGGGGAGACCGAGCGGCACATCCGGCTGGTGTTCCAGCGCGCGCGGGAGAAGGCCAGCGAAGGCACGCCGGTCATCGTGTTCTTCGACGAGATGGACTCGATCTTCCGCACCCGCGGCTCGGGGGTCTCCTCCGACGTCGAGTCGACGATCGTCCCGCAGCTGCTCAGCGAGATCGACGGCGTCGAGGGCCTGGAGAACGTCATTGTCATCGGCGCCTCGAACCGCGAGGACATGATCGACCCGGCGATCCTGCGGCCCGGCCGGCTCGACGTGAAGATCAAGATCGAGCGGCCCGACGCCGAGGCCGCGCGCGACATCTTCAGCAAGTACCTGGTGCCCGACCTGCCGCTGCACCCCGACGACCTCGCCGAGCACGGTGGCAACCGCGAGGCGACGATCGCCGCGATGATCCAGCGCACCGTCGAGCGCATGTACACCGAGAGCGAGGAGAACCGCTTCCTCGAGGTCACCTACGCCAACGGTGACAAGGAGGTCCTCTACTTCAAGGACTTCAACTCCGGCGCCATGCTGCAGAACATCGTCGACCGCGCGAAGAAGATGGCGATCAAGGAGCGGCTGGAGACCGGGACCGGGGGCCTGCGGGTCGGCCACCTGATGCAGGCGTGCCTCGACGAGTTCAAGGAGAACGAGGACCTGCCCAACACGACCAACCCCGACGACTGGGCGCGGATCTCGGGCAAGAAGGGCGAGCGGATCGTCTACATCCGCACGCTCATCAGCGGCAAGGGGAACGAGGCCGGGCGCGCCATCGACACGGCGACCAACACCGGCCAGTACCTCTAGGCACGACGACGGACGGCCCGGCCACCACGCGGTGGCCGGGCCGTCCGGCTGCCCGTGGCTCCCTGATGATCAGGTCACCTGATCATCAGGGGTCCTGGCTCACGATCGGTCGTGAGCCAGGACCCCCTGTGCTGAGCCAGGACGGCGGCGAGCCGGAGCCGCTCGTCCGCGGGGTCAGCCCAGGCGGAGGACCTGGCCGGGGTGGATGAGGCCCGGGTCGGCGCCGATGACGTCGCGGTTGGCCTCGTACAGGGTCTGCCACTGCAGCCCGTTGGCCGATGCGATCCCCGACAGCGTGTCACCTGCCTGGACCGTGTACTGCTGCCCGGCGTCGGCCGGCGCGGGCGCCGGTGCCTCGGCCGTGGGGGCCGGGGCGGCTGCCGGAGGCGTGGCGCTGCCGGCCTTGTCCGCCTCGGTCAGGCCCAGCTTCGCCGAGCAGGCCGGCCAGGCGCCCCAGCCCTGGACCGCAAGGGTCTTCTCGGCGATCGCGATCTGCTGCTCGCGGGTGGCGAGGTCGGCCCGCGGGGCGTACTCGGTGCCGCCGAACCCCTCCCAGGTGGGCTGGTAGAACTGCAGGCCGCCGTAGTAGCCGTTCCCGGTGTTGATGGACCAGTTGCCGCTGCTCTCGCACTGCGCGAGGCGGTCCCAGGTCTCGTCGTCGGCGGCAGCAGCGGTGCCCGTGCCCAGGAACGGCGCCAGGAGCAGGGCGCCGGTGGCGGCGAGGCCGGCGGTGCGCCGCCGGAAGACGCGGGTGGACGGGCCGGAGGTGGTGCTCGGGTTCGTCATGATCCTCTCGAACGGCGGTCGCCCACGCGGCCGGCCCACCGAACGGGGGCAGCACGCTCCACCCACGGAGCCGGATCGACGGAGAAGGACCACTGCCGCTGGGCGGAGAGGGCGCGCGGCGCGTCCGAAAGATGCGGGGTACCGGCTCGACGGCCGTGGCCCGCGTTCGTCCCGATGACCGCGCTGGTGCGGCCGGGGCACCACCGAGGCTACGGAACCGATCCGGTATGTGCCAGGTCCGCGGCTCGATGCCGGCACCGGTCCCCGGAGCGGCCTCGGCCTAGGGTTGGGCCATGAGCGTGCGGCGGGTCATGGGCACCGAGGTCGAGTACGGCATCTCGGTGCCGCGGCAGCCGGGGGCGAACCCGACCACGCTGTCGAGCCTCGTCGTGAACGCGTGGGCGGTGGCCGATGCGCCGACGCCCCGCCGTCCCCGGTGGGACTTCGAGGAGGAGTCACCGCTGCGCGACGCCCGGGGCTTCGACCTGACCCCGGCCCAGGCCCTGGACCACAACGACCTCGACGAGGACTCCGGGATGGCCAACGTCATCCTGACCAACGGCGCGCGCCTCTACGTCGACCACGCGCACCCGGAGTACTCGACGCCGGAGGTCACCACCCCGCGCGACATCGTCCTGTGGGACAAGGCGGGGGAGCGGGTCATGGCTGAGGCCGCCCGCCGCGCAGTGCAGATCCCCGGCACGCACCCGATCCAGCTCTACAAGAACAACACCGACGGCAAGGGCGCGTCCTACGGCGCGCACGAGAACTACCTGATGGACCGGCGGACGCCGTTCATCGACATCATCCGCGGGCTGGTGCCGTTCTTCGTCACCCGGCAGGTGTTCGCCGGCTCCGGCAAGGTCGGCATCGGGACGGAGAGCCGGACGCCGGGGTTCCAGCTCTCGCAGCGCGCCGACTTCTTCGAGGTCGAGGTGGGTCTGGAGACGACCCTGAAGCGGCCGATCATCAACACGCGCGACGAGCCGCACGCCAACCCCGACGAGTACCGCCGGCTGCACGTGATCATCGGCGACGCGAACCTGGCGGAGCTGTCCACCTACCTCAAGGTCGGGACGACGTCGCTGGTGCTGGCCATGATCGAGGCGCGGGCCCTGCCCTCCGACCTCGCGATCGAGGAGCCGGTGGCCGAGCTGCAGGCGGTCAGCCACGACCCTTCGCTCACCCACCGGGTCCGGCTCCGCGACGGACGGCAGCTGACCGCGATCGAGGTGCAGCGGCTCTACCTGGAGGCGGCCGAGCGCTTCGTGGCGACCCGCGGGGAGGCCGACGAGCAGACCACCGACGTGCTGCACCGATGGGCGGCGGTCCTCGACGACCTGGCGGCCGACCCGATGCGCCTCGCCGACCAGCTGGACTGGCCGGCGAAGCTGCGGCTGCTCGAGGGGTACCGCTCCCGCGACGGCCTGGACTGGAACGACTCGCGGCTGCAGCTGGTCGACCTGCAGTACTCCGACGTCCGGCCGGACAAGGGGCTCTACAACCGGCTGGTCGCCCGCGGGGCCATGCAGCGGCTGCTCACCGATGACGAGGTGACGCGCGCGATGGTGACCCCACCGGCGGACACCCGGGCGTTCTTCCGCGGCGAGTGCCTGCGCCGCTTCCCGACGCAGATCGCCGCCGCCTCCTGGGACTCGGTGGTCTTCGACCTGGGCCGGGAGAACCTGGTGCGCATCCCGACGCTCGAGCCGTTGCGGGGCACCCGGGAGCACGTCGGCGCGCTCTTCGAGGCCTCCGCGACGGCCCAGGAGCTCGTCGACACGATCACCGGCCCCTGACCGGCCGTCCTCACCGATGGGCGGTCTCCACCGCCCTCGGCCGACGGACGCCGGATGTCGGTTCCTGCGGGTACTTTCCTGACCAGCACCAGCCACGAGAAGGACCGGAGGGCAGCATGGCCACCAGGGACACCGGCGGGCAGCAGAAGGCGACGCGGTCGCGCGAGGAGAACGAGGAGATCGAGGCGTCGGTCGACTCGGAGGTGGCCGAGCGCCACAAGGAGATGACCGAGGACGTCGATTCGTTGCTGGACGAGATCGACGACGTCCTCGAGGAGAACAGTGAGGACTTCGTGCGTGCGTACGTACAAAAAGGGGGCCAGTGACCAAGATCATCTTCTGGTGAAGAAGCTGATCGGTGGACACCGAGTTCTGTCGTGACTGCCGGGCGCACCGCCCCGTCTCCGACTTCAGCAAGAACAAGAGATCGCGTGACGGACTCGCCTTCTACTGCCGCACGCATCTCGCCGAACGAGCTGCCAAGAGCCGGGAAGCCCGCCGTCTCCAACCACGCAAGCACCGGCTGGCACCGAAGGGCCTCGACGTCCCGGAAGGCTCGAAGTGGTGTCCCGACTGCGGCGAGGTGAGGGCGTTCGAGCAGTTCCCGAAGACGCGCACGACCCGCTCCGGGCACGCCACCTACTGCCTCCCGTGCCACAACGCCCGCGGCCACGCCTCGCGTGCGAAAGCGGGCGGCGCACGCTCGTACCACCTCACACGGCGGTATGGCATCACGGCGGCCGAGGCGGATGTGATGCTCGAAGTACAGGGCGGGGTCTGCGCCATCTGCCGCACCGCGCCCGCCCAGCACGTCGACCACGACCACGCGACGGGCGCCGTCCGGGCGCTGTTGTGTTTCAACTGCAACGGCGGGCTCGGCCAGTTCAGGGACGATCCGGAGGTGTTGCGCGCGGCCGCGGACTACGTCCGCTTCCACACCCTGAGCCAGCGCATCACGGCCATGTTCTCGGCTGCCGGCCTCGGCCCGGTCCGAGCCATCCGGGTGGAGCGACCGCCGGTAGGGTCGCCCTGACGCCGAGGAGCACGAAGCTCCCGGCGGAGCAACGGGTGGACGCCGGCGCATGCAGGCGGGAGAGGCGGATGGGTGAACGAGTCGTCAGCTGGCCGGAGCGGGTTCCCGCCCGCGTACCTGGACCGGGTGGGTTCCTCGTTCACCGACTTCCTCGGGTCCACCGCGCCCGACCTGCTGCCCGGTCGGCGCCCGGTCCCGCAGCTGCCCGTGGGTGACATCGCCCCGCACGGCACCACGATCGTCGCCGCGACCTACGCCGGCGGCGTGCTCATGGGTGGCGACCGGCGCGCCACCATGGGGAACCTGATCTCCAGCCGCGACATCGAGAAGGTCTACCCGGCCGACTCCTACAGCGTCATCGGCATCGCCGGCGCCGCGGGCATCGCCATCGAGATGGTGAAGCTCTACCAGGTCGAGCTCGAGCACTACGAGAAGATCGAGGGCCTCACCCTCTCCCTCGACGGCAAGGCCAACCGCCTGGCGCAGATGATCCGCGGGAACCTCGGCGCGGCGCTGCAGGGCCTGGCCGTCGTCCCGCTGTTCGCCGGCTTCGACCTCGACGCCGCCCCCGGCGAGCTCCCGGGCCGGATCTTCAGCTACGACGTCACCGGCGGGAACTACGAGGAGCGCGGCTACGCCACGGTCGGCTCCGGCTCGCTGTTCGCCCGGAACAGCCTCAAGAAGACGTGGCGGCAGGGCCTGGACGCCGCAGCCGCGACCCGCACCGTCGTCGAGGCCCTCTACGACGCGGCCGACGACGACTCGGCCACCGGCGGTCCCGACCCGGTCCGGCGGCTGTACCCGATCGTCTACCGGGTCGACGCCGAAGGCGCCGTCCGGCTCACCGACGCCGAGATCGCCGCCGTCGCCGACGCCATCGTGACCGAGCGCGCGGCCGCCGAGCGCCAGAATGCGGCCGGGGAGGCCTGAGCCATGACCATGCCCTACTACGCCTCCGCCGAGCAGGTCATGCGCGACCGCTCGGAGTACGCCCGCAAGGGCATCTCCCGCGGTCGCAGCGTCGCCGTCCTCACCTACGTCGACGGCGTGCTGCTCATCGCCGAGAACCCCAGCTCCACGCTGCACAAGATCGGCGAGATCTACGACCGCATCGGCTTCGCCGCGGTCGGCCGCTACAGCGAGTTCGAGAGCCTGCGCGTCGCCGGCGTCCGGCTGGCCGATGTCCGCGGCTACTCCTACAACCGCCGCGACGTCACCGGCCGGGTGATCGCCAACGCCTACGCGCAGACCCTCGGCGCCATCTTCACCGAGCAGATGAAGCCCTACGAGGTCGAGCTGTGCGTCGCCGAGGTGGGGGAGACCCCCGAGCGCGACCAGCTCTACCGGCTCACCTTCGACGGCTCGGTCGTCGACGAGCCCGACTTCGTGGTCATGGGCGGCCAGGCCGACGCCGTCACCGGGCACCTGCGCGACCACTTCCACGCCGGCATGGGGCTCGCCGACGCGCTCAAGGTCGGCGTCGACGCCCTCTCCGCGGTCAGCCCCGCCACCGCGGGGAGCGGTGACGGCGGTCCGTCGCGGCTGACCGCCCAGCAGCTGGAGGTCGCCGTCCTGGACAGGCGGCGCCCCAAGCGGGCGTTCCGCCGCGTCGTGGGCACCGCCCTGCACACCCTGCTCGGTGACGGCGAGACCGGTACCGAGGGGACGCAGCCGCCCACCTCCGCCCACGTGCCCAGCCACCCCGCCCCGGGCACGCCGGCCGGGCTCGGTGACCCCGCCGCTCCCGACACCGCCGGGGGCGCCACCGACAGCGGCGAGGGGCATCCGCAGTCGGGCGGATGACCCGCGCGTACGGGGTAGGGGAGCGGGCATGCCGGACTACGAACTCAACGACGACGCGCTCGCGCAGGCGAGGAAGCTCATCGACGACGGGAAGTACGACGACGAGACCGAATGGTCCGACGCCGCACCGTCCGCCGACGACGGCAATGCCGAGATCGACGCGCATGGCTGGGACGGCTACGCCGCCTGGCACCTCGCCGTCGATCCGGACGCCGGCGAGGAGACGAAGAAGCGCTACCACTTCCCGTACGGCGACTTCTCGAAGGTCAACCGGGCCGCGCTGATCCACGGCAAGCAGCGGGCGTCTCAGAACGGGCACGACGAGATCGAGCAGGCGTTCGACGACCTGCTGCAGCGGCTCGACGCGAAGCGGTAGCGCCCCGCCGGTCCGGCGGTGGGCCGGTGTCGCTTCCGGCGCCTAGGCTCGGAGCGTGGACCGACGGATCTTCGGCATCGAGACCGAGTACGGCGTCACGTGCACCTTCAAGGGGCAGCGCCGGCTGTCACCGGACGAGGTGGCCCGCTACCTGTTCCGACGGGTGGTCTCGTGGGGGCGCAGCTCCAACGTCTTCCTGCGCAACGGCTCCCGGCTCTACCTCGACGTCGGCAGCCACCCCGAGTACGCGACGGCCGAGTGCGACGACCTCTCCGAGCTCGTCGTCCACGACAAGGCCGGCGAGCGGATCCTGGAAGGCCTGCTGGTCGACGCCGAGCAGCGCCTGGCCGAGGAGGGCGTCACCGGCGACATCTACCTGTTCAAGAACAACACCGACTCGGCCGGCAACAGCTACGGCTGCCACGAGAACTACCTCGTCGGTCGGCACGGAGAGTTCGGCCGGCTGGCCGACGTCCTGATCCCGTTCCTCGTCAGCCGGCAGATCGTCGTCGGCGCCGGCAAGGTCCTGCAGACCCCGCGCGGCGCGCTGTACTGCGTCAGCCAGCGGGCGGAGCACATCTGGGAGGGCGTCTCCAGCGCCACCACGCGGTCCCGGCCGATCATCAACACCCGCGACGAGCCGCACGCCGACGCCGAGCGCTACCGGCGGCTGCACGTCATCGTCGGTGACTCGAACATGAGCGAGACGACGACGCTGCTCAAGGTCGCCATGACCGACCTCGTACTGCGCATGATCGAGGCGGGCACCCCGATCCGCGACATGACGCTGGAGAACCCGATCCGGGCGATCCGCGAGATCAGCCATGACATGACCGGCCGCCGGAAGGTGCGGCTGGCCGGCGGCCGCGAGATGTCGGCGCTGGAGATCCAGGCCGAGTACCACAGCCGCGCCACCGAGTTCGCCGACCGCGAGGGCTGCACCCCGGTGCACCGGCAGATGCTCGAACTGTGGGGGCGGGTGCTCAAGGCCGTCGACAGCGAGGACCTCAGCCTGATCGACCGCGAGATCGACTGGGCCATCAAGTACAACCTGCTGGAGCGCTACCGCGCCAAGCGCGACCTGCCGCTGTCCTCGCCGCGCATCGCGCAGATGGACCTGGCCTATCACGACATCAGCCGCACCCGGGGGCTGTACTACCTGCTCGAGCGCAACGGCCAGGTCGACCGGGTGGCGCACGAGCCGCGGGTCTTCGAGGCGAAGAACGTGCCCCCGCAGACCACCCGCGCCAAGCTGCGCGGCGAGTTCATCCGCAAGGCGCAGGAGAAGCGGCGCGACTTCACCGTCGACTGGGTGCACCTCAAGCTCAACGACCAGGCGCAGCGGACCGTGCTGTGCAAGGACCCGTTCAAGTCCGTCGACGAGCGCGTGGAGAAGCTCATCGCCAGCATGTGAGCTGCCGAGTCATGCGAACTCGTGGTCATCGGTCGCTGATGGCCCCGAGTTCGCATGACTCGCCGTTCCGGGACGGCGTCAGGCGTCGGGCATGGAGACGGTCTCGGCCGAGCCCTCCGCATCTTCGGGCACCGGCACCTGGAGCGCCGCGTAGCGCCCGGCCGCCGCCGCGGCCAGGAAGTAGGCCCGCTCCTCGGGGTAGCCGCGGCCCATCGTGCGCAGCGGGACGGGTGAGAGCCCCAGCGCGGCGTCGAGCCCGTCGGTGTCCACCCAGACGACGGTGTTCCGCTCCGGCTGGCTCGCCAGGTCCTCGTCCACCTGACCGCCGAGCTCGGAGGAGAGCCCACGGGGCGCCACCAGGGTCACGCCGCCCAGCGCCACCCGCCCGAACGCGGTCAGCGAGTGGTGGGAGACGCCGCGGTGGCGCGGGCGCGGATCGGCGTCGGAGATGCGCAGGGCCCCGACCGGCAGGCCGCCCAGGACGCTGACGGCGTTGCACGCCTCGCCCGCGGCCACCCCGGAGAAGCCCCACGGCGTTCCCGTGCCCAGGTTGCCGGGCCCCTGCGTGACGACCGCCAGGTCGGCGTGCAGCACGTGCCTCGCCGCCAGCAGCCCGGTGTGGAGCGTGACCGCCTCCAGGTCACCGCCGTAGGCCTGACCGGCGGTCACCACGCCGGCCAGCGAGGGCTTGAGCGCGCCCACCGTGCGGGAGAACGCGGCGGGCAGCGCCCCGCCGTCGGTCATCACGTAGGCGACCTTGAGATCGGGGTCGGTCGCCAGCATCCCGATCAGGACCGCCGGCAGGGCCGAGTGCAGGTCGGCCACGACGACCGGCATCCCGCCGAGGTCGTCGGCGTCCGCGATCGTCGCGTGGTGCTCGGTTTCCTGCTCGTCGACGCCCTGCACCATCACCTGCAGCGGCGTGTACCGGGCCTTCACCAGGTGCCCGGGGCCCTCGGGGTCCGGGGGCAGCCGGTCGGGGACGGCCACCACCATCGCGTAGCCGCCGGTGCCCAGCTCCCGCGCCAGCGCGGTGGTGTTGAGCAGCACCTCGTCGCCCACCTCGGGGACGCCGACGAGGGAGGGGTAGGCCAGCGCCCGCAGCTCGCCGTCATCGGCCACCTCGACGGTCAGCTCCAGCGCGTCGCGCCAGGCCCGGCCGGTCGCGGTGACCCGGCCCCGCCGCCAGCGGATCCGGGATGCGGGCGCGGACGGGGGAGCACTGGTCATACCCGCAGGCTAACCAGCACGCCGCCGCGCGGCCGGGCGACGACGGCTCCCCGGCGGGCTGACTAGCCTGGGGGCCATGGCGGCCAAGCGGGCGGAGCGACTGGTCAACCTGGTCATCGCGCTGCTCAGCACCCGGCAGTACGTGACGGCGGCGCGCATCCGCGCCACCGTGCCCGGGTACGAGCCCGACGACGGCAGCGACCGGGCCGACGAGGCGTTCAAGCGCATGTTCGAGCGGGACAAGGCCGAGCTGCGCGAGATGGGCGTGCCCCTCGAGACCGGGCGCACCAGCGTCTTCGACACCGAGGACGGGTACCGCATCGCCCGCGCCGACTACGAGCTGCCCGAGATCCACCTCACCGGGGAGGAGGCAGCCGCCGTGGGCCTGGCACTGCGGCTGTGGGAGTCCGCGCAGCTGGCCGGCACCGCGCAGAGCGCCCTGGTGAAGCTCAAGGCCGCCGGGGTCGACGTCGACTCGTCCCGGGCGCTGCCGATCAAGCCCCGCCTGGACCGGGGTGAGGCGGCGTTCGAGCCCTGCTACGCCGCGGCCCGCGACCGGCGCCGGCTGCAGTTCGACTACCGGCGCCCCGACGAGGACGCCGCGACCCGCCGGGACGTCCAGCCGTGGGGGGTGGTGGCCTGGCACGGGCGCTGGTACCTGGTCGGGCACGACCTGGACCGGCGGGCGCCGCGGGTGTTCCGGCTCTCCCGCGTCGTCGGCACGCCGAAGGCCGTGGGCCCGGTGGGGGCGTTCGAGCCGCCGCCCGACCTCGACCTGACCGCGGTCGTCGCCGGGCAGGTGCAGGGGGAGGAGTACCTCATCGTGGTGCGGGCGCGGCCGGGAACCGCCGTGGGGCTGCGCCGGCACGCCACCTCCCTCGGCCCGGCCGACGACGGCACCGGTGAGGTGGAGGACCGGCTGCAGCTGCGCACCACCGAGCCGTGGGCCCTGGCCGACCAGATCGCCGCCTACGGCGCCGACGTCGTGGTGGAGGCGCCGACCGACATGCGGGACGCCGTGATCGCCCGGTTGACCCGCCTGGCCGCGATGGGGACGCGCCCGTGAGCGCCGGGGGCGCGACCGACCGGATGACCCGGTTGCTGGCCCTGATCCCGTACCTCACCGCCCGTCCCGAGGGCGTGGCGCTCGCCGAGGCTGCCCGCGACTTCGGCGTCCCCGAGCGGCAGCTGCAGCGCGACCTGGAGCTGCTCTGGATGTGCGGGCTGCCCGGCTACGGTCCCGGCGACCTGATCGACGTCGCCTTCGAGGGGGACCGGGTCCGGGTCACGTTCAGCGCGGGGATGGTGCGGCCGCTGCGGCTGACCACCGACGAGGCGGTCGCGCTGGTCGTCGCGCTGCGCACGCTGCTGGAGCTGCCCGGCCTGGCCGAGCGCGACGCCGTGAGCCGGGCGCTGGCCAAGGTCTCGGCAGCCACTGGTGACGCGGCGGCCCGGATGGCGCCGCTGGCCGTGAGCGTCGACGCCCGGGAGGAGACCCTGGCGCTCGCCCGGCAGGCGCTGCAGGACCGGCGCGCGGTGCACCTGCACTACTACGTGCCGGCCCGCGACGAGCGCACCGAGCGCACCGTCGACCCGATGCAGCTGCTCTACGTCGACGGGCACTGGTACCTCGAGGCCTGGTGCCGCCGGGCCGAGGGCGTCCGGCTGTTCCGGCTCGACCGGGTGGACGAGGCCACGGTGCTGGACGAGCCCGCCGCCGCGCCGCCGCAGGCGACCAGCCGCAGCATCGACGACGGGCTCTACCAGCCCGGCCCCGACACCCCGGCCGTGCGCCTGCGGCTGGCCCGCAGCGCCCGGTGGGTCGCCGACTACTACCCGACCGAGGACGTGACGCCCGTCGACGACCCGCCCGGTGGGCTGGCCGTCACCGTGCGCACGGCGGACCTGGCCTGGGCGCGGCGGCTGGTCGCGATCCTGGGCGGCAACGCGGTGGTGGAGGAGCCGGCCGAGATCGGCGCGCAGGTCGCCGCCGAGGCCCGGGCCGCCCTGGCCCGGTACGGGGTGGCGCCCGGCGGCGCGGGCTAGGGTTCGGCCGTGGTGTTCTGGATCGTGCTCGCCGTCGTGGTCGTCCTGGCGCTCGCCGTGCTCGGGGTGCTCGCCCACGGCGTGCTCGGCGCCTTCGGGCGGCTGGCCCGCGAGCTGACCGCGGCCGAGGCCGACATCGCGCCGGTACGGGCCGGGCTGCAGGAGTCCGCCGACCGCGCCGGCCGGCTACGCGACGCCCGGTCGTCCGCCGGCTGAACGGCCGGCGAACTCCGTCCCGAGCGGCGGTTCCTGTGCTCGTACCGGTCGGGAAACCGGTGCCCCGCGGCGTAGCATCACCCCAGTCACCACACCTTTCGGAGGACGCGCCATGGGGTCACTCGGCCCGCTGGAAATCGGCCTGATCATCCTGGCCATCCTGTTGCTCTTCGGCTACAAGAAGCTGCCCGACGCCTCGCGCTCGCTGGGTCGTTCGCTGCGCATCTTCAAGGGCGAGATGAAGGGCATGAAGGACGACGACGTCCGCACCCGCGACGCGGCGAAGACCACACCGGTCCGCGGCGAGATCGTCGCCCCCGCGTCCTCCGCGGCGGACGAGCGAAACGCGCAGCTGCAGGAGGAGGCGCGGCAGGCCGAGGCGCGTGCGGCGGAGCTGCGGGCGCAGGCCGACCAGGCCCGTGCCGCGGCCGACGGCCCCCGCTGACCGCTTCGCACCCGGGGGTACGGCGGTGAGCGAGGCGACCCGCGGCGCGCGTCGGCGTCGGCGGCGGCCACGCGATGCCCAGGCCACCATGAGCCTGATCGCCCACCTCACCGAGCTCCGCAACCGCATCGCCAAGTCCCTGCTGGCGCTCGCGCTCACCACGGTGCTCGCGTTCTGGTGGTACGAGCACGGGCTGGGCGAGTTCATCCGTGCCCCGTACTGCGGGCTGCCGGAGGACCTGCGCTATGCCGGGGACGACGCCGGTGGCTGCGGGCTGCTCGTGACCAACGTCTTCGGCGGTGTCTTCATCCGCCTGAAGGTGGCCTTCCTCGCCGGCGTGGTCCTCGCGGCGCCGGTGTGGCTCTACCAGCTGTGGGCCTTCATCACCCCCGGCCTCAAGCGCAACGAGAAGCGCTACGGCGTCGGCTTCGTCGCCGTCTCCACGCTGCTCTTCGTGCTCGGCGCCGTGCTGGCCTACGTGTCGCTGTCCGCAGGCCTGGAGCTGCTGCTGAGCCTCGCCGGCGACGGGGTCGTGGTGGCGCTGACCGCGCAGGACTACATCGGCTTCGTCCTGTCGCTGCTGGTGGCGTTCGGGGTGAGCTTCGAGGTTCCGCTGATCGCCATCGCGCTCAACCTGGTCGGCGTCGTGAGCTACGAGGCGCTGCGGGGGAGCCGCCGCTGGATCTTCTTCCTCACCGTCGTCTTCGCCGCGTTCGTGACGCCCACGCAGGACCCGTTCACCATGCTGCTCATGGCCGGGCCGATGATCGTGCTGTTCGAGCTGGCGATCCAGACCGCCCGCCTGGTCGACCGTCGCCGGGCCCGGCGCGCGGCCGCCGAGCACTTCCACGGGCTGGACGACGACGAGGCCTCCCCGCTGGACGCCAGCCCGTCACCGCTGGAGGAGCCGGTCGAACCCTCGCCGTCGGCCCGCGGCTGACCGGCGTGGACGTCGCGGTCCTGGTCAGCCCGGCCGCCGGGCGGGGCCGCGCCCGCGCCGTGGCCCGGGCGGTCCTCGACGCCCTGCGCGAGGAGGGCCTGGCGCCCCGGGTGCTCGCCGCGACCACCCGACCCGACGCCGAGCGGCAGGCAGCGGTCGCGGTCGACGGCGGCGCCCGCGCCGTCGTCGCGATCGGGGGCGACGGCGCCGCCCACGCGGGGCTGCAGGCGGTCGCCGGCACACCCGTCCCGCTCGCCGTGGTCCCGGCCGGCACCGGCAACGACCTGGCGCTGGCCCTCGCCGTGCCGACCGATCCGGTGGCCGCCGCCCGCGCCGCCGCCGGCGACCTGCTAGCCGGCCGCGCCCGGGCGGTCGACGCCGGCCGGACCGCCGGCCGGTGGTGGGCCACCGTGCTCTGCTGCGGCTTCGACTCCGCGGTGACCGACCGCGCCAACCGGCTGCGCTGGCCACGCGGCCGCCGCCGGTACGACGTCGCCGTCCTGGCGGAGCTGGCCCGGCTGCGGCCCTACGAGGTGACGCTCACCCTGGACGGGGTGGCGCGCACCCTGCCGGCCACCATGGTCGCCGTCGGCAACACGGCCTGGTACGGGGGCGGCTTGAGGATGTGCCCGGGAGCCGACGTCGCCGACGGACTCCTCGACATCACCGTCGTGGGAGTCGTCTCCCGGCGGGAGCTGGTCCGCACCAAGCCGCGGCTGGCCGACGGCACCCATGTCCACCACCCCGCGGTGACGGTGCACCGGGCCGCCCGGGTGGAGCTGGCGTGCGCCGGCGTCAGCACCTACGCCGACGGCGAGCTGGTGGCCCCGCTGCCGGTCGTGAGCGAGTGCGTCCCCGGCGCCCTCCGCGTCGTCGGCGCCGGCCGGGCCTGAGCACCGGGTCGCTCGGCCGCGTCCCGGGGCTCGCCCCGAGCCGTCGAGGGGCGGGGAGGACGGGGTCCTTCCGCTGATCGACCCGGGCAGAGCGCCTAACGTGGGGGCATGTCCAGCCCCGCTGAGCGGTACGCAGCTGCCCGGAGGCGGACCTCCCACCCGGTCCTGGCCGAGTTCACCGCCGAGCTCGGCTTCTCCCTGGACCCGTTCCAGGTGGAGGCCTGCGAGGCGCTCGAGCGCGGCTCCGGCGTGCTGGTCTGCGCCCCGACCGGTGCCGGGAAGACCGTGGTGGGTGAGTTCGCTGTGCACAAGGCGCTCGCCGAGGGGCGCAAGGCCTTCTACACGACGCCGATCAAGGCGCTGTCGAACCAGAAGTACAACGACCTGGTCGAGCGCTACGGCGCCGACCGGGTCGGGTTGCTGACCGGCGACAACGCCGTCAACGGCGACGCCCCGGTGATCGTGATGACCACCGAGGTGCTCCGCAACATGCTCTACGCCGAGTCGCCGGCGCTGGCGGGGCTGGGCTACGTGGTCATGGACGAGGTCCACTACCTGGCCGACCGGTTCCGCGGTGCCGTGTGGGAGGAGGTGATCATCCACCTGCCGCAGTCGGTGACCCTGATCTCCCTGTCGGCGACGGTGAGCAACGCGGAGGAGTTCGCCGACTGGCTGGTCACCGTGCGCGGCGACACGGAGGTCGTGGTCAGCGAGGTCCGGCCGATCCCCCTCTGGCAGCACATGCTCGTCGGCAACCGGGTGTTCGACCTGTTCGCCCTGCGCCCCGCGGCGCACGCGGGGGAGCAGGGCGTGGAACCCCGGTCGCTGTCCACGCGCGAGCGCGGCGCCTCCGTGGTCGACCCCGAACTGGTCCGCTACGTGCGCGAGCACGAGCGTCGCATCGACAGCTGGGGTGGCTCCTCGCGCCGGGAGGGCCACCACCGACCCCGGTACCGGCCGCCCGCCCGGTCCGACGTCGTCGAACGGCTCGACCGCGCCGGCCTGCTGCCCGCGATCACGTTCGTGTTCAGCCGCAACGGGTGCGACGCCGCCGTGCACCAGTGCCTGCTCAGCGGGCTGCGCCTCACCGACGAGGCCGAGCGGGCCGAGATCGCCGCGATCATCGACGAGCGCACCGGCTCGCTGCCGGAGGAGGACCTGCACGTCCTCGGCTTCTGGGAGTGGCGCGAGGGCCTCCTCGCCGGGCTCGCCGCCCACCACGCGGGGCTGGTGCCGGCGTTCAAGGAGACCGTCGAGGAGTGCTTCGTCCGCGGCCTGGTCAAGGCCGTCTTCGCCACCGAGACCCTGGCGCTGGGCATCAACATGCCGGCGCGCACCGTCGTCCTCGAGCGGCTGGTGAAGTGGAACGGTGAGGCGCACGTCGACATCACCCCGGGGGAGTACACGCAGCTGACCGGTCGCGCCGGCCGCCGCGGCATCGACGTGGAGGGGCACGCCGTCGTCATCTGGGCGCCGGGGATGGACCCGAGCGTGGTCGCCGGGCTGGCCAGCACCCGCACCTACCCGCTCCGGTCGTCGTTCCGGCCGAGCTACAACATGGCGGTCAACCTGGTGGGTTCCTTCGGGCGGGCCCGGGCCCGCGAACTGCTGGCGAGCTCCTTCGCCCAGTTCCAGGCCGACCGCTCGGTGGTCGGCCTGGCGCGGGCGGCGGCCCGTCACGAGCGGGACGCCGCGCAGTTCGCCGCGGAGATGCGCTCCGACCGCGGTGACGTCGGGGCCTACGCGCAGTTGCGCCGGGAGATCGCCGACCGGGAGAAGGAGCTCTCCCGGGACTCGCAGGCCAAGCGCCGGATGGAGGCCGCCGATGCACTGGCCGCGCTGCGCCCGGGGGACGTCATCCGCGTGCCGACGGGCCGCCGGCAGGGGCTGGCCGTCGTCCTCGACCCGGGCATCACCGACCTGGCCGATCCACGCCCCCTGGTGCTGACCGAGGACAAGTGGGCCGGGCGGCTGGGCTCGGTGGACTTCCCGACGCCGGTGCAGGCGCTGGCCCGGGTACGGGTGCCCAAGAACTTCAACCACCGCAGCCCGCACGCCCGCCGCGACCTCGCCTCCACCCTGCGCAACGCACGGGTGGAGCACGAGCTGGGGGCGCGCCGGGTGAAGAAGGGGCGCTCGGCGGCGGCCGACGACCCGGTGCTCGCCGACCTGCGGCAGGCGCTGCGCAACCACCCGGTGCACCAGCTGCCCGACCGCGAGGAGCGGGTGCGGATGGCCGAGCGCTGGCTGCGCGCGGTGCACGAGGCGGAGTCGCTGCAGCGGAAGATGGCCGAGCGCACCGGCTCCCTCACCCGCCAGTTCGACCGCACCTGCGACGTCCTGGAGGAACTGGGCTACCTGGTGCCGGAGGTCGCGCCGCTGGTCCCGGCCGACACCGAGGTGGTCGGTGCGGTCGACGACGCGGGGGCGGAGGAGGACAGGGTGACCGACGACGGCCGCCGGCTGGCCCGCATCTGGTCGGAGTCGGACCTGCTCGCCGCCGAGTGCCTGCGGGCCGGCATCTGGCGCGGCCTGACGCCGGCCGAGCTGGCGGCCGTGGTCTCGACACTGGTCTTCGAGGCGCGGCGGGACAACCCTGCCCTCCCCGCCGTCCCGGCCGGCAAGGTCGGCGTGGCGATCGGCGAGATGCGCGCCATCCGCTCCCGGCTGCAGGACGTCGAGCTCGACCACGGCGTACCGGCCGGCCGCGACCTCGATCTCGGCTTCGCCTGGGCCGCCTACCGCTGGGCCGACGGGCAGAGCCTGGACCGGGTGCTCGCCGGCGCCGAGCAGGCCGGCACCGAGCTCTCCGGGGGTGACTTCGTCCGCTGGGCGCGGCAGCTCATCGACCTCCTGGACCAGCTCGGCAAGGTCGCCGACGACCCCGTGGCCCGAACCGCCCGGGCCGCGGTGGAGCGAGTGCGGCGGGGGGTCGTCGCCGTCGCCGTCGGCGGCTGATCAGCGGTCCGCCGCCACCGGCCCGGTGCTCGGGTGCGGCAGAATCCCCGGCGCCCGGTCGCCGACCGGACGCAGGCAGTCGGGAGCGACGATGACCCATCCGCCGCACGGCGAGCACTCCTCCGGTGATGCACCGGGCGGGGACCGTCCCGCGCCCCCGCAGCAGCCGTGGGGTCCGCCGGCCTGGCCCCACGGGCAGGCTCCGGCCGGCTACGGCCGGCCCGGGGACACGCGGCCCTACGGCGCCCCACCGTTCGGTCAGGCTCCCTACGGCCAGCCGCCGCAGCACAGGCACCCGGGCGCCGGCGGGTACGGCCCACCCCGGTACGGGCAGCCACCGCACGGGCAGCCGCAGTACGGGCAGCCGCAGTCCGGCCCGCCGGCGCAGTACGGGCCCCCGGGCGCGAGCGGTTCCGGACTGCCGCAGTACGCGCTCGCCCGGCCTCCGGCCCGCACGACGCGGACCGGGCTGCTCGTGGGGCTGCTCGTGCTGGCGGCCGTCCTCGTCGGCGGCGTCGTCCTGGCGAGCACCACCGGGCCGACGGTGCTCTCGCGCTCGGCGGTGGAGCGCGACGTCGCCGAGCAGTTCGAACAGCGCGAGGGCGTCGCCGTCGACCTGAACTGCGACCAGGAGATGCGCGTGGAGGAGGGGGCCACCTACGCGTGCACCGGCGTGACCGCCGACGACGAGGAGATCACCCTCCGGATCGAGATCACCGACGCCGAGGGCGCCCGGTACACCTGGAGCGAGCCGTGACCCGCGGCTGAGGCGTGCTCAGCCGAGCGCGTCCGCCGGCCAGCCCAGCGCGGCACCCAGGCGGCCGAGGGAGGACTGCAGGCCGTGCCGCTCGGCCAGCGCGGCCAGCGCGCCGGGGTCGGCGGGGGAGCGGGGGAGGGCGCCTTCGACCGCGGGCAGATCGATGTCCCGCGCCACGGCGACCACCACCGGGGCGGCGTCGAGGTAGTCGGCGGCCGCGTGCAGCTTCTTCAGCACGGCCGCCGTCAGCGGCGGCGCCGGGACCACCGTGCGCGCCACCGCCGCCCGGATGCCGGCCAGGTCGCCGAACTCGCCGATGAGCGCGGCGGCGGTCTTCGCGCCCACGCCGGGCACGCCGGGCAGCCCGTCGCTCGGGTCGCCGCGGAGGACGGCGAAATCGGCGTAGGCCCGGCCGGGGATGCCGTACTTCGCGGTGACGGCGGCCTCGTCGACGAACTCCAGGTCGGAGATGCCCCGCGCCGTGTACAGCACCCGCACGCCGCGGGCGTCGTCGACCAGCTGGAACAGGTCGCGGTCGCCGGTGACGACGTCGACGGGGCCGCGGGCCCGGGTGGCGAGCGTGCCGATCACGTCGTCGGCCTCGTAGCCCGGTGCGCCGACGCGGGCGATCCCAGCGGCGGCGAGCACCTCGATCAGGACCGGCACCTGCGGAGCGAGCTCGTCGGGGGTCTCCTCGCCGCCCTCTGGCGCGACCCGGTGGGCCTTGTACGAGGGCAGCGCCGCCACCCGGAACGCCGGCCGCCAGTCGTCGTCCCAGCAGGCGACCAGCCGGTCCGGCGCGTGCGCGGTGACCAGGCGCGCCGTCATGTCCAGAAAACCCCGGACGGCGTTGATCGGCCGCCCGTCCGGGGTGGTGACGTTGGTCGGGACGCCGTAGAAGGCGCGGAAGTACAGCGATGCGGCGTCCAGGAGCATGGTGGTCACGCGGCCACCCCGCCGACCTGTGCCGTCGTCCGCCCGGACTGCGCGTGCTCGTCCACGTCCGCGGACGGTAGCGGTCTGGCAACGATTGCGGGGAAGGGTGGTCCGGCGTGGCTACTCTGCGCCGGTGACAACCGTGACAGAACCGGCCGGAACAGGCCCGCTCGTGACCGTCGACCGGGTGCACGCCGCCCGGGCGATCGCCGGTGAGCTGGGCATGGACCTCCTCGTGCTCACCCCCGGCGCCGACCTCCGCTACCTGTGCGGCTACGCCGCCCACGCGATGGAGCGGCTGACCGCCCTCGCGGTGCCCCGCTCGGGCGAGGCGTTCCTCGTCGTGCCCCGCCTGGAGGCGCCCATGGTCGACGCCAGCCCGGCCGGAGCGCTCGGCCTGGAGGTGCTCGCCTGGGACGAGACCGATGACGCGTTCGCGGTGCTGGCCGGGGCGGCGACCGCCCGGCTCGGCTCCGCCCCCGCCCGGGTCGCCGTCGGGTCGCGTACGTGGGCCGAGCACGCGCTGGGTGTGCAGCGGGCACTGCCCGGGTCGGCGCTGGAGCTCGCGAGCCCGGTCGTGGACCGGCTCCGCATGGTGAAGACGCCCGCCGAGGTCGAGGAGCTGGCCCGGGCCGGCGCGGCGATCGACCGGGTGCACGCCCGCATGGGGGAGTGGCTGCGGGTCGGCCGCACCGAGGCGGAGGTCGGCGCCGACATCGCGGCGGCCATCCTGGCCGAGGGGCACGTGGGGGTGGACTTCACCATCGTCGGCTCGGGGCCCAACGGCGCCAGCCCTCACCACGAGCTCTCCGGCCGCACGGTGGAGGCCGGGGACGTCGTCGTCGTGGACATCGGCGGGGAGACGGCGACCGGCTACCGCTCCGACTGCACCAGGACCTACGTCGTCGGCGGGAGCGCACCGGCCGACGTGGCGCAGTGGTACGAGGTGCTGCACGCCGCGCAGCAGGCGGCGACCGCCGCGGTGCGCCCCGGCGTGACGGCCGAGCAGATCGACGCGGCGGCCCGCACCGTGATCGCCGACGCCGGCTGGGGCGAGTACTTCATCCACCGCACCGGGCACGGCATCGGACTGGACAGCCACGAGGCGCCCTACATCGTGGCCGGCAACCAGCTCCCGCTGGAGCCGGGCATGGCCTTCTCCGTGGAGCCGGGCATCTACCTGCCCGGTCGCCACGGCGCCCGCATCGAGGACATCGTCGTCTGCACCGACGACGGCGTCCGCGTCCTGAACAACGGTCCCCGTGAGCTCGTCGAACTCCCCGGCTGAGGCCGGGGGCGTCCCGCTGGACGTCGACCGGGCGCTGATGGCGGCGCTCGCCCGCGACGGCCGGGCCAGCTTCACCGAGCTGGCCGAGCGGGTGGGGCTGTCGGTGTCGGCCGTGCACCAGCGGGTGCGGCGGCTCGAGCAGCGCGGGCTGATCACCGGGTACCGGGCGACGCTCGACGCCACGCAGATCGGCCTGCCTCTGACGGCCTTCGTGTCGATCACCCCGACCGACGCGCAGACCGACGACGCGCCGGCCCTGCTGGCGCACCTCGACGCCATCGAGGAGTGCCACGCGGTCGCGGGGGTGGAGAGCTACATCCTCAAGGTGCGGGTGGCCTCGCCGGACGCGCTGGAGAACCTGCTCAAGGAGATCCGCGCCGCCGCGAACGTCCGCACCCGGACGACGGTGGTCCTCTCCACCCCCTACGAGGCCCGGCCACCGATCTGACCGCCGGCTGTCATGCGTCACGAGGGGGTCCCGGGCGCAGCCTTCGCTGGGCGTGGTGGTCGACCGGCCCCCCGGTGTGGCCTGACCGATGACTCTCCCGCGGTGCGCCGGTCTGTACGCCGGAGACCGACTCATGGGAGGCAGACGCCGTGCGGAGACTGAGCTTCGGCATGAACGTGAGCCTGGACGGCTACATCGCCGCGCCCGGCGACGACATCGGCTGGAGCGTGCCGAGCGACGAGCTGTTCCAGTGGTGGTCCGACCGGGTGGGGGCGACCGGCCTGGCGCTGTACGGGCGGAAACTGTGGGAGACGATGAGTTCCCACTGGCCGACCGCCGACCAGCAGCCCGGCGTCACACCGGCGGAGATCGAGTTCGCCCGCCGCTGGCGGGACATGCCGAAGGTGGTGTTCTCCTCCACGATCAGCGCGGTCGACGGCAACGCCCGCCTGGTCACCGGCGACGCGGTCGCCGAGATCACCCGGCTGAAGGCCGAGGACGGCGGCCCCATGGACATCGGCGGCGCCACACTCGCCGCAGCGGCGATGCGGGCCGGGCTGATCGACGAGTACGTGGTGGCCACCGCACCGGTCCTGGTGGGGAGCGGCACGCCGTTCTTCACGGCCCTGGACAACTGGGTGGACCTGACCCTGGTGGAGACCCGGACGTTTCCCGACGGCGTGGTCCTGACCAGGTACGAGACCAGGCGGTAGCTGTCCGACGTCGGTAGGACCGGTGGTCACCGGGCAGCCGCACCGGTCGACGTCGGGCCCCGCCACCCATCCGACAGCTGGACAGTCGTTCGAACGTGTGTTCGGATGGTGGGCATGCGGTGGGACGCGCAGCGACTCGACGTCGACGAGCCCGGGGCGCTGCCCGGCATGCCGACCATCCGTGGGCTGCTGCGCAGTGTGCAGGTGCCCGAGTTCCCCGGGCTCACCTTCCACGAGGTGCGGTCCAGGAGCGCGCTGAACCGCGTGCCGGGGGAGTCGGCGATGCCCTTCCCGTGGACCATCAACCCCTACCGCGGCTGCTCGCATTCGTGCGTGTACTGCTTCGCTCGCCGGACGCACGAATGGCTGGAGCTCGACTCGGGCCGGGACTTCGACACCCAGGTCGTGGTCAAGACCAACCTGGTCGAGGTGCTGCGGCGGGAGCTGGCCCGGCCGTCATGGCGGCGCGAGCACGTCGCCCTCGGCACGAACACCGACCCCTACCAGCGGGCCGAGGGTCGCTATCGGCTCATGCCCGGGGTGATCGAGGCGCTCGCCGCGTCCGCCACCCCCTTCTCCATCCTCACCAAGGGCACCCTGCTGCGGCGCGACATCCCCCTGCTTGCGGCCGCCGCCCGCGACGTCCCCGTGGGGTTGGGGGTCTCGATCGCCATCTGGGACGACGACCTGCACGCCGCGCTCGAGCCCGGCGTCCCCGGCCCGCGCGCCCGGCTGGAGCTGATCCGGGCGCTGGCCGACGCCGGGCTGCCCTGCGGGGTCTTCCTCGCGCCCGTGCTCCCCGGCCTCACCGACTCTCCCGCGCAGCTGGACGCCGCACTCGCTGCGATCGCCGCGGCCGGGGCGTCCGGCGTGACCGTGATCCCGCTGCACCTGCGCCCGGGCGCCCGGGAGTGGTTCATGGCCTGGCTGCGTCGCGTGCACCCCGAACTGGTTCCGCGGTACGAGCGCCTGTACGCCCGCCGGGCCTACGTGCCGGCCGAGTACCGCACGTGGCTGGCCCGGCAGGTGGCGCCGCTGCTGGCCCGGCACGGCCTGGACCGGCGGTCCGGCGGGGCGGCCCGCCAGGTCGAGGTCATGGGCGTGCCCGGCGACGAAGAGGTCGGCTTCCCCGCCGGCAGCCTGCCCTCCACGGCGCTCCCGGGGCCCGGTCCTGTCCCCGACCGGGGTGCAGCGTCGGCCCCCGCCCCCGGTGGTGCGGCTGAGCAGCTGACGCTGCTCTGAGCGCGCTCAGCCGGCCTGCCGGGACGCCCGGGCCACCGCTCGGGTGGCGCGGACCATGCCGCGGGATCCCACCGGCTGGGCGCCGGCCGCGAGCGCCAGCCGGCGGTAGGAGTCGTAGGACAGCGTCCGGTAGGCAGCGGCGAGCTCCTCGACGGCCTCGCGGCGGGACGGGGCGACGGTGGCGCGCAGGTGCCCGACCGTGGCGCGCACGTGCTTGGTGAAGGTGGCCTGCAGGGCCTGGTTGGAGAGCCTGCCACCGATGCGGGAATCCAGGCCGGGCCCCCGGCGCAGCGCCGGCAGCACCCAGGGACTGGCGGCCAGCGCCGGGAACCTCGCCCGAGCCGCCTCCCAGGCGTGCCAGGCGGTCAGCGCCCCGGGGACGGACCACTCGCCGTCGTCGGTGGTGACGTGCAGGCGGCGCGCGGTCGCCCGCACCTGGTCCCGCCGCAGCGAACGGAAGGCGCCGACCGGCGCGGGCCAGCCCAGGGCGAGCGCGCACCAGGCCACCGAGCGCAGGTGCTCGGGGTCCTCGGCGCGGATCCGGGTCAGCGGCCGGAGATCGAGCTGCGGCGGATCCGGCTCGGGGGTGGCCGGCTGCGCGAGCGCCAGACCGCCGTAGCGGGCGACCTTGCTGTAGAGCGCGACGGTGGCCGGCTTCCAGCCGCGCGCGGCGGACAGCTCGTCGAGGCCACCGGCCGCCAGCTCCTCGGGCCCGAGATCGAGCTCGAGCGCCGCGTCGGCCAGCCGGCGCCACTGGTCCTCGTACCCAAGAGGCGGTCGCAGCCTGGCCCAGGCGCGTGCCGGCGGTAGGGCAGGCATGTCGGGCAACGGCTGCTGCCAGGCACGTGGCATGCGTCCAGTCTACCGTTATCCCCAACAATCAGGACAACATTCGTTGTGCTGACTTGACGAGCAACCAGAACCGGCGCCCTTCGGGCACCGCATCACCAACGGACCACCAGGACCGGTTGGATCTGCGCCCGGCGATGTCCCTCTGGATCATGGGACCGTGCGAACGGTGGGCGTCGAGGAAGAACTGCTGGTCGTCGACCCCCACGGCGTTCCCGTTCCCCGGGCCCCGGAGGCCCTGGCGGTCGCGGCGCGCCGCGGCGAGGGCGAGGACGTCCACCAGCACGACCTCGAGAAGCGCGGAAAGGACGTCGCCGTCCCGGAGACCGCCCGCCTCGTCCCCGAGCTGAAGGCCCACCAGATGGAACTCGGCACGCCGGTGTGCACGACGCTGGCCGAGATCCGCAGCCAGCTGCGGCACTGGCGCGGCCGGGCCGACGACGCGGCCGCCGCCGTGGGTGCCCGCGTCGCCGCCCTGGCCACCTCGCCGGTCGGCGTGACGCCGGTCCCCACGGAGGGCGAGCGCTACGGGCGCCTGCTCGAGACCTTCGGGCGCACCGCTGAGGAGGTCCTCACCTGCGGCTGCCACGTGCACGTGTCGGTGGCCGACGACGAGGAAGGGGTGGCGGTGCTCAACCACATCCGCAACTGGCTGCCGGTGCTGACCGCGCTCAGCGCGAACTCGCCGTTCTGGCAGGGCCGGGACACCTCCTACGCCAGCTTCCGGTCGCAGGTGTGGCACCGATGGCCCTCGGCCGGCCCGAACGAGCCCTTCCACGACGCGGCGGACTACCACCGGCTCGTCGAGGCGGTGCTCGCCACCGGGACCGTGCTGGACGACGGGATGGTCTACTTCGACGCCCGCCTGTCGGCCACCTGGCCCACCGTCGAGGTCCGCACGGCCGACGTGCTGATGCGTGTGGAGGACGCCGTCACCCTCGCCGGGCTCGTGCGCGGCCTGGTCGAGACCGCCGCCCGGGAGGCCCGCGCCGGGGGAGCGGTACCGGAGACGCGCGCGGAGGTGCTCCGCCTGGCGTCCTGGCGCGCCTCCCGCTCCGGGCTCTCCGGTGACCTGGTGCACCCGCGAACCGGCCGGCCCGCCCTGGCCGCCGACGTGCTGGCCGATCTGCTGGACCACGTCCGGCCCGCGCTCGCCGAGGCCGGCGACGAAGCCGTGGTGAGCAGCGGTCTGGACGCCCTCCTGACCCGCGGGACGGGAGCGGACCTCCAGCGGCGCGTGCACCGCGAGACCGGCGACCTCGCCGCCGTCGTCCGGGCGGCCGTCGCCGTCACCGCGGGGGAGGAGACCCCCCGGGCGACCGCCGGCGCGAGCCGCTAGATTCCCGCCATGTACACCGCGAGCTGGCGCGACGTCGTCCGTCCGGGGCTGTTCGGCACGTCGCCCGACCCGAGGGACAAGCCCTACCGCCTGGTCATCCGACTGGCACTCGTCGTCTTCCGGCTCCTCCGGTTCCGGTTCGACGTCCGCGGCTCGCAGCACGTCCCACCCGTGGGTGGGGCGATCATCTGCAGCAACCACGTCAGCTTCTTCGACTTCACCTTCCTCGGCCTGGGCGCGCTGCCGCAGCACCGCCTCGTCCGGTTCATGGCGAAGTCGCCCGTGTTCGAGCACTGGCTCGCCGGACCGTTCATGCGGGCCATGAAGCACATCCCCGTCGACCGGAAAGCCGGCTCGACGGCGTTCGAGGCCGCCGTGCGCGCCCTCAAGGACGGCGAGGTGGTCGGCGTCTTCCCCGAGGCGACCATCAGCACGAGCTTCACGGTCAAGGACCTCAAGGCAGGCGCCGCCCGCATGGCCATCGACGCCGGTGTGCCGATCATCCCGGCGGCGGTGTGGGGCGGGCACCGGGTGGCGACCAAGAACCACAAGGTCGAGCTGCGCCGGGGCGTCCCGGTCATGGTCTTCCTGGGCGACCCGATCACCCCCGAGCCGGGGGAGCAGATCGCCGCGCTGCTGGACCGCACGCGCACCGCCATGGTGGCGCTGCTCGACGAGGCGCAGCGCAGCTACCCCGACCGGCCCGCCGGCGACGACGACCGCTGGTGGCTCCCGGCCCACCTCGGGGGCACCGCCCCCACGCCGTCGGAGGCGGCGGCCGCCGACGCGGTGCGCGCGGCGGGGCGGGGGACGACGCGCGCGAAGAAGTCCCCGGCCCGCCGGCTCACCGGGCTGCTCCGCCGCCGCTGAGCGGACAGCTCACTCGACGACGACCGGCGCCATGAGCCGGAAGGCCTCCAGCTCGACGTCGTACCAGCGCCGCATCCGGCCCAGCGGGGTCATGCCCAGCCGCCGGCACACCGCCATCGACGGCTCGTTGCCGGGTCGGACGACGGCGTAGACCTCGGGGAGGCCGCGAACGAACGCCCGGTCGATCACCGCCCGCGCGGCCTCGGTGGCGTAGCCGTGACCCCACGAGTCGGGGTGCAGGTGCCACCCGACCTCCACCTCGCCCACCCCGTTCGGCAGCGGCTTGAGCAGCACCGTGCCCGCCGGGACGCCGTCGGGTCGCTCGATCGCCCAGCACAGGAACGTCTCGTCCTGGCGGTGCACCTCGGCCCAGCGCTCGACCAGCTCGGCCGGGGGCACCGACGGCGTCCCGCCCAGCCAGCGGGTCACCTCCTCCCGGCGGTAGACGTCGCGAAGCCGGGCCAGGTCCGCCGGGCCGGTGGTCCAGGGGCGCAGCCGCAGCCGCTCGGTGCGCAGCTCCTTCCCCTTGCCGCCCATCGGTCCTGCCTACCGTCGGGCGGGGCGCCCGGCCACCGGAGGGTCTCCCGCCGGAGCGGCCGAGTCGGCGTGATCTCCTACTCGTCGCCTCGCGGTCGGACGCGAGCGCGGGGACGAGAGGTGGACGCCACATGAGCCTGCTGCTCACCGACGTGCGGATCGGCGACCGCCCCGGGCGCGCCGTGCACGTCGTCGACGGCCGGATCGCCTGGACCGGTGCTGCCGCAGAGGCCCCGCGTGCCGATCACGCGGTCGCGGGGGAGGGGGCGCTGCTGACGCCTGCCTTCGTCGACGCGCACGTGCACGCCACGGCGACCGGTCTGGCGCTGACCGGTCTCGACCTGCACTCGAGCCCCAGCCTCGCCCATGCGATGGAGTCCATCCGAGCCCACGTCGCGACGGCGCCAGGCGGGATCGTCCTGGGCACCGGCTGGGACGAGACCGACTGGCCCGAGCAACGGGGCCCGACGCGCGCCGACGTCGACGCCGTGGCCGCCGGGCGCCCGGTCTACCTGGCCCGTGTCGACGTCCACTCGGCGACGGTCTCCACCGCGCTGCTCGACCTCGTCCCGGGCATCACCGGGCTCCCGGGGTTCTCGCCGGACGGACGGCTGCGCCTGGACGCCCACCACGCCGCCCGCCAGGCCGCCTACGGTGCGGTGGGGACCGCGCAGCGCCGCGCCGCACAGCGCGCCGCCCGGTCCGCGGCGGCCGCCCTGGGGATCGGCAGCCTGCACGAGATGGCCGGGCCGGAGGTCTCCTCCGCCGACGACCTGAGGGAGCTGCTGGCCCTGGCCGCCGAGGTGCCCGGCCCGCGCGTCGTGGGGTACTGGGGCGAGCTGTCCGAGCGCGGCGGCCTGGAGCTGGTCCGGGAACTCGGTCTCGCCGGCGCCGGGGGAGACCTGTTCTGCGACGGCGCCCTCGGCTCGCACACCGCCGCCCTGAGCGCTCCTTACAGTGACCGACCCGAGACGTCGGGCACCCTGCGGTTCGAGTCCGCCGCGCTGGTGGAGCACGTGCGCGCCTGCACGGCGGCGGGGATCCAGGCCGGCTTCCACGTCATCGGGGACGCCGCCGTCGAGCAGGTCCTGGACGCCGTCGGCGCCGTCGTCGCGGAGCTGGGCGTCGCGGCCGTCCGCGCCTGCCGTCACCGCCTCGAGCACCTGGAGATGCCCTCCGCCGCGGCCATCGACCGGATGCGGGACTGGCAGATGGTGGCCAGCGTGCAGCCGGCCTTCGACGCCACCTGGGGAGGCGATGCGGGCATGTACGCCGAGCGGCTCGGCGTCGAGCGGGCCCTGGCCACCAATCCGTTGGCCGAGCTCGCGGACGCGGGGGTCGCCCTGGCTCTCGGCAGCGATGCGCCGGTGACTCCGCTGGACCCCTGGGGGGCGGTGCACGCGGCCGTCGACCACCGGACGCCGGATTCCGGGTTGCGTCCCTTCGACGCCTTCGACGCCGCCACGCACGGCGGCTGGTTCGCCGTCCGCGCCGAGCACCCGGCCGGGCCGCTGGCCGTGGGAGCGCCCGCGGACCTCGCGCTGTGGGCCACCGACCAGGGGCTCTCCGGCGTCCTCGGCAACCGGATCCGACCCGGCTGCGCCGGTCTGCTCGTCGACGGCCGGGTGGTGACGGGCGCGGGGTGAGCGCCGTCGCTGTCAACGATCAGTAACGATTCGATCACACTGCGACGCACAGCTCGCCAGGGTCTCGATTCGGCGCGGGGCAGTTCTTACAGTCCCTGCAGTTCCTGACCGGGAGCACCGCACGCACGTTCCCCGGCAGGCGCGTCAGTCCCTCCGGCCGGCGCTCCCGATCTCGGGTGCGCTCCCGGGTCGCGGGGGGCCGGCGGGCCGCCGGTCGCGGCGTGTGCGGGCACCCCGGCGGAGCCCCCGTGGAGCCGCGCCATCAGACAACGGTCGCGCCGATCGCCGCCAGCGACCGGCCGTCCGGCCCGAAGGCGCGCCGATCGCGGAGGGCGACCGCCGGCGCCCCCGGGAGCAGGGGTCCGGTGGTTCGGACGGAAGGTCCCGGCGCACACGCGCTCGCCCACTCCGCCGGGATGGGATGCTGGGTCGGGGCCGCGGACACCGCGGCCCGGACCCCGCCCGAACGGGCGCGGGGACGTCCCGCCCCGGGTGGGCGGCTGCACCGGGGAGGCGCTGCGTGCCCGCAGGCGATGGCGGGCCGGGAACCTGGACGCTCGCGCGCCCGGCCGGCCCCAACGCTGCCGGGCGGCCCGTGCCGCCGGCGGGAGCTCCGGCCTCCCGCTGGTCGCGCGCCCCCTGGCGCACCGTCCTGGCTGCCTGCGGCGGGCTGGCGATGTTCCTGGCGTTCCCGGGATACGACCTCGCCGCCCTGGCGGTGCTGGGCCCGGCCGCGCTCGCCGTCGCCGTCCACGGGCGCAGCGTCCGCGCCGGTCTCTGGCTCGGGCTGGTCACCGGGCTCACCTTCTTCGTCCCCCTGCTCTCCTGGACCGGCATCTACGTCGGGGCCGTCCCGTGGCTGGCCCTCGCGGTCAGCCAGGCGCTGTTCGTCGCCGCGCTCGGGGGCCTGACCGCGCTCACGTCCCGGCTCCCCGCCTGGCCGCTGTGGGCCGCCGCCCTGTGGGTGGCCGTCGAGGCGGGCCGCGGCCGCTTCCCCTTCGGGGGGTTCCCCTGGGGCCGGCTGGGCCTCTCCCAGACCGAGGGCCCCTTCCTGGCGTTCGCCGCGTACGGCGGTGTCCCACTGGTCGGCTTCGCCGTCGCGCTCACCGGCACCCTGCTGGCGGCGGCGGCCCTCGCCCTCGCGCAGGGACGGAGCACGGCAGGGATCACGGCCCGGCACCGTCGCGGGGCGGCGGCCGCGCTGGCCGGCGCGCTGACGATCCCGCTGGTGGGCGGGTTGGCCTGGCTGCCGCTGGCCGGGGGCTCCCTCACCGCGGGCGGCCCCACCGCCACCGTCGCGGTGATCCAGGGCGACGTACCGCGCGCCGGCCTGGACTTCAACGCCCAGCGGCGGGCGGTGCTCGACAACCACGTCCAGCAGACGCTGCGCCTGGCCGGGGAGGTGGCCGCCGGCCGGCAGCCACCTCCCGACGTCGTCCTCTGGCCGGAGAACAGCTCGGACATCGATCCCTACCGCAACGCCGACGCCGCGGCGCAGATCCAGCGCGCGGCCGATGCGGTGGGTGCGCCGGTGCTGGTCGGCGCGGTCGTGAACGGCCCGGGGGAGTACATCAGCAACACCGCGATCGTCTGGACCCCCGAGGGCGGTCCCGGCGACACGTACGTCAAGCGGCATCCCGTTCCGTTCGCCGAGTACGTCCCGGCCCGCGACTTCTTCCGGTTCTTCAGCGACAAGGTCGACCTCGTCCGCCGGGACTTCGCCGCGGGGGACGAGGTGGGCGTCCTCGACATCGGTGGCGTGCGGCTCGGCGACCTCATCTGCTTCGAGGTGGTGTACGACGGCCTCGTGCGCGACGTCGTCGACGGTGGTGCGGGCATGCTCGTGGTTCAGACCAACAACGCCACGTTCGGCTACACCGACGAGAGCGCCCAGCAGCTGGCGATGAGCCGGGTGCGCGCGGTCGAGTTCGGCCGCACCGTCGCGGTGGCCGCGACCAGCGGCATCTCCGCGATCGTGGCGCCGGACGGCACCGTGGTGCGCTCCTCCGAGCTGTTCGAGCCCGCGGTGTTCGTGGCCGAGGTGGCCCAGCGGGACGGCCGGACGGTCGCCCAGCGGCTCGGTGCCGCGCCGGAGGTGCTCCTCACCGCCCTGGGGCTCGGCGCGGCGCTGTGCGCCGCCCTCCGGCGGCGTGCGGGGAGCCGGGCGTGAGCGAGCGCGTCCTGGTGGTCGTCCCGACCTACAACGAGGCGGAGAACCTCGAGCGGGTGCTCGGCAGGCTGCACGCCAGCGTCCCGGAGGCGCACGCCCTGGTCGTCGACGACGGCTCGCCCGACGGCACCGGGCGGATCGCCGACTCGCTGGCGGCGGCCGATCCCCGCGTCCACGTCCTGCACCGCGCCGCGAAGGCCGGCCTGGGACGTGCCTACGTCGCCGGGTTCCGCTGGGCCCAGGAGCGCGGTTACGACGTCCTGGTCGAGATGGACGCCGACGGCTCGCACCCGCCCGAGCAGCTGCCCGCCCTGCTCGCCGCCCTGGCCGACGCCGACCTCGTGCTGGGGTCCCGCTACGTCGACGGTGGCCGGGTCGAGGACTGGCCGCTGCACCGGCTGGTGCTGTCCCGCCTCGGGAACCGGTACACCCGGTGGGCGCTGCGGCTGCCGCTGCGCGACGCCACCGGGGGCTTCCGGGCGGCCCGCGCCGAGCTGATCGACCGGCTCCCGTTCGACGAGGTGGCGAGCGAGGGCTACTGCTTCCAGGTCGACTGGGCCTGGCGAGCCCTGCGATCAGGGGCCCGCGTCACCGAGGTGCCGATCACCTTCACCGAACGTGCGTTCGGCCGGAGCAAGATGAGCGGCTCGATCGTTGGAGAGGCGTGGGCGCGCGTGACCGTGTGGGGCGTGCAGGACCGGCTGGCCGACTGGCTGCCCGGACGCGTGCGGCCACCCGTGACCGGCGGGGGAGCGGGAACGGCACGACCTGGAGAGGGGAGGCGACGTGGCTGACGTGGTGCGTCGGAGACTGCGCACGGTGGTGGGGCTGACCGCGCTGGCGGAGCTGGTGGTCTTCGTGCTGGTCGCCGCCTGGATCGGCCTCGGGTGGACGATCCTCGCCACCCTCGTCACCAGTGCGCTCGGATGGGTGCTGCTGGCCAGCCAGGGCCGGCGGGCCCTCGCCGACCTGCGGCAGCGGGCGCGGTCACGCGAGGCCGCGGGCCGCGAGCTCGGTGACGCCGGGCTGGTCGCCGTCGGCGGTCTGCTGATGGTGCTGCCGGGCTTCCTCGGTGACCTGATCGGGCTGCTGTGCCTGCTGCCGGGCACCCGGGGGCTGGTGCGTGGCGCGCTCCGGCGGGTGGTGCTCGCCCGGCTGCCCGAGCACCTGCGTGGACCGGTGCGCGTGGGGAGCACCCGTACCGCCCCGGTAGACACCACCGAGTCCTACGGCCGTGGGGAGCCGCTCGTGATCGAGGGGGAGGTCCTGCGGGACCCCGACCAGAAGGCCTGACCCGCTCCCGGGGGCACCCGGCCCCGGACGCGGAACGGCCCCGGTGGATCTCTCCACCGGGGCCGTCCGGTCACTGCGGTAGGGCTGGGGTCAGCTGGCGCGTGTCCGCCGGCCCCGGAGCACCTCGAGGCGCTCGGCGAGGACCTCCTCGAGGTCCTCCACGCTGCGCCGCTCCAGGAGCATGTCCCAGTGCGTCCGCGGGGGCTTCACCTTCTTGGGCGCCGGCTCGGTCCCACCGACCAGCTTCGCCGCGGAACCGTCGAACTTGCACTCCCAGGTGTCGGGGAGCTCCGCGTCGTCGGCGAAGGGCACCGTGAACAGGTGGCCCGAGGCGCACCGGTACTCGGCGTACTGCCGCTCGATGGGCGCGGTGTTGCGCTCGGTCTCATAGCTGACGCTGCCCAGTCGGCTGCCGCGCAGGGAACGCTCACCCATGGCACACCGTCCTCTCGTGCTCGTGTCGGTCGGGACTCGACGTCCGGTGGCCAGGGCAGTACCCAGGCGACCGGGGAGTCAGAGAGATGAACGACCGAAAAGGCGGAGAGATTCCGCCGAATCGGCTGCTCATCATCGCATGGGGTGGGATCCGGGGCGCGGGCGCCCCCCACAGGGGTGAGGAGCCGCCGTTCAGGGCAGGGCGAGCTGGCCCGGCCCGGCGGCGGTGGGGCCCAGCTCGCCGCGCACGTAGTGCCGCCGGCAGAGCACCTGGTACCGGACGGCGGGGGCGCCGGCGCCCTCCCCGGGCAGCTCGGGGGGAGCGGTGTCGGCGACGACGACGGTCGCGCCGGAGCGGACCATGACGCCGTCGACGACCCGGGCGTTGAGCAGCCCCGGGAGACCGCACCAGCAGAGCACCTCCACCTGGATGCGCTGCACCTCGTCGGCCAGCTCCAGCAGGCGCCGGGTGCCGGGGAACAGCTGCGCGCGGAAGTCGGTGGTGAGCCCGAAGGCGTAGACGTCGACGTGCGACTCGTCGACCAGCTCGGCCAGCTGGTCCACCTGGGCGGGGAGGAGGAACTGCGCCTCGTCGACGATCAGGTAGTCGACCCGGTGGCCGTCGGCCCAGCGCGTGCGGACGAGCAGCCGCAGGTCGGTGCCCGCGTGCACTTCCATCGCCGCCCGGCAGAGCCCGACGCGGGAGCTGATCCGCGGAGCCGCGGACCGGTCGCCCTGGGTGACCAGCAACCCGTGCCGGCCCTGCCGGCTGTGGTTGTGGTCGACCTGCAGCGCCAGCGTGGACTTCCCGCAGTCCATGGGGCCGTGGAAGAACCGCAGATGGGCCGGTGCGGGGTGGCGTCGCCGGTCGCCGGAGGCGGGCACCATCGGCGGCGGGGGAGCGGGCCGCTCGCCGTCGGGCGCGGTCACAGCTTCTCCGGCGGCGTGTTGCCGGCGGCGACGACAGCGCGGCGCATCGGCAGCGCGGCCAGCGCGACGAACCCGGCCACGAAGAAGATCACCAGGCTGACGATGGCCAGCCGGTAGGAGCCGGTCAGCTGGTAGGTGAGGCCGAACGCGAGCGGCCCGAGCCAGCTGGTGCCGCGGTCGCTGATCTCGTAGAAGCCGAAGTACTCCGCCTCCTTGCCCGCCGGGATGAGCTGGCTGAACAAGGAGCGGGAGAGGGCCTGGGTGCCGCCCTGCACGAGCCCGATGACGGCGGCGAGGGCGTAGAACTGGGCGACCGCGCCGGTCTGCAGGGAGAACGCGGCGAACAGCACACCGATCCAGGCCACCAGGGCGCCCAGGACGACCCGCTTGGCGCCGTAGCGACCGGCCAGGCGGCCGAGGCCCAGCGCGCCGAAGATCGCCACCACCTGGACCATCAGGATCGCGCCGGTGAGCACGTCCTGCGCCAGGTCCAGCTCCTCGGTGGCGTAGGTGGCCGACAGGGAGATGACCGTCTGCACGCCGTCGTTGAACAGCAGGTAGGCACCGAGGAACCACAGCGTCAGCGGGAAGGCCCGCATCTCGCGGAAGGTGGTGGCCAGCTGGCGGAAGCTGCTGCTGGACCGGCCTGCGGAGGGCGCGACCGGGCGGTTGCGCAGGCGGGACACCGAGAACAGCGTGAAGGCCCCCCACCACAGCCCCGCCGTCGCCAGGCAGATACGCACGGCCTCACCGGTCGTCAGCCCCAGGTCCTCGGCCGCGACGACCAGGCCCAGGTGGACCGCCAGCAGCAGCGCCCCGCCGACGTAGCCGAACGCCCAGCCCTTGCTGGAGACGGCGTCGCGCTCGTCGGGTCCGGCCAGCTCCGGCAGCCACGAGTAGTAGACGACCGTGGCCGCGCCGAACGCGATGTTGGCGAGGACGAACAGACCCGCGCCCAGCAGCCACCGGCCGTCGCCGGCGAAGAACAGGCCGGTCGTCGCGAGCGCCCCGAGGATCGCCAGCCCGGTGAGCATCTCCCGCTTGCGGCCGGTGCGGTCGGCGACGGCGCCGGCGAGGGGCAGCACGAGCACCTGCAGGACGACCGACGCCGACAGCACGTAGGAGAACCAGCTGCCGGCCGCGAGCGACAGCCCGAGGAAGGAGAGCCGCTCGTCCGGGCCCGCGGCGTCCCGCGCGATCGCGGTCAGGTACGGGCCGAGGAAGACGGTCGTCACCGAGGTGTTGAAGACCGACATCGCCCAGTCGTAGGAGTACCAGCCGAACCGCTCGCGCCGGAGGGCGGGATCGGTCGACGGCACCGACGGGTCGGCGGCGGGGACGGCGGTGGTCACCGCGGCAGGGTGCCAGGCAGGTGGCGGCCGGTCCAGCACCGGCCCGCGCCGGTCACGGGATGTCCTCCGGCACGACACCGCCGGGAAAAGCGGCGACGGCGGTCGTGGGCCGTGTCGGGTCGACGAACGCGGGGCCGTCGAGCTCGTCGGACCGCAGTGGGCGCAGGCCCCGGGTGAGCGCAGCGGCGATGCGGGTGCGCGCCCGGTTGGCGTCTCCCACGCGGCCCATCTCCAGGTCGTCGAAGACGACCGGCGGGCCGACGTGCACCCGCAACGCGGGACGGCGCAGCACGGCCCGCAGCAGGGTGCGCAGCTTGCCGAGGTCGTTGCCGTACTGGAGCACCTCGTGCGCACCCCACTGGCTCACCGGGAGCACGGGCACCCGCAGGCCCAGTGCGAGCCGCGCCATTCCGGTGCGGCCCCGTTCGGGCCAGAGGTCCGGCGCCAGGCCCACCCGGCCTTCGGGATAGGCGACGACGTGGCCTCCGTGCACCAGGGCCACCTCGGTGACGCGGACGGCGTGGCGGGCCAGCTCGGTGCCCCGCTCCACCCGGATGGCGCCGGTCCGTTCCAGCAGCGGGCCGGCGACCGGCGCGGAGACGATGCCCCCGGTGGCCATGATCCGGGGGGAGACGCCCAGCCGGTGCAGGGCGACGGCGATGACGAAGGGATCGAAGTCGCCGATGTGGTTGGCGGCCAGCAGCAAGGGCCCCCGCCGCAGCTCCTCGGGGATCTCGCCGGTGACCTCCACGCGGCCGAAGACGCTCACCAGCCACGAGAAGCGACGCAGCACGAACCGCCAGAACCACCACGGCGGGGCGACGGCGATGGCCAGCTCCCGGGCGAACCACTCGGGGTCGTCGGGCCGGACGAGGGCCGCGAGGTCCTCCGGCAGCGGGGGCGTGCGCGGACGCCAGTCCCGGAGCCACGTCACGACGGTGGCGCCCACTGGCCGCGCTTCTCCAGCACCTCGCGCAGCATCGCCGGCCGATCGGTCATGATGCCGTCGACCCCGAGGTCGAGCAGGGCCGCGGCCTCATCGGGGTCGTCGACGATCCACACGTGCACCTGCAGACCGCGCGCGTGGGCGGCGGCGAGGAAGCGCTCGTCCACCAGGGCGCGGCCGCCGAGATGCAGGGGCACCTGCGCGCAGCCGGCCGGGATGCGCACCAGCCCGGCGGCGCGGGGGGAGTAGGAGGACAACCGCAGCGCCGCGACCCCCCGGGGCCCCAGCGAGGTGCAGAGCATCGGTCCGAAGAGCCGCCGGGCCGCGGCGACGCGGGCGTCGGAGAACGAGCCCAGGCAGATGCGGTCGAGCACCTTCATGCGCCGCACCAGGCGCACGAGCGGGGCCAGCACGCCGGCGGCCTTGATGTCGAGGTTGAACCGGACGTCGGGCCACGCGCCCAGCAGGTCCTCGAGGCGCACGATCGGCTCCCGGCCGCCGATGCGGGCCTCGGAAACTTGTGCCCAGGTCAGGCCGTCGAGGCGGCCGCTGCGGTCGGTGACCCGCTCCAGCGTGGGATCGTGGAAGGCGACGAGGACGCCGTCGGCCGTCACCTGCACGTCCGTCTCGAGGTACCGGTAGCCCAGGTCCACGCAGGCCTGGAAGGCCGGCATGCTGTTCTCCAGGTGCTCGATCGCTCCACCGCGGTGCGCCATGGCCAACGGCGTCGGCGCGTCGAGGAAGGCGAAGCGCGCGGCAGGCACGTCGTCCACGCTAGTGGCACCGGTCGGCGCACCTGCGAGGCCCCGTCGACACGGTCGGAGGCCGTGGTCGACCAGCCTCCGGCCACAGGTCGGCAGCCCTTCCACGCCTGTTCTGGCGTGTCATGCAGGACTGTCGTCAGCGGCGTCTAGCGTGCGCAGGCGTGGCACAGCAGCACGCGTCCGGCAGCACCGCATCCCTTCCCGTCGCACCACTCCCCAGCCGGGGGAGCGGTGAGGAACGCCGGTGCGGCTGGTGCCGCCGGGTTCTCCCGCAGCAGGGGTCGGTCGGGCGGCCGCGGCTGTACTGCGGCCAGGCCTGCCGCCAGCGCGCCTACGAGCAGCGCTCGGCGACCGCGAAGGCAGGATTGCCCGGCGACGTCGTACTGGTGTCACGGGCGGAGCTGGACGGGCTGCAGGACCGGCTGTTCCAGCTGCGCTGCGCCCTGGAAGACGTGCAGACGCTGCTGCAGGAGCGGCCGACCAAGGCCGAGCTGGAGCGTTCCCTGGCCGACCTCGTCCACTCGACGGGCCGGCTGGACCGGCTCTGGGTCACCGAACGCTCCAGCTGACCGGCACCTCAGTCGCCCTGCGTGTCGTCGTCGGTGTTCTGGTCGGTCTCCGGGTTGCTGACGTCCGGCAGGTTCTCCCGGTCGGCGTCCTCGGGGTCGACCGTCTCCACGACCTCGTCGGTGCTGCCGTCATTGCGATCCAGCCCGGCCGGATCCCCGCACGCGGTCAGCGTCGCAGCTCCGCCGAAGAGCGCCAGCGAAGTCAGCAGTGCGGCGAACGGTCGTCGGATTCTCATGTGCCCGACCCTACGAAGCCCGACGGTGGTCCGCCTGTCGAACGACCGACACCACAGTGAATACGTCACTGTGACGTAACGATGCTGGTGTCAGCGGACGGGGAGGGTGGCCGGGGAGGACCGGATGCCGGGGGTCGCGGACGGGCCGCACGAACGCTCGACGGGCGGCGCACGTCCCGAGCCAAGATCAATTTCGGGGGAGTCGGACGAGCCGGAGGTCGGAGGTGCCCGCAAGTGCGCACAGGCAGCCGGCTGCCGACCCAGCCGCGGGGTCGTGAGGCGGGACGTCGGCAACGGGCACCCGAGCGGCGTCCCGACATCGGCCTCCGACATCGGCCTCCGACATCGGCCTCGGGCGTCAAAAGCCGCGGCGGCGACGCCTGCGGTGGACGGTCATCACGCCGGCCGACCTGGGCGATTCCCGACAGGTGTCAGCCCCTTCTCGCGCCCCGTTCTATCGCGCCGATAATCGACGTTATGTCAACTAACTGAGGGACTGTTGCAACGGATGCAGGACCAGCTCCGCCAGGTGGTGGGCGCGACGCCGTACAGCGTCCCAGCACCGACGAGCCCGTGACCGTCGTAGCGTTCACCGTCATGAGCACCGCCTCCGCCTCGCAGAACCTCGACCACGTCACTGCCGTCGCGACCCGCTATATCGAGCAGCACCTCGGAGACGATCTGCTGCAGTGGAGCGAGGTCATCGACCACCTCAAGGCGCGCGGCTACACGGCCGAGGCCACCCCGGCAGTCCTCCGCGCCGTCCTGGACCTCGAACGCACCGGTGTGATGTGCTTCGCCCACGCCCCCGAGCGCATGCGCCACCCCCGCCCCGGCGACGCCGCACCCGCACCCCTCCATGAGGTCGCCGCCGCCGTCCTGTCTCTGCAGTGGCCCTGCACCCGCAACGACCGCCCGGGCGGCAGCCGGTCCATCTGGGAGACCTTCGAGGAGCTCGACGGCCGCTACCGGCACTGCGACGTCTACGAGGCCATGCACACCCTGCTGAAAGGTCACGAACTCAAGAGCAGCCGCGTGTTCTGGCAGCGGACCGACCTGCCGTCACGCTTCGACACGGCTGGCCGCTTCGCTCAACGGGCTGAAGCCATCGCCGTGCAACCACCGGCTTCACCCGCCCGCCAGCAGCTCGAAGCGGACCTCGTCGCCGCGTATGTCGCGACACTCCCTCACCGCTACCTCCGAGAGCACCCCATCGGTGAACTGCGAGCCGACGTGTACGAGCCAACGGTCCGGCGCGTCGTGGAGGCGAAAGCCGCCGCCGATGTCGTCACCGTCGCTCACGCATGGGCTCAGGCAGCCGCCTACCGGTACGCAGCGAACACCTCCGCCCTCGATGACCGGACCACCGTCGAGTCCATCGCGGTCCTCCTCCCGGCCGCACCCACCGGGACCGCCCGCAGCTTCCTCGAGCATGTCGCCGCAGACTGCTTCGAGGTCGAGCTCATCTACCCCCACGGCGAGACGTTCCGGCACGAGCAACTCACCTGACCTGAGCGCCGGCAACGGCCAGGTCAGGGTGCGCGAGCCGCTCCCTGCATGACGGGGACCGCCCACCGGACATGGGCGGCGGCAATGCCACCATCACCATCCTGTCGCCGCACTCGGCTCCGTGGACCACCAACGCCGACCGAGCTCCGCCGGCAAGGTCACGGGCCGACGCCTCGGAATGCCGCGAGCGCCCCCCTCGGGCATCTCGTCGAAGTCGTCCGCGATCCTCATCCGGCCCCGCAGCGAGCCCGGTACGCGCCGAACCGCCCGGGTGCCGGCCGCGACCAGGCGGGCAACCGGTTTGCCGGCGCGCGTGATGACGACGTCCTCCCCTGCCCCGACCGCTTCCAGCAGCCGACAGGTGTGTCGTCGCCTCGTGGACGCGCACGGTTCTCGCCACGGATCCAGTGTCAGGGCCCAATCAACGACGGCCCCCCCGCCGCGCGGGCACAGATCCGCCTCGCCACCAGGGTGGCCAGTGTTGCCGTCGAGGAAACTTTGCCCTACTGTTTCCCATATGGAAACTCCTAGCGGCCGATCACCGTCCCCCGAGGAAGCCCGCGAGACGCTCGCCCAGCTGGCGCGCGACCAGGACGCGGTGCGGTATCCGCCGATCCCCCGTTGGTTCTTCGTGGTGATGGCGGCGGTCGTCGCCGGGGTCGCCCTCGCCCAGCTGCTGCCCCCGAAGACCGCCGCCTTCGCGGTCCTCCCCCTCGTGGTCATCAGCGGCCTGCTCGCCCACCGGTACTGGTTCAACCCGGAGGGGGTGTCCGGCGCCTCGGTGCAGCCGGCCGACATGGTCGGGTACCTGGCCGTCGTCCTGGGCACGTTCGTGGCCTGCTGGCTGGTGGAGGCCTTCACCGACGCCTGGTGGATCTGGTTCCCGGGCGCCGCGGTCGTCGCCGGCGCCGTCCTCGTCACCGGGTACCGCTACGGCCGCGAGTACGGGCATGAGCGCTGACGCCCCGGCCTTCGACGAGGTCATCCACGCGCCGCACCGGCTGCGCATCTGCGCGATGCTCAGCGCCGCCCAGAAGGTCGAGTTCACCGTGCTGCAGGAGAAGCTGGGCATCTCGAAGTCGGCGCTCAGCAAGCACCTGAGCCAGCTTGCCGACGCTGGTTACGTCACACAGGAAAAAGCTGTCCGCGATGCCCGCAGCCGGCTCTGGCTGGCACTGACCAGCGAGGGCAGCCGCGCCTACCGCGGTCACGTCCGTGCGCTGCAGGAGATCGTCGCCTCCGACCCCGGCTGAGCCGGCGCCCGTCGCCCGTCGCGGCGCCCGGATCGCCGATGAGTTCGGTGGACCACGCGGGTCTTCCCTGAGCACGCCGGTGACAGACGATGGGAGGCCCGGGTGAGCACGTTCGCACTGGTGCACGGAGCCGGTGACGACGGGTGGTACTGGCACCTGGTCGAGTCCGACCTCCGCCGGCGCGGCCACCACGCGGTCGCACCGGACCTCCCGGCCGGCGACGACTCCCTGACGCTCGACGACTACGCCGATGCGGTCGTCGAGGCGGTCGGCGCCGCCCCCGACCTCGTGGTGGTGGGTCACTCGTTCGGCGGGTTCACCGCTCCCCTGGTGGCTGCCCGCCTCCGGGCCAGGGCGCTGGTCCTGGTGGCCGCGATGGTCCCGGCACCGGGTGAGGCACCCGACGAGTGGTGGATCAGCAGCGGCTATGCCGAGGCGGCACGTGCCCAGGCGGCCCGCGACGGGGGCCGCACCGGCAGCGACGACCCGTACGTCGCCTATTACCACGACGTGCCCCGGTCGCTGGCCGAGGAGGCGATCAGCAGGGAGCGCGCGCACCCCTCCACCGCCGCGTGCGCGCAGCCGTGGCCGCTCGAGGCGTGGCCGGACGTGCCGACCACCGTCGTCGTCTGCACGCAGGACCGGCTCTTCCCGGCCGGCTTCCTGCGTCGCCTGGCGGCCGTGCGCCTCGGGGTGCGCCCCGTCGAGATCGACGCCGGCCACTGCGTGGCGTTGAGCCGGCCAGGCCCGCTCGCCGACGTGCTGGCCGGCGCCGGCTGACCTCACCGGGTCGGCGCGTCCACCACCAGGCCGAGCCACCGCGCGAGCTCCCCGATCTCGGCCCGCACCGCGTTGCGCACGGCCGCGGTGAACGGCACGTCCTCGTGGACGCCGTGCACCACCAGCCGGCCACCGGCGCGATCGGCGGTGGCGTCGAGCTTCCCGACCAGCCGGTCGTGGTGCAGGACGGGGAGCGCGAAGTAGCCCCACCGGCGCTTGGCCCGCGGCTTGTACATCTCCAGCTGGTACTCGAAGCCGAAGAGCTCCAGCGCGCGCCGACGGTCGTGCACCAGGCGGTCGAACGGTGACAGCAGCGCGGTCCGCCCCGCGAACGGCTGCCCGACCGCGGCGGGGTCGACCCGCCACGTCCCGGCCACCCCCTCGATGGTCGCGGACTCCCCTGCGTCGCGGACGTCGACCGGCTCGCCCGGTACCGACGCCCCCTTCTCCCGGGCGAGGCCCAGGGCGCGCAGCCGCCGCTCGTCGCGGATGCGGCGGGCCTCCTCCAGCGGCACAGCGGTGAGACCGGCCGGGTAGACCCGCTCGGCGACGTCCCACAGGCGCTGCCGGCCGCGCCGCCCCGCGATCGCGACCTCGCCGCGCATCATCAGGAACTCGAGCATCTGGGTGACGTTGCGGTCGTGGGTCCAGCCCGTGGACGCCCACGGCACCGAGCTCGTGTCGGGGATGTCCCGGGAGAGCAGCGGCCCGGACGAGCGCAGTCGCCCGACGACGTCGCGCCGGAACGACTCGTTGGCCTGGAGCCACGCACGCGGCGCCTCCCTGCTCGGCCAGCGGGCCATGCCCGCCAGCAGCAGCGCGATGTCCTCCATCGGCCGGACCAGTGCGTTGTGCTCCACGAGGCTGCGGTCCTCGAGGGCCCGGGTCAGCTGGGCCGGGAGGTAGCTGCTCCCGAGCCGGCTCCAGGCGACCAGGTCGGCGCTGGGAGCGATCGCCGCTGTGGGGTCGACCTGGAGCAGCGTCAGGTGCCGGACCGTCGCCAGCAGGCTCTCGGGTCGGTGGCCGTCCAGCAGCTGGGCGCGCACGGCGATCGCGCGCGCCTCGTCCCGGTCCAGCCTGTGCGCCGACATCTGCCGAACCGTAGCGGCGGCCGCCCGCGGACGGGGACGATGATCGGACCATGCCGCGCACCTGGACCCACGTCGGCCGCTGCTGGACCGACGGCGAACCCTTCCTCGCCCTCGACAGCGACCTGCTGCCGCACTGGCGCGGCCTCAGCGAGCAGGGGTACGAGGCGCTGGTGCCGCAGCTGGACTACCAGCTCACCGGCATCCGGCTGGGTGGGAGCACCGCGGCGCTGGTGCTGACAGACCCCGAGGTCGGCGACGAGGGCTGGCTGGAGGTGTTCCGCGCCGACGACGGCAGCATCGCCGTCGTCCAGGCGACCGCGGGCGACTACCGGGAGGCCCTGGACGCCGCGCTGGCCTTCCCCGAGGCCCACGACCAGGTCGGCGACGTGGTGTCCGTCCCAAGCGGCCGGCTCGCCTTCATCAGCGCGGCGCTGGACGGCACGGGCGAGGACGGCGCCTTCCTGCTGCCCGAGTCCCCCGGCCCGACGCCGGACTCCGGCGAGCTGGCCGCCGGCGCCGCCACCGACGCGAGCCCCCTGCTGGTCGTGCCGCCGGGAGCCTTCCGGCTGTCGGTGCGTTGGCGGACGGAGCTGCACGCGGACGCGGCGTTCGCCCGCTGGCTGCTCATCCGGGAGGGCTGACCGCTCAGTTCTCGCGCCGGCGGCGGTCCACCCAGCACCACCGCCGACCACGCACCCCGGGAGCCCGCATGTCCCCCACCGTCCGCCCGATCGTCGTCACGCCCGATCTCGAACGGCTGCGGTCCTTCTACGTCGGTCTCCTCGACGCGGAGGAGACCGACCGTTTCCCGGAGGAGGGGCCGCTGTACTACCTAGGTCTGCGGGTAGGGAGCTCGGAGCTGGGCCTCACCGCCGACTCCGGCGTCGCGGCCGGCACCCCCGGGCGGGTGCTGCTGAGCATCGAGGTCCCCGACGTCGACCGCGTCCTCCCCCGGGTCGCGGAGCTCGGCGGCGCGGCGCCGCACGGGTCGAACGACATGCCGTGGGGGCAGCGCGTCGCGCACGTCACCGACCCGGACGGCAACGCCGTCAACCTGACCCAACAACTCTGAGGCGGGGGGGGGGGGGGGGGGGGGGGGGGGGGGGGGGGGGGGGGGGGGGGGGGGGGGGGGGGGGGGGGGGGGGGGGGCGGGGGGGGGGGGCCGTCGACACCACACCACTCCAAAGG